>NZ_JBHTGW010000010.1:0-165455 GCF_042675325.1 Ramlibacter sp. GCM10027632 | reverse complement strand
CAGGCCGCGGCCCTGCGGGTGCGCTCCCCCGGCGCGGCCGGCCTGCCGCTGGCGCTGCGCGTCGAGCGGCTGCCCGCCGGCGCGGTGCTGCGGGTGGCCGGGGCGCAGGGCCCGGCGCAGGCCGTGGCGGGCGGGCAGGTGCTCGCCGCCCTGGCGCGTGACGCCGCCGCGGGCGTCGCCGGCCGCCGCTACTGGCTGCCGGCGGTGGCCGGCGAGGAGGCCCTGCTGCAGGTCACCCTGCCGGCGGGCAGCACCCCGGCGGACCTGGCGCTCGCGGTCCCGGAGGCGGCCCACCTGTGGTGGACCCATGCCGCCGTCACCCGCGCCGCGGCGCTGAAGGTCGGCGAGGCCGGCACCTGCAACGCCGACGCCGCCTGCTCGCCCGCCTACGAGTCCGACCAGCGCTCGGTGGCGCGGCTCGAGTTCATCGAGGATGGCCAGGCCTTCGTCTGCACCGGCACGCTGCTGGCCGATGTCGCGGCCACCGGCACGCCCTGGATGCTCAATGCCAACCACTGCATCGGCAGCCAGGCGGCGGCCTCGACCGCCTCCACTTACTGGTTCTACCGCGCCGCCGCCTGCGGCAGCGACCGCCTCGACCCGGCGGCCACCCAGCGGCACGGCGGCGCCACGCTGCTGCACGCGAACGCCGCCACCGACACCGCCTTCCTGCGCCTGGAGCAGTCGCTGCCGGCCGGCGTGGTCCATGCCGGCGTGCTGCTCGGGCCGGTGGCGGTCGGCTCCGAGGTGGCCAGCCTGCACCACGCGGGCGGCGACCTCCTCAAGCTCAGCGTCGGCTCGGTGCAGTCGTACGCCGACTGCGACGGCACCCGCTGCTCCACGGTCGCGGGCACCGAGGGCAACTACCTGTCCCTGGGGTGGCGCGTCGGCACCACCGAGAGCGGCAGCAGCGGCTCGGCCGCCTTCGTCGCGGCGGGCGGCCGGCGCTACGTGGCCGGCCACCTGTTCGCGGGCCTGGCCAGCTGCGCGGACCCGGGCCGCAACGACTTCTACGGCCGCATCGACCGGGAGTACCCCGCGCTGCGGCCCTACCTGGGCGACGTGCCCGGCACTTGAGGCCGAGCAAGCGGGGTGGGGTGGGGCCGGCGGTACCATCCATCCTGAAATGACGATCCACACCGACGATTTCGCGCCTCCGCCCGCCAAGCGCGTGGTTTCCGCCGCGCCGGCTTCGCCCGCCGAGGAGGCGATCGAGCGGGCCCTGCGGCCCAAGCTGCTGCAGGAATACGTCGGCCAGGCCCGCACGCGCGAGCAGCTGGAGATCTTCATCGGCGCGGCAGCCCGCCGTGGCGAGGCGCTGGACCATGTGCTGCTGTTCGGCCCGCCGGGCCTGGGCAAGACCACCCTCTCGCACATCATCGCCCACGAGCTGGGCGTGAACCTGCGCCAGACCTCCGGGCCGGTCCTGGAGAAGCCCAAGGACCTGGCGGCCCTCCTGACCAACCTCGAGAAGAACGACGTCCTGTTCATCGACGAGATCCACCGCCTCTCCCCGGTGGTGGAGGAGATCCTCTACCCCGCGCTGGAGGACTACCAGATCGACATCATGATCGGCGAGGGCCCCGCCGCACGCTCGATCAAGCTGGACCTGCAGCCCTTCACCCTGGTGGGCGCCACCACCCGCGCCGGCATGCTGACCAACCCCCTGCGTGACCGCTTCGGCATCGTGGCGCGGCTGGAGTTCTACACCGCGGACGAACTCGCCCGCATCGTCCAGCGTAGCGCCGGCCTGCTCGGCGCGCCGATGGACCCGGAGGGCGGCATGGAGATCGCCCGCCGCTCGCGCGGCACGCCCCGCATCGCCAACCGGCTGTTGCGGCGCGTGCGCGACTACGCCGAGGTCAAGGGCAACGGCCGCATCACCCAGGACATCGCGCAGAAGGCGCTGGCCATGCTCGATGTCGACCCGCAGGGCTTCGACGTGATGGACCGCAAGCTGCTCGAGGCGGTGGTGCACCGCTTCGACGGCGGCCCGGTGGGCCTGGACAACATCGCCGCCAGCATCGGCGAGGAGTCCGGCACCATCGAGGACGTGATCGAGCCCTACCTGATCCAGCAGGGCTACCTGCAACGCACCCCGCGCGGCCGGGTGGCCACGCTGGCCGCCTTCCGCCACCTCGGCGTGGCGCCCCCCGCCGCCGCCGGCGGGCTCTTCGCCGACGGGGCCTGACCCGGTGGCCGGCCCGCAGACCACTCCCTCACGCAGGTGGGCCTGGATCGCCGGGCTGGCGGTGCTGGCCGCCGCCCTCGCCGCCGGGGGCGTGATGGCGCTGCGACCGCCGCTGTCACCGGCCCTGCAGGTGCAGTCCGCGCCGCTGGTGCGCACCCTGCAGTTCTCGGCCCGCGTGGCCACGCTCTCGCGCGTGGACGTCGGCGCCACCGTCACCGGCCGCGTGGCCCGGGTGCTGGTGGTGCAGGGCGACACGGTGCGCGCCGGCCAGCCCCTGATCGAGCTGGAGTCGGACGAACTGCGCGCCACCTGGCTGCAGGCCCGGGCCACCGAGGTCCAGGCCGAGGCTACGCTGCGCAATGCCCGCGCCGAACTCGAACGCGCCCAGGCGCTGGTGGCCCAGGGCTTCCTCAGCGCCTCGCGCAATGACGACGCGCGCCGCGCCGTCGATGTCGCCCTGGCCCAGCGCGAGGCCGCCGCCGCCGCGGCCCAGGCGGCCCAGGCCCGGCTCGGCCAGGCCCGCATCCTCGCCCCGCGCGCCGCGCGGGTGCTGGTGCGCAACGTCGAGCCCGGCCAGATCGTGCAGGCCGGCCGCGCGCTGCTCTCGCTGGCCCTGGCCGGCCCCACGCAGCTGGTGGCCCCGGTCGACGAGCGCTTCCTCGAGCAGCTCCAGGTGGGGCAGCCGGCGCAGGTCGTGGCCGACGCCTTCCCCGGCCAGCGTTTCGCCGCGCGCGTGATCTCGCTGTCGCCCGCGGTCGACGCGCAGCGTGGCGCGGTGGAGGTCAAGTTCGCCCTGGAGGGCCCGCCGCCGGCGTTCCTGCGCGAGGACCTCACCGTCTCGGTCGAGGTGCAGACCGGCGCGCGCGAGCAGGCGCTGGTGATCCCGCTGTCCGCCCTGCGCGGGACGCAGTCGGTGCTGGTGGCGCGTGACGGCCGGGCCGAGCTGCGGACGGTGCAGCTCGGGCTGCGCACCCTGGAGGCCGCCGAGGTGGTGCAGGGCCTGGCGGCCGGCGACCTGGTACTGCTCGGCGCCGACGTCGAGGCCGGCCAGCGCGTGCGGCCCCAGGCCAGGGCCTGGCAGCCGCAGGGAACGGCCGGCATCCCGCGCATCGACACGCCCGGCGAGATGGGGCGCGCCCTCAGCAGCGCCATGGGGCGCTGAGGCGGCATGGGGTTCGGCCTCGGCTTCGAATGGCGGGTGGCGATGCGCTTCCTGCGCGAGGGCCGCATGCAGACCCTGCTGATCGTCGTCGGCGTCGCTGCGGGCGTGGCCGTCATCGCCTACATCTCCGCCCTGGTCGAGGGCCTGCAGGGCAACACCCTGTCCAAGACCCTGGGCGCGCAGGCCCATGTCACCCTGCGCGCGCCCGACGAGCGCGTCACCCCGGCACTGGCCCTGCCGCCGCAGGCCACCGCGCTCACGCAGACGCAGGCCCGGGCCCAGCGCCTGCGCTCCGTCGCCAACTGGCAGGCGCTGGTGCCGCTACTCGAGGCCGACCCGGCCATTGCCACCGTCTCGCCGCTGGTGTCCGGCAGCGGGCTGGCGCTGCGCGGCGAGGCCAGCCTGGCGGTGGCGGTGACCGGCGTCGAGCTCGATCGCTACGACCGCCTGGTCAGCCTGCGAAGCAAGGTGGTGGCCGGTGCCGCGCGCCTGGAGCCGGGCGACGCCATCCTCGGCCGCGAGCTGGCCATCGACCTGGGCCTGCAGGTGGGCGACCGCCTCACCCTGCAGACGGCCTCCACGAACGACTCGGTGCGCATCACCGCCCTGGTGGACCTCGGCCTGCGCGACCTCAATCGCCGCACCGCCATCGTGCCGCTGCGCACCGCGCAGGCCCTGTTCGCGCTGCCCGGCGGCGCCACCGGCCTGGACCTCGCGCTGCGCGACGTGTGGGCCGCGCAGGGGGTCACCGACGCCCTGCGCCAGCGCCACCCGTACAAGATCGAGAGCTGGCAGGAGAGCAACGCCCAGCTCGTTTCCGCGCTCAACGCGCAGACCGTCAGCACCACCCTGATCCGCGTCGTGGTCGCGGCGGTGGTGGTGCTGGGCATCGCCAGCGTGCTGGTGGTCTCGGTGGTGCAGAAGCGCCGCGAGATCGGCATCCTGCGCGCCATGGGAGCCACCCGCGGGCAGATGCAGCGGGTCTTCCTGGTGCAGGGCGCGATGGTGGCCGCCCTGGGCTCGGCGCTGGGGATCGTGCTGGCGGTCGTCATGATCTGGGCCTTCACGAACTTCGTGCGCGGCTCGGACGGCCAGCCGCTGTTCTTCGTGACCCTGCCCCCGCGCACCGCCGTGCAGGTGGCGGCCCTGGCCCTGGTGTGCGGCGTGCTCGCCGCCATCATGCCGGCGCGCCGCGCCGCGGCGATGGACCCGGCGCAGGCAATCCGGCTGTGAGGACCCGATGGCCCGCCCCCTGATCGAGCTGCACCGCCTGGGCAAGTCCTACAACCTCGGCCTGCCGAGCGAGACCGAGGTGCTGCACGGCCTGGACCTGCGCATCGACGAGGGCGAGTTCGCCGCCCTGGTCGGGCCCTCCGGCTCGGGCAAGAGCACGCTCCTGAACATCATCGGCCTGCTCGAGCGCCCGACCTCGGGGGACTATGTCCTGCAGGGGCAGTCCGTGTCCGCGCTCCATGACGACGCGCTCACCCTGCGCCGCCAGCGCACGCTGGGTTTCGTGTTCCAGTTCCACCACCTGCTGCACGCCTTCACCGCGCTGGAGAACGTGACCCTGCCCGCGCTCGCCGCCGAGGGCCGCGTCACGCCGCAGCGCCTGGCGCAGGCGCGCGAGCTGCTCGCCGCCGTGGGCCTGTCCCACGCCATGGACAAGCGGCCGCTGGAGCTCTCCGGCGGTATGCAGCAGCGGGTGGCCATCGCCCGTGCGCTGATCCTGCAGCCGGCGCTGGTGCTGGCCGACGAGCCCACCGGGAACCTGGACACCGCCACCTCGGACGATGTCTTCGCGCTGCTGCGACGCATGCATGCCGAGCGGGGCACCTCGTTCATCGTGGTCACGCACGACCCGCGGCTGGCGGCGCGCTGCGACCGCCTGATCGAGCTGGTGGACGGGCGCATCGCCCGTGACGAGCCGGTCGGCCCCTCCTGACTACCGGAGCCTCGCACCATGCAATGGCTGGAATCCCCCACGCGCTTCATCTTCTTCACCGGCAAGGGCGGCGTCGGCAAGACCTCGGTGTCCACCGCCACGGCCATCGCCCTGGCCGACGCCGGCCGCCGCGTCCTCCTCGTGAGCACCGACGCGGCCTCCAACCTCGACGAGATGCTGGGCGTGCCGCTGTCCAACCGGCCGGTGCCCGTACCCGGGGTCGGGCGCCTCTCGCTCGCCAACATCGACCCGGACGCCGCCGCCGAACACTACCGCAGCCGCGTGATGGCGCAGATGGCCGACGCCCCCGAGGAGGAGCGTTCGACGGTACGGGAGCAGCTCTCGGGCGCCTGCACCACCGAGATCGCCTCCTTCGACGAGTTCTCCGGCCTGCTGGCCGGCGGCGCCGACGCCTACGACCACGTGGTGTTCGACACGGCCCCCAGCGGCCACACCCTGCGCCTGCTGAGCCTGCCCAAGGCCTGGAGCGGCTTCCTGGCCGGCAACGACCGCGGCGCCTCCTGCCTCGGCCCGCACTCCGGCCTGAAGATGCAGGAGGCCCGCTTCAACCAGGCCCTGGCCGCCCTGACCGACCCGGCGCTGACCACGGTGGTCCTGGTCGCCCGCCCCGAGTCGGGCGCGCTGGCCGAGGCGGCGCGCACCAGCGAGGAGTTGCGCACGCTGGGGCTGGAGCGCCAGTGCCTCGTGGTCAACGCCGTGTTCCGCCCCAGCGTGCCGGACGACCCGGTGGCCCAGGCCATCGCCCGCCAGGGCGAGGCGGCGATCGCGCAGATGCCGGCGCCCTTGCGGGCCCTGCCGCGGGCGGAGGTGCCGCTGCGCCCGTTCGACTCGGTGGGACTGCCGGCGTTGCGGGCGCTGCTGCGGGACGACGCGGCACGGGCGATCGCGCCCGCCGCGCCCACCGCCTCGGCCGCCGGCCTGGACCTGCCCGGGCTGGACCGGCTGGCCGACCAGCTGGCCGCACAGGGCCGGGGGCTGGTCATGGTCATGGGCAAGGGCGGCGTGGGCAAGACCACCATCGCCGCGGCGCTGGCGCTGGGCCTGGTCGCCCGGGGGCACCGCGTGCACCTCACCACCACCGACCCGGCGGCCCACCTGGGCCTCACGCTGGCGGGCGCGGTCGAGGGGCTGGAGGTGAGCCGCATCGACCCGAAGGCCGAGACGCAGCGCTACATCGACAAGATGATGGCCACCCGGGGCCGCGGGCTGGACGCGCACGAGCGCGCGCTGCTGCTGGAGGACCTGCAGTCCCCCTGCACCGAGGAGGTGGCGGTGTTCCATGCCTTCTCGCACACCGTGGCCCAGGCCTCGCGCTCGTTCGTGGTGATTGATACCGCGCCCACCGGCCACTCGCTGCTGCTGATGGATGCCACCGGCGCCTACCACCGCCAGATGCTGCGCGGGCTCGGCGAGCGCACCGGCGCGCGCGTGGTCACGCCGCTGATGCGGCTGCAGGACCCGCAATACACGCAGGTGATCCTCGTCACGCTGCCCGAAACCACCCCGGTGTCGCAGGCCGCCGCCTTGCAGGAGGACCTGCGCCGCGCGCAGGTGGAGCCGTATGCCTGGGTGCTCAATCGCTCGGTACTCGCGGCCGGCCCGCGTGACCCGCTGCTGCAGGCGCGGTTGGCGGGCGAGGCGCGGCAGGTCGAACGGATCCGCCAGGGGCTGGCGCAGCGGCTGTTCGTGCTGCCGTGGCAGGCCCGCGCGCCGGTGGGCGTGGCGGCCCTGCAGGCGCTGGTGGCACCCGCAGCGTCATGACAGCGAACCGAGAGACCTCCAGGAAGGACCCCCCATGACCGTCACGATCTACCACAACCCCGCCTGCGGCACCTCGCGCAACGTGCTCGCCCTGATCCGCCATGCCGGCATCGAGCCGGTGGTGGTCGAGTACCTCAAGACGCCGCCCTCGCGCGAGACGCTGCAGGCCCTGGTCGCGGCCACCGGCCAGCCGGTGCGCGCGCTGCTGCGGGAGAAGGGCACGCCCTATGCCGAACTCGGGCTGGGCGACCCGTCCTGGACCGACGACCAGCTGCTGGACCAGATCGTCCGGCACCCGATCCTGATGAACCGCCCGGTGGTGGTGACCGAGCTCGGCACCCGCCTGTGCCGGCCTTCCGAGGCCGTGCTCGAGATCCTGCCGGTGGGGCCGCTCGCGCCCTTCACCAAGGAGGACGGCGAGCCGGTGGTGGACGGCGGCGTGCGGCTGCGCCGGGGCTGAGCCGGAGCTGAGCCCTGTGGCCGGGGCGCCCTGCGTCCCAGGGCCGCCCGCGCCGCCCAGGCCGTCAGCCCGGCGCGCCCGCGCCGCCCCGGCGCCGCTGGCCCAGGCGCCGCTGCGCCCTCGGCAGCTGCGTGTCCAGTTCCTGCCGCAGCGCGTCGGCCGAGGCCTGCAGCCGGCCGATGAAGCCATCGAGCTGGGCCATCTCCGCATCGGACAGCGCAGCCAGGACGCGCCGGTTGATCTCCTGCACCTGGGGCATCAGCCGCGCGTAGAGCGCCTCGCCGGCGGGCGTGGCGCGCAGCAGGGCCTGGCGCCGGTTGCCGGGCGGCACCTCGCGCAGGACCAGCCCCTTGTCGACCAGTGAGCCGACCATGCGCGAGGTGCGCGCCCGATCGAGCTGGAACCGCTCGGCCAGGGCCGAGGGCGCCATCGGCCCCTGCTCGCACAGCAGGCCGACCACGCCCCACTCGCGCCGCGTGATGCCATGCCCGCCCTCGCACAGCCGCACCACCATCGCCCCGGCCAGGGCCGACAGGCGATTCAGGCGGTACAGGAGCAGGTCGTTGATCGTCTGCAGGCGGTGCGAGGGCGTCGGCTCGGTCATGCGGCGGGCTTCGGGTAACTCCGGGGGATGGTTGATTAGATCAATCAAGGCGCGCTGCCTAAATTCGGCAAACCCCGAACCGGCCCCCGGCCCCCGACGACCATGACCTTCCACCGCTCCCTCCTCCTCTCGCGCCGCGCGCTGGGCGCCGCCGTCCTGGCCCTGGCGCTCGCCCCCGGCCTGGCCGGCGCCCAGGCCTACCCGGCCAAGACCGTGCGATTCATCAACAACTTCCCGCCCGGCGGCCCGGCCGATGTCCTGGCCCGCTCGATGGCCGAGGCGTTGCAGGCCACGCTCAAGCAGGCCTTCATCGTCGAGAACAAGGCTGGCGCCGCCGGCAACATCGGCGCCGACCAGGTGGCCAAGGCCCCGGCCGACGGCCACACGGTGCTGTTCGGCATCGACACCACGTTCACCGTCAATCCCCACCTCTACAAGTCGATGCCGTTCCGGGCGGACGACCTCAAGCCGGTGATGGTGCTGGCCTCCTCGGGCCTGCTGGTGGGCGCCACCCCGGCTTCCGGCTGGCGCTCGATGAAGGACCTGGTCGCCGCCGGCAAGGTCCGCACGCTGAACTTCAGCAACGCCGGCAGCGGCAGCCCCGGCCACCTGGCCCTGGAGATCTTCAAGGACGCGGCGGGCGTACGCATCCAGCACGTCCCGTACAAGGGCAACACCCCGGCGGTCACCGCGCTGCTCGCGGGCGAGGTGGAGGCGGGTGCGCTCGCCTCGCCGGGCATGCTGCCCCACGTCAAGGCCGGCAAGATCACGCCCCTGGCCGTCACCAGCCGCCAGCGCTCGCGCCTGCTCCCCGAGGTGCCCACCGTGGCCGAGGCCGGGCTCAAGGAGCTGGAGCTGGAGGTGCTGTACGTCGCGATGGTCCCCGCCGCCACGCCCGACGCCGTGGTGCAGGTCCTGCACAAGGCCATGGCCGAGGCGCTCCAGCGCCCCGACATCCAGGCCCGCCTCGCGAGCCTGGACCTGGTCCCCGAGGGCCAGGCCGGCGACGCCGCGCGCAAGCGCCTGGCCGACCTCTCCGCGCGCTACGCCCGCATCGTCAAGGCCACCGGGATGCAGGCCGAATGAAGCGCCCCAACATCATCTTCATCGTCGCCGACGACCTCGGCTTCGCCGACCTGGGCTGCTACGGCGGGCGCGACGCCGGCTTCGGCCCGGTCTCCCCCGTCCTCGACGGCCTGGCCGCGCGCGGCCTGCGCCTGACCGAGGGCTACGCGAACTCGCCGGTGTGCTCGCCCACCCGCTTCGCGATGATCACCGCGCGCTGGCAGTACCGCCTGCGCGGCGCCGCCGACGAACCGATCAACAGCCGCAGCAAGGGCAGCACCACCCTGGGCCTGCCGCCCGCGCATCCCACCCTGCCGTCGCTGCTGCGGGACGCGGGCTACCGCACCGCGCTGATCGGCAAGTGGCACCTGGGCTACCCGCCGGCCTTCAGCCCGGTGAAGTCGGGCTACGAGGAGTTCTTCGGCCCGATGTCGGGCGGGGTGGACTACTTCACCCACTGCAGCAACAACGGCACGCACGACCTGTACTTCGGCGAGGCCGAGCACTCGGAGGAGGGCTACCTCACCGACCTGCTCTCGCGCCGCGCGGTGGACTATGTCGAGCGCATGGCCGAGGGCGCCCGCGGCGGCACGCCCTTCTTCCTGAGCCTGCACTACACCGCGCCGCACTGGCCCTGGGAGACCCGCGACGACGCCCATGTGTCCGAGGGCGTGAAGGACCACCTGTTCCACCTGGACGGCGGCAACATCGACACCTACCGCCGCATGATCCACCACATGGACGAGGGCATCGGCTGGCTGGAGCAGGCGCTGGCCCGCGAGGGCCTGCTGGAGGACACGCTGATCGTCTTCACCAGCGACAACGGCGGCGAGCGCTTCTCGGACAACTGGCCCCTGGTGGGCGGCAAGATGGACCTCACCGAGGGCGGCATCCGCGTGCCCTGGATCGCCCACTGGCCGGCGGTGATCCCGCCCGGCTCGGTGAGCGGGCAGCACTGCCTGACCATGGACTGGTCGGCCACGATGCTGGACCTCGGCGGCGCCCGCCCCGCGCCCGGCTTCGACTGGGATGGCGTCTCCCTCGCCGCCGTGCTGCGGGACCCCTCGGCCACCTTCGAGCGGCCGATGTACTGGCGCATGAACCACCGCGGCCAGCGCGCCTTGCGCGAGGGGCCCTGGAAGTACCTGCGGGTGGACGGCCACGACTACCTGTTCGACGTGAGCGCCGACGCCCGCGAGCGCGCCAACCTGGGCAAGCGCGAGCCGCAGCGCCTGGCGCGCATGCGCGAGGCCTGGGAGGCCTGGAACGCGACGATGCCCGCCATCCCGGCGGACGCCACGGTCAGCCTCGGCTATTCGGCGGCGGACATGCCACAACGGTGAGGCCGCAGGCGCGCCGCGCCGGGGCCGCCACAGGCCTCGGCCGGCCGCCCGATGACACACCCTAGAAACTGCTCTCGCCCAGCGCCTCGCCCTCGAGGTGCTGGATGTCCGACCAGCCGACCACCGACAGCGCCCCGGGCGTCCACAGCAGCCGGTTGATCGCGCCATTGGGCAGCTCCCAGGTGCGCGGGGAGTTCACCTCCTGCCCGGTGGCCACGCGGTACAGCGCGTCCAGCACGCCGCCATGGGCCACCACCACGATCAGCTCGCCCAGGTGGCGGGCGGCGATCTCGTGCACCGTGCGGCTGACGCGTTCGCGCAGGGTGATCAGCGACTCGCCGCCCTCCGGCGGCGTCCAGTCCGGGATGCGCTTGCGCCAGTTCAGCGCCTGCTCGGGCCAGGCCTGCTCGATCTCCTTGAAGGTCTTGCCCTCGAACGAGCCGAAACAGCGCTCGCGCAGCCCCCGCACCGGCACCACCGGGGCGCGGGCCGCGGTGGCGATGTGTTCGGCGGTGTGCCAGGCGCGCTGCAGGTCGCTGGAGTAGACCGCCGCCACCGGCTCGGTGGCCAGGGCCTCGCCCACCCGCCGGGCCTGCCAGCGGCCGTTCTCGTTCAGGCCGATGTCGAGCTGCCCCTGGATGCGGGCGTCGACATTCCAGGGCGTCTCGCCATGTCGGACGGCAATGATGCGGGTGGCTTCCATGCCCGGAATTCTAGGCAGCCGTCCGCCAGCTTCCAGGGATTTCTTTGCCTCGCCGCGCCGCGGGGCGGCCTCAGCGCTTGATCTCGATGTCGACCCGGCGCGGCCCGGCGGGGGGCACGGGGAAGCCCTGGAGGGCGGCGTCGAGCAGGGCCGACAGCGCGGTCTCGGGCGGCACCCAGGTGCCGTCGTTGTAGGCGTGGGTCTCGTAGACGACCCGGCCGGTCGTGGCGTCGCGCATCACGAGCCCGACTTCGCGCTGGTACCAGGTCGGGCCGGTGTCCCAGCCCCAGAAGGGGTAGGCCATGCCCACGCCCAGGCCGCGGCGGCCGTTCCAGGTGCCCCAGCTGCCCCAGCCGCTCCAGCGCGGGCCGGCATAGGGCGACATGACCTGCTGCACGCGGCTGGAGACCTGCACCGCGTAGCGCCCGGCGGCGTCGTCGCGCCGCAGGCCGGCCCGGGCCAGGGCGCCGTCGGCGGCGAGTTCCAGGCGGGTTTGCGACGGATCCGCGGCCTGCGAGGGCAGGCGCTCGTAGCGGTAGGTCGCCGGCGCCGGCACCCCCGCCAGCGTGGAGTAGGACTGGACGGTGTTCTCCAGCCGGTAGGTGCTGGCGCAGCCGGCGAGCAGGGCGGCGGCGGCGAGGAGTGCCAGCAGGAGGGAACGAGGAACCGGATGCTTCATGGGACCTCCTGGGGGATGGGGGAACCGGGTCAGTCGCCGGACGCCAGCGGCACGACCTGCAGGCCCGGCAGCCCGGGCGGGGGGGAGGGGAACTCGTCGGCGTCGAAGGCCTTGTCGCCGTCCTCGCTGGCCACGCCCGTGGCTTTCAGACCCTGGAAGTCGTAGAGCGTTCCGTCGGCAAGGTGCGAGGGCACGACGTGGCGCAGCGCGTTGAACATGTTGTCCAGGCGGCCGGGATGCTTCTTCTCCCACTCCTGCAGCATGGCCGAGACCTGCTTGCGCTGCAGGTTCTCCTGGCTGCCGCACAGGGTGCAGGGGATGATGGGGAACTGCCGGTGCGCGGCCCAGCGCACCAGGTCCTTCTCGGCCACGTAGGCCAGGGGACGGATCACGATGTGCCTGCCGTCGTCGCTCACCAGCTTGGGCGGCATGCCCTTGAGCTTGCCGCCGAAGAACATGTTCAGGAACAGGGTCTGCAGGATGTCGTCGCGGTGGTGGCCCAGGGCGATCTTGGTCGCGCCGAGTTCGTCGGCCACCCGGTACAGGATGCCCCGGCGCAGCCGCGAACACAGGCTGCACATCGTCTTGCCCGCGGGGATCTTGTCCTTGACGATCGAGTAGGTGTCCTGGTTCTCGATGTGGAAGGGGATGCCCAGGGCCGTGAGGTACTCGGGCAGCACGTGCTCCGGGAAGCCGGGCTGCTTCTGGTCCAGGTTGACGGCCACGATGGAGAACTTCACCGGCGCGCGCTGCTGCATCTTCAGCAGGATGTCCAGCAGCGTGTAGCTGTCCTTGCCGCCGGACAGGCAGACCATGACCTTGTCGCCTTCCTCGATCATGTTGAAGTCGCCGATGGCCTGGCCCATGAGGCGGCACAGGCGCTTCTCGAGCTTGTGGGTTTCCCGCTCGATCTTCTGCTCGCGGGACAGGGGGGTGGGCTCTTGCTCGATCCAGACGGCGCTCATGGGACTGATTGTCTCATTCCCGCCCTTCCCGGCTCCTATGATCCCCCTTCATGAGCCGACCCACCGCGCCCACCGGCCTGAGCTCCCAGGAGGCCGCCCGCCGCCTTGCGCAGCACGGTCCCAATGCCCTGGAAAGCCGCGAGCACCGCGGCCTCGGCCGCACCGTGCTGGCCGTGGCCACCGAGCCCATGTTCGCGCTGCTGCTGGCCGCCGCCGGGATCTACCTGGTCCTGGGCGACCTGGCCGAGGGGCTGCTGCTGTCCTTCTTCGCCGTCATGACGGTGGCCCTGGTGGTGGGCCAGGAGCGCCGCAGCGAGCGCGCGCTCGATGCCCTGCGCGAGCTGGCCGCGCCCCAGGTGCGGGTGCTGCGTGACGGCGAGGTCCGGCGCATTCCGGCGCGCGAGCTGGTGCCCGGCGACCTGTTCCTGGTGGGCGAGGGCGAGCGCGTGGCGGCCGACGCGGTGCTGCGCGAATGCGCGGGGCTGTCGGTGGACGAGTCCCTGCTCACGGGCGAGTCGGTGCCGGTGCGCAAGCGGCCGCAGCCCGAGGGCGGCCCGCCGGCCGCCGAGCCGGGCGGGGACGACCTGCCGCTGGTCTACGCCAGCACCCTGGCGGTGGGGGGCAACGGCGTGGCCGAGGTCACCGCCACCGGCGCGGCCACCCGGGTCGGGCAGATCGGCGCCTCGCTGGCCGCGATCGAGCTGGCCGCCACCCCGCTGCAGCGGCACCTGCAGCGCCTGGTGCGCTGGCTGGCCGCCGGCGGCCTCGGCCTGAGCCTGCTGCTGGTGCTGTGGTGGGGCCTACGCGAGGGCGAGTGGCTGCAGGGCCTGCTGGCCGGCATCGCCCTGGCCATGGCCATGCTGCCGGAGGAGTTCCCGATGGCGCTGGCCGTCTTCCTCGCGCTGGGCGCGTGGCGGCTGGCGCGGGTCAAGGTGCTGGCGCGGCGGCCGGCGGTGATCGAGGCGCTGGGCGCCTGCACCGTGCTGTGCGTGGACAAGACCGGCACCCTCACCGAGAACCGCATGCGCGTGCGCCGGCTGGTGGCCGACGAGGCCGATGTCGACCTCGCGGGCGCTGCGGCCGGCGACCTGCCGCCGCCGGTGCGCCGGCTGCTCGAGGTCGCCATGCTGGCCTCGCGCCGCGGCGGCGTGGAGCCGATGGACAACGCCATCCTGGCCCATGGCGACGAGGCGCTGGCCGGCACCGGCCACCTGCACCCCGAGTGGCTGCTGGCGCAGGAGTATCCGCTGACGCCGCAGCTGCTGGCGATGTCCCAGGTCTGGACCGGCGAGGACGGCACCGCCCGCATCGCCGCCAAGGGCGCGCCCGAGGCGGTGGCCGACCTGTGCCACCTCGAGCCGGAGCAGGCCGCGGCGCTGCAGGCCCGGGTGCAGGCGCTGGCCGACCAGGGCCTGCGCGTGCTGGCGGTGGCCGAGGGCGACGCCAGCGGCCCGCTCGCCGACAACCCGCACGACTACGACTTCTCCCTCCTCGGCCTGGTCGCCTTCGAGGACCCGCTGCGCGCCAGCGTGCCCGGGGCCGTGGCCCAGGCGCGCCGCGCCGGCATCGCCGTGGCCATGATCACCGGCGACCATGCCGCCACCGCCCTGGCCATCGCCCGCCAGGCGGGGCTAGACACGGCCGCCGGCGCCCTCACCGGGGCGCAGCTGCGGGAGATGGACGACGGCCGCCTGGCGCAGGCGGTGCGCGAGGTGCGGGTGTTCGCCCGCGTCGCGCCGGCCGACAAGCTGCGGCTGGTGCAGGCCCTGGCCGCCAGCGGCGAGACCGTGGCCATGACGGGCGACGGCGTGAACGACGCGCCGGCGCTGAAGGCCGCGCACATCGGCATCGCCATGGGCGTGCGCGGCACCGATGTCGCCCGCGAGGCGGCGGGCATCGTGCTGCTGGAGGAGGACTTCGGCCACATCGTCGACGGCGTGCGGGTGGGCCGGCGCATCTACGACAACCTGCGCAAGGTCATGACCTACATCATGGCCATCCACGTGCCCATCGCCGGCCTGGCGCTGCTGCCGGTGCTGCTGGGGGCGCCGCCCATGATGCTGCCGGTGCACGTGGTGGTGACCGAGATGATCATCGACCCGGTGTGCTCGCTGGCCTTCGAGAAGACGCCCGCCGAGCGCGGCGTGATGGACCGCCCGCCCCGCCCCGCCGGCGAGCCCCTGGTGGGCGGCTCCCTGCTGGTGCAGGCCCTGCTGCAGGGCGGCAGCCTGCTGGCGGCCTCGCTGGGCGTCTACCTGTACGGGCTGCACGTGGGGCTGCCCACCGACGAGGCCCGCACCCTGGCCTTCATCGGCCTGACCGCGGGCAACCTGCTGCTCGTGTGGCTCAACGCCAGCGCCGGCGTGGGCATGCGCGCGCTGCTCGGGCGGGACTTCGCGGTGTTCTGGGGCGTGGCGGCGGTGGCCACCGGGCTGCTGGCGCTGGCCGTGACGGTGCCGGGCGTGCGCGGGCTGCTGAAGTTCGGCGCGCCGCCGGCCTCGCAGCTGGGGCTGGCCCTCGCCGCGGTGCTGGGGACGGTGATGCTGGCCTGGCTGGTGCGGCCGCGGCGGGCCTGAGCGCGGCCTGCCGCACGGGCCCGGGGAATTCCCCGGCAGGCCCTCCTAGTCGACCACCACCAGCGCCGGGTCGACCGGGCGGATCCGCTGCTCGTGGTAGTAGCCGCCGTATTCGGTGTAGCGCAGGAAGACGCGGGCGCAGGCGCCGCACTCCCAGACCTCGCAGCGGTTGTACGGGTGGTGGCGCACCGACACCGGCGCGTCGGGGGACCAGGCGTGCGTGCCGGCGGGGTGGTACTCCTCCAGCGTCGGGTCTTCGTCGTCGGGGTGGCGCAGGGTGCCCACCGCGCGCAGGGAGGCGGCGTCGAAGGTGCCGGGCACGGCCTCCCAGCCGGGCTTGCCGTTGACGGGTCCGCAGGCGGCGCAGGCCGGCGCGCCGCGCGCCGCCTCGGCCAGGGTTCGCAGGCCGGCTGCGTCGAGCACGGGCAGGTTCGCCGCGGTCACCATTGGCCGGTCTCCATGCGGATCGCGACCTCGCAGTCGTCGAAGATCTCCAGCTTGGCGATCTTCACCCGCACGCCGATCACGCCGGGCAGGTCCATCAGGCGCGCGGCCAGCTTGCCGATCAGGCTCTCGAGCAGGTTCACGTGTTCGGCGGTGCACTCGTCGATGATGATGGTGCGCACCTTGCGGTAGTCGAGCACGTGCAGGATGTCGTCGTCGTGCGGGATCAGGGGCTGCGTGCCGAGGTTCAGCTCCGCGTCCACGCAGATCGGCTGCGGTGCGGTCTTCTCGTGGTCCAGGATGCCGAGGTTGGCATCGAAGCGCAGGCCCGTGAGGGTGAGGATCTGGGTGCCGGCCTTGGTCATGGCATCAGGGAGAAATCGCGGTCGAACTTCATCAGGTGCTGGCCGCCGTCGACCAGCAGCGTGGTGCCGGTGATGGAGGTGTTGGCCAGCGCGAATTGCACGGCCGCCACCACGTCCTGCGGCGTGGAGGAGCGGCCCAGGGGCGAGAGGCGGTGCAGCGCCTGGAATTTCTCGTCGGACAGCATGTGGCTGGTGAGCGTGAGCCCCGGCGCCACGCCCACCACCCGCACCCGCGGCGCCAGGGCCAGGGCGAGCATGGTGTTGGCCGCTTCCAGGGCCGCCTTCGACAGGGTGTAGCTGAAGAAGTCGGGGTTCTGGTTCCACAGCTTCTGGTCCAGCATGTTCACCACGCAGCCGGTGGCGTCGCGCCGGGCCAGGTGGTCGTGCAGGGCCTGCGCCAGCAGCACCGGCGCGCCGGCGTTGGAGGCGATGTGCCGCGTGAGCGACTCGTAGCCGAAGGTGGCGGGCAGGTCGTGCTCGAACAGCGAGGCGCTGTTGACGACCGCATCCACCTGCCCGAGCTGCGCCGCCACCGCGGGCAGCAGGGCGCGGGTGGCGGCCTCGTCGGCCAGGTCGGCGGGGAAGGCGGCGTGGCGCGCGTCCACATGGCCGGCGCGCAGGCTGGTGACCTCGCAGTCGGCCACGGTGCGCTGCGCCTCCTCGGCGGAGTTGCGGTAATGCACGGCGACCTGCCAGCCCGAGGCGGCCAGCGCCAGGGCCATCTCGCGGCCCAGGCGGCGGGCCGCGCCGGTCACGAGCACGGTGGGCAGGGCGGGGGAATTCATTGCAACGACAATCGGGGGGTGATGTCCATCGAAGCAGCCAGTTTAGCGACCCCCCTGCACCCGCTCCTGCGCGAGGAGATCGCGCGCGAGGGCGGCTGGCTGCCCTTCGACCGCTTCATGGCGCAGGCGCTGTACGCCCCGGGCCTGGGCTACTACGCCAACCAGACCCGCAAGTTCGGCCGCATGCCGTCCTCCGGCAGCGACTTCGTGACCGCGCCCGAGATGACTCCCCTGTTCGGCCAGGCCCTGGCCGTGGCCGTGGCCGACGCGATGGACGCCACCGGCTGCGACGAGGTCTGGGAGTTCGGCGCCGGCACCGGCGCGCTGGCCTCGCAGCTCCTGGGCGCGCTGGGCGACCGGGTGAAGCGCTACACCATCGTCGACCTCTCCGGCTCGCTGCGCGAGCGCCAGCGCGAGACGCTGGCGGCGCACGCGGGCCGGGTCCGGTGGGCCGGCGAGCTGCCCGACGACCTGCGCGGCATCGTCGTGGGCAACGAGGTGCTGGACGCCATGCCGGTGAAGCTGCTCGCGCGCGCGGGCGGCACCTGGCACGAGCGCGGCGTGGTCGTCGATGGCGATGGCTTCGCCTGGGAGGACCGCCCCACCGCGCTGCGCCCGCCGGTGGAGATCGAGGGCGGCCACGACTACCTCACAGAGGTCCACCCGCAGGCCGAGGCCTTCGTGCGCACGCTGGCCGACCGGCTGAAGCAGGGCGCCGCCTTCCTGCTCGATTACGGTTTCCCCGAGGACGCGTACTACCACCCGCAGCGCCACATGGGCACCCTGATGTGCCACCACCTGCACCAGGCCGACCCGGACCCGCTGGTGAAGGTGGGCCTGAAGGACATCACTGCGCACGTGAACTTCACCGGCATCGCGCTGGCGGCGCAGGAGGCGGGGCTGGGCGTGCTGGGCTACACCACCCAGGCGCGCTTCCTGATCAACTGCGGCCTGGTCGAGCGCATGGCCGATGCGTCGCTGCAGGAGCGCGTGGCGGCCCAGCGCCTGGTGCACGAGCACGAGATGGGCGAGCTGTTCAAGGTGATCGGCCTGCATGCCGGCGCGTTCTGGGACGCGGTCGGCTTCCGCCACGGCGACCGCACCGCCACCCTCTGACCGCGCAGGCCATGATCCGCTGGATCCTCGTCATCTTCCTGGCCCTGGTCCTGATCAGCGGCTTCACGCCGCTGCTGCAGAAACTGGGCTTCGGCAAGCTGCCGGGGGACTTCCGCTTCAAGCTGTTCGGGCGGGAGTGGTTCATCCCGCTGACCACCACGGTGATCCTGAGCCTGGTGGCCGGAGGCATCGCCAAGCTGATCTAGGCCGGCGGGCGTCGGGGTTGTCACCGGCGGGCACAGCGCCTGGCCGATGGATCGGATGTTTCGGAATTTCAGAAAATTTCTCGGAAACATCCGCCCGGCATCAGCGATTTCGGAATTTCAGAAAATACGTTGCGGATCGCCTTCTGTGGCCGTATATTTCGGACTTTCAGAAACTTCATCGTCCAGCATGCCCTCGTCCCGCGCCGCGAGCGCTCCTGCCGAAGTGCCCGGCATCCAGGTCCTGAACAGCGTGGCCGACCTGGGGATCCAACTGCGGGCGCACCGCAAGCAGCAGGGCCTGCGCATCGACGATGCCGCCGCGCTCCAGGGCGTGTCGGTCGACCTGCTGTCGCGCCTGGAAAACGGCCAGGGCGGCGTGCGCACGGACAAGCTGCTGGCCGTGCTCGACGGCCTCGGGCTGGCCCTGGTGGTCGCCCCGAAGGACCATCCCTGGCTGCGGAGCCTGCCCGACGGCCGGGACATGGGCACCGAGGCCGCGCCATGACCCAGGTGCTGGGCCTGGCCCTGTGGGCCGGTCGGCGCCACGTGGCCGACATCAGGCACCTCCCCCTGGACGACGCCTGGACCCTGGCCTACACCCCGGCCTGGCTGGCGGACCCCGACGCCTACCCGCTGTCGCCGGCCCTGCCCCTGGCACCGCCGGCGGGCGGACACCGCTCCGCCTCCGTGCGGCGCTTTCTCGAGAACCTGCTGCCCGAGGGGCGCGCCCTCGACATCGTCGCCTCCGTCCGCGGGGTGGCCAAGACCAACGTCCATGGCCTGATCCAGGCCCTGGGGACGGAGACCACGGGCGCCTTCCGCTTCCTTGCCCCGCACGAGGACGGCGCCAGGCCGCCGGACGAACACCCCTGGCGAGTCGTCACCCTGGACGAGCTCGACCAGCGCATCGCGCAGCGGGCGGAGCGCCCCTTCGTCGAGTGGGACGGCAAGGTCCGGATGTCCATCGCCGGCTACCAGGACAAGCTCCCCGTCTTCCTGGAGGGTGACCTGGCCCGGGGCGGGCGCCTGGTGCTGCCCGACTACCCGCTGGCGTCGACCCACCTGCTCAAGCCGCAGCCCGACCAGGCGGGCGTGGCGCACATGGTCGTCAACGAGCACTTCTGCATGAGCTTGGCCCGTGACCTGGGCCTGCCTGCGGCGCAGGTCGCCATCCTGCGCACGCCGCGTCCGGTGCTGGTGGTCACCCGGTTTGACCGGGTGGTGCGTCACGGCGCCGGCGGCGTGGCGGTGGACCGGCGCCATGTCATCGACGCCTGCCAGGCCGCCGATTTGCCGGTGAGCTACAAGTACGAACGCCACATCGGCAGCGGCCCCGAGGTCGCGGCCTACCGCGACGGCATGAGCCTTCCGCGCCTGTTCGAGCAGCTGCAGCATGTCACGCGCAAGGCGGCGGCCCGCCTGGAGATGCTGCGATGGGCGCTGTTCCAGTTCGTCATCGGCAACTGCGACGCGCACGGCAAGAACTTCTCCTTCCATGTCCAGCCGGCCGGCCTGGCGAACGCGCCCTGGTACGACCTGGTCAGCGTCGTGCAATACCCGCAGTTCTCGCACGAGCTGGCGATGGCCTTCGGCGATGAATTCAACCTGGACGAGGTCAGGGCCTACGCCCTGGCCGACTTCGCCCACCGCTGCGGGATCGACCGCCAGCTGCTGCTGCGCGAGAGCCGGCGCCTGCGCGACGCGGTCGTGGCCCGTGCCATGGCGCTGGCCGAGTCTGCGCCCTATGAGGCCGAGGAAAGGGCCTTCGCCAGGCAGGTCGCGCGGTTCGCGATCGGGCAGGGGGAGCGACTGCACCAGGCCGCCCGGGAAGCCGCCCGGATCGGTGGGCAGTACCTGTAGCCGCGGGCTCGGGCAGGCCGGCCGCCGTCACGCGCGCGGGTCAGACGCCCGCCGCCTCCACCGCCTCGATCCGAGCCTGGTGGATCCACTCCCCGATGCGCTTGCCGCTGGCGCCCGCCGCCGCGGCGCGTGCCGCGACCTCGGCGGTGTCCACCGACTGCGCCGCCGCCAGCGCGGCGAGCAGGCGGGGGCGTTGCGGGTAGGCGTCGTCCTCCATGCCGAGGCGGCCGCGGGCGTCGCACTCGCAGGCGAGCAGGATCTCGTCCATCCGCGCCGGCTTGCGCAGCGCGTCGCAGCGTTCCAGGAGCCGCACCAGGGCGGCCGCGCCGAACTCCCCGCTGCGGTGGATGTTGCCGTGCTCGCGCGCCACCACGTCGCCCAGCTCGCGGCACTCCACCGGCACCCGCAGGCGCTCGGCCAGGCCCTTGAGCAGGCGCGCGCTGCGCTCCTCGTGGCCGATGTGCCGCGGCAGCACGTCGGCCGGGGTGGTGCCCTTGCCCAGGTCGTGCGCCAGGCAGGCGAAGCGCACCGGCAGCGAGGCGCCCAGGCGCGCACTCATGTCCAGCACCATCATCAGGTGCACGCCGGTGTCCACTTCCGGGTGGTACTCGGGGCGCTGCGGCACGCCCCACAGCCGCTCCACCTCCGGCAGCAGGCGGGCCAGGGCGCCGCATTCGCGCAGCACCTCGAACATGCGCGAGGGCCGTTCCTCCATCAGGCCTCGCGCCAGCTCCTGCCACACCCGCTCGGCCACCAGCGCATCGACCTCGCCGGCCCCGACCATGCCGCGCATCAGCGCCATCGTCTCGGGGGCCACGCGGAAGTCGGCGAAGCGCGCGGCGAAGCGGGCCAGCCGCAGGATGCGCACCGGGTCCTCGCGGAAGGCCCCGGTCACGTGCCGCAGCACGCGGTCACGCAGGTCCTGCTGGCCGTGGAAGGGATCGACCAGGCTGCCGTCGGGGCGGCGGGCGATGGCGTTGATGGTGAGGTCGCGGCGGGCCAGGTCCTCCTCCAGCGTGACCTTCGGGTCGGCGTGGAAGGTGAAGCCGTGGTAGCCCGGCGCGGTCTTGCGCTCGGTGCGCGCCAGCGCGTATTCCTCGCGCGTCTCGGGGTGCAGGAAGACCGGGAAGTCCTTGCCCACGGGCAGGTAGCCGGCGTCCACCAGCGCCTGCGGCGTGGCGCCCACCACCACCCAGTCGCGGTCATGCACCGGGCGCCCGAGCAGGGCGTCGCGCACCGCGCCGCCGACTTCGTAGGCCTGCATCAGCGCGACGTCCGGTAGGGTTCCTCGAACGCCCGGAAATCCTGCTCCGCCAGCGCGCCCTCGATCCAGGCCTTCACGCCCGGCAGGGCGCAGGCGCGCGCCACGTAGGCCGCCACGTCGGGCGGCACCGGCAGGCCGTAGGTGCGCAGTCGCATGCACACCGGCGCGAAGTAGGCGTCGGCCACCGAGAACGCGCCGAACAGCAGGCCGTCCGGGTGCGGGTGCTGCGCGAGCAGGCCGGTCCACATCGCGACGAGGCGGTCGAGGTCGGCGCGCACGCCGGCCTGCTCGCGCAGCACGCGCTCGCCCACCTCCGGCAGCGAGGCCTCGATGTTCATGGGGCAGTGGCTGCGCAGCGCGCCGAAGCCGGCGTGCATCTCGGCGCAGACGCTGCGCGCACGGGCGCGGTCCTGCGCGCCAGCGGGCCACAGGGCCTGGCCGGGAAAGCGCTCCGCCAGGTACTCCGCGATCGCCAGCGTGTCCCAGACCGCGAAACCGTCATCGACCAGCACCGGCACCTTGCCGGCCGGGGTGATGTCCCCGAGGGCCTGCTTGAACGCCGAGCCGGGCTCGAACGAGTCGAAGCGCACCATGACTTCCTCGAACGGGATGCCGGCCTGCCGCATCAGCACCCAGGGCCGCATGGACCACGACGAGTAATTCTTGTTGCCGATGTACAGGCGCAGCATGGCGGCTTCTCCTTGGGGGGCTCAGGGCAGTTCGCGATTGGGCTCGGGCTGGTTCGGGTCGCGCGGGCCCACGGTGCCCAGGCGCGCGCGCAGCGACTGCGGCTGGCCCGAGATCACCGCGGCGTAGAGCGTGGCGTTGGCCAGCACCTTCTTGACGTAGTCCCGCGTCTCGTTGAACGGCACGTTCTCGGCCCAGGCCGCGCCCTCCAGCACCGGGCCGTTGCGCCAGGCGCGCGGCCGGCTCGGGCCGGCGTTGTAGGCCGCCGCGGCCATCGGCATGGAGCCGCCGAAGTCGTCCAGCACCAGCTTGAGGTAGGCGGTGCCGATGGCGATGTTGGTGTCGCGGTCCGACAGCTGGTCGGGGTTGAAGCCGTTCAGGCCGATGCGCCGCGCGGTCCAGCGCGCGGTGGCGGGCATCACCTGCATCAGGCCCGAGGCGCCCACGTGAGAGCGGGCGTCGGTCACGAAGCGGCTCTCCTGGCGGATCAGGCCATAGACGTACGACGGGTCCAGCGCGATCTCGCGGCTGCGGCGCAGCACGGCCTCGCGCATCGGCATGGGGAAGCGCTGGTCCACGTCGAACTCGGCGCGGGTGCGCTCGCTGGTGTTGATGCAGCGGTCCCAGACCTCGCGCTCGCACGCCCATTGCGCGGCGGCCAGCAGTTCGCGGTCGCCCATGCCGCCGGGGCGGTGCAGGTTGGTGGTGTAGTTCCACTCGCGCACGCCGTCGGCGCGCAGGCCGATGGCGATGGCGTGCAGGGCCCGCTGCAGGCCGGGGTTGGTGCGCGCGGCCTCGCGCTCCTCGGCGGTGAGCGGCGCGGGGCGCGGCGGCACGGTGATGCGCTGGCCCAGTTCCTCCAGCGCGAGCTGCTCGTAGAAGCCGCGCGGCGAGGCCAGGCCTTCCATCACGCGCCGGCCCTCGGCGCGGTCGGCCTCGCTGCCGGCGGCCAGCAGCGCGCGGGCACGCCAGTAGGTCCAGGCCGGGTCCCGCTGCAGCGCCGGGCCCATGGCCTCGATCGTCTCGCGCAGCGCCTTCCAGGGCGGCGTGCTGGCGGCGCGCAGCGTGGCGCGGGCCTTCCAGGCGAGCATTTCGTCGGTGAGGTCCTCGTCGCGCGTCACGCGCCCGTAGAACGACAGCGCGTTCGGCGAGAGCTTGAACGCGCTCTGGCGGCCAATGGCGCCCCACAGCCAGTTGCGCTCCTCGGGCGTGAGCGAGGGGCTCCACTTCGTGTCCAGCGTGGCGGCGGCGGTCTCGGGCTCGGTGGCCGCCAGGCGGGCCAGTGCCAGCACCACCAGCTCCTTGCGGATCCGCGAGTTGGCGGTGGCGCGGCTGTCCAGGTACTTGACCGGGTTGGCCAGGGCCTCGTCGACCAGGTTCACGGCTTGCGGCGCGACGATCTCCAGCGCCGCCCGCACCATGCGCGGGCGGTTGAACTCGGCGCCCAGGCGCGCCTTGCGCCAGACGTCCAGCGGCTGCAGGCGGGCATGGCGCGGGCCGTCGACCAGGGCGCGCGCCAGCGTGGTGCAGGCGTCCTCGGCCTCGCGCTGGGAAAACCACAGCCGGCGGGCCTCGTCCACCAGCGCCGGGGTGGGGCCCTCGCGCAGGTGCTGCACCGTCAGGGCGTAGCACTTGACCTGCGTGTCGTCGTTCATGCGAAAGCGCGCATGCTCGGGAGCGAAGTTCGTCCAGTCGCGGCGCTGGCCCAGGAGCAGGAGCCAGTCGTTGCGCAGGCGGTCCTCCTGGTAGGTGCCGGCCCAGCGCGCGAGGAAGTCCTGCACCTCCTGCGGGGTGGCGGTGTCGAGGCGGGCGCGCAGCTCCCAGTAGGCGCCCCAGGGCTCCAGCAGGTGGCCGCGCAGCTGGGGCAGGAGCTGGGCGAGGCGGGGGCGCTGGCCCTGGCGGAAGGCCTGGGCCATCTCGAGCACGACCTCGTCACCGCGCGGGTCGGGCCGGCCCTGGGCCTGCGCCGCGCCGGCGAGGGTGGCCGCGATCAGTGTCAGAATCAATCGGAACTTCATCGGGGAATTATGGACAAGTCGGAACAGAAAAAGGCCCTGCGACAAAGCCTGCTCGATGCCCGCCTGCACCTGCCGGACCGCCTCGCCCGCGCCGACCTGCTGCAGCGGGTCATGCGCATCTGGCTGGTGGGCCGGCCCGACGCCGTGATCGGCGCGTACTGGCCCATCAAGGGCGAGTTCGACCCGCTGCCCGCCCTGCACCGCTGGAAGGAGGACGGCGAGCTGCTCGATGAGCCCCAGCGCCGGCGCATCGGCCTGCCGGTGGTGGACAAGGTCCACAAGACCCTCACCTTCCATGCCTGGTTCCCCGGCTGCCCGATGGAGGAGGATGCCTACGGCATTCCCAAGCCCAAGGACACCGAGATCATCGTCCCCACGCTCCTGTTCGTGCCTTGCGTGGGGTACGGGCCGGGGGGCTTCCGCCTCGGCTACGGCGGCGGCTTCTACGACCGCACCCTGGCCAGCCTCGAGCCCCGGCCCTTCACCGTGGGCCTGGGCTTCACCTGCGGCTTCGTCCCGGACCTCGAGCCCGAGCCGCACGACATGCCGCTGGACGCGATCCTGAACGACAACGGCGTGGTCTGGCCGGTGCGCTGAGGCCGCGGCCCCGCCATCCCCGCCGCGCCTACTTCGGCGAGGCGAGGTCGGAGAAGTCCCGCTGCCAGGCGCGCAGGCGCCGCATCGACGCCTCGCGCTGGGCGGGCGTGGCGGCGGCATGCACCGCGGCCACCAGGGCGCAGTTGTGCTGCGTGGCCTGTTCCTGGAGCCGGCGGTAGGCGGGGTCCGGCGAGTGCTGCGCCCGCGCGAGCAGGGCCTGGAGCTGCCGGCGCGCCTCGGCCGGCGAGGTGCCCGGCGCCTGCAGCTGCCGCAGCACCTGCAGCGTGTCGGCCTGACGCCGGTGGCGCTCGGCGAGGACGCGCGCCGCATCGAAGGGCGACGCCTCGAGCTGCTGGCGCAGCACCACGCGCTGCGGCTCCTCCAGCTTGCCGTAGGCCATCTCCAGCCGCTCGGCGAACAGCTTGAGGCGCCGCTCGCGCCGGTCGGCCGCTGAGGCGGTGACCCACTGCTTGCGGAAGTCCTCGTTGTTGGTTTCGAAGCGCCGCGCCAGGTGGCGCAGCTGGTCGGGCGTGAGCGTGAGGGCGAACTGGGCGAGCACCGGCTCCACCTGCGCGCGCAGGGCGTCCAGCCGGGCGAGGCCGCTCTCGTACAGCGCGCAGGCCTGGGCCCCGCCGAAGTCGCCCGCCGCGAGTTGCTCGGCCTGCCGCGCCAGGGCCACCAGCCGGGGCAGTTCCTCGGTGCGGTGCCACTGGTGCACCTGCTCGAGCGCCTCGCGCACGCGCGGGGTCTGGGCATCGCTGAAATCAAAGTAGCCGTCGAGCCACCAGTACGCCAGCTGGGGCGCGTTGGCGTACCCGAGCTGGAGCGCGCTGCAGCCCGCCAGCGCCGAGGCCAGCGCCAGCGCGCCGATAATCCGCACGAGATTCCAGGCACGAGTCATAGAGGAAAGAGGCAAGTCGATGACGTCAATGGCGGCAGTGGATGTGGTGGTGATGGCCGCCGGCAAGGGTACGCGAATGAAGAGCAACCTGCCCAAAGTGTTGCACCGTTTGGGCGGGCGCGCACTGCTGGCGCACGTGGTCGATGCGGCCGCGGGGCTGGCGCCCCGGCGCGTGGTCGTGGTCACCGGGCACGGCGCCGCGCAGGTGGCCGAGGCGGCCCGGGGCTTCGCCGCCGGCGCCGGCCTGGCCGGCTGCGACACGGTGCTGCAGGAGCCGCAACTGGGCACCGGCCACGCCGTGCAGCAGGCCCTGCCCCTGCTGCCCGAGGACGGCACCTGCCTGGTGCTCAATGGCGACGTGCCCCTGGTCGAGTCCGCCACCCTGCGCGCGCTGGTGGCCGCCAGCGAGGGCGGCAGGCTGGCCCTGCTGACCGTGGACATGCCGGACCCCACCGGCTACGGCCGCATCGTGCGCGAGGGCGAGGCGGTGCAGGCGATCGTGGAGCACAAGGACGCGAGCGAGGCGCAGCGCGCCATCCGCGAGGTCTACACCGGCTTCATGGCCGTTCCCAACCGGCTGCTGCGGGCCTGGCTCGCGCGCCTGACCAACGACAACGCCCAGGGCGAGTACTACCTGACCGACGTGGTGAAGTTCGCCGCGCAGGATGGCGTGCCGGTGGCCGCCCTCAAGACCGCCGACAAGGTGCAGGTCGACGGCGTGAACAGCCCGCTGCAGCTCGCCGAGCTGGAGCGCGCCTACCAGCTGCGCCGCGCCCGCGCGCTGATGGAGCAGGGCGTGCGCCTGGCCGACCCGGCCCGCTTCGACGTGCGCGGCACGCTCGACTGCGCCGGCGACGTGGAGATCGACGTGAACTGCGTCTTCGAGGGCGCGGTGTCGCTGGGCGAGGGCGTGCGCATCGGCGCCAACTGCGTGATCGCCAACGCCCGCATCGACGCGGGCGCGGTGATCCATCCCTTCACCCACATCGACGGCGAGAAGCTCGGCGTGGAGGTGGGGGCGGGCGCGCTCGTGGGCCCGTTCGCCCGCCTGCGGCCCGGCGCGAAGCTGGGCGCCGAGGTCCACATCGGCAACTTCGTCGAGGTGAAGAACTCCACCCTGGCCGACGGCGCCAAGGCCAACCACCTGGCCTACCTGGGCGATGCCACCGTGGGCGAACGGGTGAACTACGGCGCCGGCAGCATCACCGCCAACTACGACGGCGCCAACAAGCACCGCACCGTGATCGAGGCCGACGTGCACGTGGGCAGCAACTGCGTGCTGGTGGCGCCCGTCACCCTGGGGGCGGGCGGCACCATCGGCGGCGGCTCCACCATCACCAAGGACACGCCGGCGGGCGCACTGTCCGTGGCCCGGGGCAAGCAGGTCAGCATCCCCAACTGGCAGCGGCCGGTCAAGAAGAAGGCCTGACCGCCCCGGCCTGGCCGCGAGGCCGGGCAGGCGCGCCTGCCGCCGCCGGCTGCCGCTGTCAGACGTTGCCTTCGAGCTCCTTGCCGGCGCGCTGGATCACGCCGGCCCAGCGCTTGTTCTCGCGCGCCAGGAAGTCGCTGGTCTCCTGCGGCGTGGAGGTCAGCACCTCGGCGCCGGCCTCTGTCAGGCGCGAGCGGATCTCGGGCGAGCGGATGATCTGGATCAGGAGGGCGGCCAGTCGCTCGGTGGCGGCCTTGGGCAGGGAGGTGGGCACCACCACGCCCTGGTAGGTGCCGGACTCGAAGTCCTTCACGCCCTGTTCGGCGATGGTGGCCACGTTGGGTAGCAGCGGCGTGCGGGTGCGCTTGGACACGCCGATCACCTTCAGGCGCCCGGCCTGGACCAGGGGCATCGTGGCCAGCATGCCGTTCAGGCAGATCTGCGTGTTGCCGGCGGCGGTGTCGGCCAGCGCCTGCGCGCCGCCGCGGAACGGCACATGCTGCCACTTCAGGCCGGTGGACAGGGCGATGTCCACCACGCCCAGGTGGTTGGCCGAGCCCGAGCCGGCGGAGGACAGGTTCATGGACCGCGTCTTCGACAGCGCCACCAGCTCGGTGATGGTGTTCGCCTGCACCGAGGGGTGGGCCACCAGCAGGTGGGGCGAGTAGGCCAGCATGGTCACGCCCTTGAGGTCGGCCGGCTTGTACGGCAGTTCCTTGGTGACCAGGGGGCTGATCGCCAGCGAGCTCATGTCGGTGAGCATCATGGTGTGTTCGTCGGTCGCCGTGGCGGTGGCCGCGGCGGCGATCGCGCCGTTGGCGCCGGTGCGGTTCTCGATCACCACCGGCACGCCCAGCGCATCACCCAGCGGCTTGCTGATCAGGCGGGCGATGGTGTCGGAAGTGCCGCCCGGCGCGAAGGGGATGACGATGCGCAGCGGCCGGCTCGGCCAGGTGGCGGCCGAGGCGAGGGCGGGGCCGCCCAGGGCGGTGGCGCCCGCGGCGGCGGCGGTGGCCTTGAGCAGGGTGCGGCGGTGAAGGGTCATGCGTTGTCTCCTGGGTTGCGGCCGTTCGGCCTGTCTGGGTGCGACTGTGACCTCAGTCGGTCGTGATCATGACGGCGGTGCGGGGCTCGGGTGTCACCCTAGCGCACCCGGTTCTGCAGCGGCTCGCCGGCGGCGAGCCGGCGGATGTTGTCGGCGATGAAGGCATAGCGGCGCGCCAGCAGGCCATGGGTCCAGCCCGAGATGTGCGGGGTGCAGCGCACGTTGGGCAGGGTGTGGAATGGCAGCGAGGCCGGGGCCAGTTCGGCCTGGCCGGCGGCCGGGTAGTGGTACCAGACATCGAGCACCGCGCGGCCGATGCGGCCGGCCTGCAGCGCGTCGAACAGCGGCTGTTCCTGCACCAGGGGGGCGCGGCCCACGTTCACCAGCAGCGAGGTCGGCTTCATCGCGGCGAGCTCGCGCTCGCCCACCAGGCCGCGGGTCTGCTCGTTCAGCGGGCAGCACAGGACCAGCACGTCGATGGCGGGCAGCAGGCCGGCGAGGTCGGCCACCGGATGCACCGCATCCGCGCCCTCCACCGGAACGCCCTGGCGGGTGACCGCGGTCACGTGCAGGCCGAGCGCGCGCAGGCGCGAGGCGGTGGCCCGGCCGATGGCGCCGAAGCCGACGATGGCGGCGCGGCGGCCGAAGGCCTCGTCGTGGAACGGCCGCTCGAAGTAGGCGCGCGGCCAGGTGGCGGCGTCCAGCGGCGCGGGGACGGGCTGGCTGAAGATGGCCTGGTCCAGCACCGCGTGGCAGACGAACTCGGCGATCGGGATCTCGTGCTCGAACACGTTGCAGACGCGGCAGCCTTCCGGCACCGCGTCGAGGGCGATGGTGTCCAGGCCGGCGCCGGGCGCCTGGAACAGGCGGGCCTGCAGGCGCGAGGCCTCGCTGGCATTCAGGCGGGTGCTGACCACGACCTCGGCTTCGATCGGGCCCTCGGCCGGCAGCGAGGCAACGCCGCGGACCTGGAAAGCATCCCCCAGCAGGCGCTGCAGCAGGGGGACATGGGGGACATGCTGTCCGACGACGGTGACTTGCATGGAATCTCTGGATGAAAAAGGGTCAGCGGGCCTGGCCGCTCACGCGCACGGTGGCATCGGGCCGGGCCTTCACCGCGTCCTGCAGGCGGGTGCCCAGGCCGGGGGCCTGCGGCGCCAGGGCCATGCCGTCCTTCAGCACCGGCAGGTCGGTGACCAGGTCACGGTACCAGGTGCTCAGGGACGCGCGCACCACCTCCTGGAAGATGGCGGTGGGCGCATGCAGCGCCAGGTGCAGGCCCGCCATCAGCGTGACGGGGCCGGTGCAGTCGTGCGGGGCCACCGGCTTGGCGTACGCCTGGGCCAGGGCGGCGATCTTGCGGCCCTCGCTGAAGCCGCCGCACCAGGCCAGGTCCAGCATGACCATGTCGAGGGCATCGGCGGCCAGCAGGTCGCGGAACGGGACCACGCCGCCCAGGGTCTCGCTGCCGCAGATCGGCACGCGGGTCTGGCGGCGCAGGTCGGCCAGGGCGCGGGCGTCGTCCATCTTGGCGATCGGGTCCTCGGCCCAGAAGATGCCCAGGTCCTCCAGCGCGCGGCAGATGCGGGTGGCGGCATGGCTGCCCCAGAGGCTGTGGAGCTCGCACATCACCTCGATCTGGTCGCCCACGGCCTGGCGGATCTTGCGGAAAGGCGCCAGGCCCTCCTTCAGCTGGGGCAGGGTGATCATCTGCCCGCCGCTGGCGGCGGCGAAGTCGTCGAAGGGCCAGATCTTCATCGCGGTGAAGCCTTCGGACAGCAGGCTCTCGGCCAGCTTGCCGGCGTCGCGCATGAAGGCGACCTGGTCGTCGTAGGGGCCGGCGCTGGCGTCGCCGCTGCCGATGGACCGGCGCACCGCGCTGCTGGTGTTGAAGGCGTAGCCGGCGCAGGTGTTGTAGGCCCGCACCCGGTCGCGCGCGCCGCCGCCCAGGGCCACGTAGACCGGCTCGCCCTGGCGCTGGCCGGCCAGGTCCCACAGGGCGATGTCCACCGCGCTGGCGGCGCGCACCTCGGCGCTGGCGCTGTGGAAGCCCAGGTAGGGCGCGGACAGGTGCTGCGAGATGCCCTCGATGTGGCGGGCGTCGCGGCCGACCAGCCAGGGCGCGACCTGCTCGTGCAGCACCGCCTCCACCGCCTGCGCGCCGCGGAAGGTCTCGCCCAGGCCGGTGCGGCCGTCGTCGGTCTCGATCTCGAGCCAGATCAGGTTGGGGCGTTCGGCGATGCGGACGGTGCGCAGGGCGGTGACGAGGGACATGGCGTAGGGGGTGTTGCGTTGCGGCGGATTATTCGAAGCCGCCGGATGACCTGTCAACGAAACGCCAAAGTTGTTTGACAACTTGCTAGGATGCGGCTGAAGCCGAGGAGTCCGCCATGCCCGCCCCCGCCCTTGCCGACCATGTCTACGAGCAGATCGTCGCCACCATCGCCCGCGAGGCGCTGGCGCCGCACACCCGCCTGCCCAGCGAGGCCGCGCTGGGCGAGCGCTTCGGCGCCTCGCGCCCGGTGGTGCGGCAGGCGCTGGCGCGGCTGCGGGCCGAGGGCCGGGTCTATGCGCGCCAGGGTGCAGGCAACTTCGTCGGGGAGGCGGCGCCGCTGTCGCGCGTGACCTTCGGCGCCTTGCGCAGCCTGGCGGACATCCGCGCGCTGCTGGATTTCCGCTGCGTGCTGGAGGGCGAGAGCGCGGCCCGCGCGGCGCAGTGCACCGACCGGCAGCTGCTGCACGCCATCACCGCCCGGCGCCGCCTGCTGGAGGCCGCGGTGGCCCGCGGCGACAAGGCGGTGGACGAGGACATCGCCTTCCACCGCGCCATCGCCGAGGCCAGCGGCAACCGCTTCTTCATGCTCACGATGGCGGCGCTGGAGGAGCAGTTCCGCTATGCGGTGAAGCTCGCGCGCGAGCTGTCGGCGCAGCCGGTGCGCGAGCGCGCCAGCCATGTGCGCGACGAGCACCGCGCCATCGACGCCGCCATCGCCGCGGGCGACCCGCAGGCCGCCCGGGACGCGATGACGCGCCACCTGCGCGGGGGCATGGCGCGCCTGTTCGGCGGGTAGGGGCGGCGGCGGGCGGCGGCGGTCGCTGGCGGCGCCTCAGGCCAGCGGGATGCGCGGCGCGAACTTGGCGCGGCGCACCGAGAAGAAGGCCTTGACGTTGCGCACGTTGGCATCGGCCGTGAACAGCCGCTGCTGCAAGGCCAGGTAGCCCGGCATGTCGGCGGCGCGCACGTGCAGGATGAAGTCGGGCCCCGGCGAGACGCGGTAGCACTGCTGCACCGCGTCGTCGGCGACGACGCGGGCCTCGAAGGCGGCCAGGTGCTCGGCGCCCTGGCGCTCCAGCGTCACCTCGACGATGGCTTCCAGCCCGTGGCCCAGGACCTCGCCGAGGCGGTCGGCATGCAGCACCGCCACCTGCCGTTCGATCAGCCCCGCCTCGTGCAGGCGCTTGACCCGCCGCAGGCAGGTGGGCGGCGAGACATGGACCCGGCGCGCCAGCTCGAGGTTGCTCAGCGAGGCATCCTGCTGGAGCAAGTCCAGCAGGTGGCGGTCGATGGTGTCGAGAAACCTGGCTTCAATTTCTTGCATGTTGGGGAAATCTTATTTCATCAATTGAGATGCGAGAAATAAAAAACCATCGGATTTAAAAATTCGGACACAAATTCCGTTCCATCCCTCCTACAGTCCAGCCAACCTCAGGAGCTTCCACCATGTGCGGCATCGTCGCCGCGGTCTCTGACCGCAACATCGTCCCCATCCTCGTCCAGGGCCTGCAGCGGCTCGAGTACCGGGGCTATGACTCCTGCGGCGTCGCGGTGCATGCCGGCGGCCTGCGCCGCGCGCGCAGCACCCAGCGCGTCGCGGAACTGCTGCAGCAGGTGACCGCCGAGAAGCTCGAGGGCACGACCGGCATCGCCCACACCCGCTGGGCCACGCACGGCGCCCCGGCGGTGCACAACGCCCACCCGCATTTCAGCCACGGCCCCGGCGCCGCCGCCGACAAGGCCGGCCGCATCGCGCTGGTCCACAACGGCATCATCGAGAACCACGACGAGCTGCGCGCCGCGCTGCAGGCCCGGGGCTATGCCTTCGCCAGCCAGACCGACACCGAGGTCATCGCCCACCTGGTCGACAGCCTCTACGAGGGCGACCTGTTCGAGGCGGTGCAGGCCGCCGTGGCGCAGCTGCATGGCGCCTATGCCATCGCCGTGTTCTGCAAGGACGAGCCGCACCGCGTGGTCGGCGCGCGCGCCGGCTCGCCCCTGGTGCTGGGCGTGGGCGAGGGCGGCAAGGAGCATTTCCTGGCCAGCGACGCGATGGCCCTGGCCGGCGTGACCGACCAGATCGTCTACCTCGAGGAGGGCGACCTGGTGGACCTGCAGCTGGGCCGCTTCTGGGTGACGGACCGCGGCGGCCGCCGCGCCGAGCGCCCGGTGCGCACGGTGCGTGCCCACAGCGGCGCGGCTGAACTCGGCCCCTACCGGCACTACATGCAGAAGGAGATCTTCGAGCAGCCGCGCGCCATCGCCGACACGCTCGAGGGCCTGGAGGCAGTGGTGCCCGAGCTGTTCGAGGGCGCCGGCCAGCCCGCGCCGGGCGAGGGCGCGCACCGCACCTTCCAGAAGATCGACTCGGTCCTGATCCTCGCCTGCGGCACCAGCTACTACAGCGGCTGCGCCGCGAAGTACTGGCTGGAGTCGATCGCGAAGATCCCGACCCAGGTGGAGATCGCCAGCGAGTACCGCTACCGCGAGTCGGTGCCGAATCCGGACACGCTGGTGGTCACCATCAGCCAGTCCGGCGAGACGGCCGACACGCTGGCGGCGCTGCGCCATGCGCAGTCCCTGGGCATGACGAACACGCTCACCGTGTGCAATGTGGCCACGTCGGCGATGGTGCGCGAGTGCAAGCTGGCCTACCTCACGCGCGCCGGCGTGGAGGTGGGCGTGGCCTCGACCAAGGCCTTCACCACGCAGCTGGCGGGCCTGTTCCTGCTCACGCTGGCCCTGGCCCAGGCCAAGGGCCGCCTGACCGAGGCCGAGGAAGCGGCCCACCTCAAGGCCATGCGCCACCTGCCGGCGGCGCTGTCCGCGGTGCTGGCGCTGGAGCCGCAGATCATTTCGTGGGCGGAGGACTTCGCGGGCAAGCAGAACGCGCTGTTCCTGGGCCGGGGGCTGCACTACCCGATCGCCCTCGAGGGCGCGCTCAAGCTCAAGGAGATCACCTACATCCACGCCGAGGCCTATGCAGCCGGCGAACTCAAGCACGGCCCGCTGGCGCTGGTGACCAGCGAGATGCCGGTGGTCACCGTGGCGCCGAACGACGCGCTGCTGGAGAAGCTGAAAAGCAACATGCAGGAAGTGCGCGCGCGCGGCGGCGTGCTGTACGTGCTGGCCGACGCGGACACCCGCATCGAGAGCAGCGACGGCCTGCACGTGATCCGCATGCCCGAGCACTACGGCCCGCTCAGCCCCCTGCTGCACGTGGTGCCGCTGCAGCTGCTGGCGTACCACACGGCGGTGGCGCGGGGGACGGACGTGGACAAGCCGAGGAACCTGGCGAAGAGCGTGACGGTGGAGTGAGCGGCGAGGGTGCTTCAGGTGCCGTCCTTCTTCAGGACAGCAGCGGTTCCCATGCCAAGCGAATTGTCGACATCAAGAGCCTTTGGTGGCGCGTCGACTCTTCTATCCCCGGATGCGGTGTCCCTGGATGAGGCCGTGCAGGGCGACTAGGTCAGCCGCTGACATACCGCCCCCGCGAAGCTGTCCGACACTCCAGGCAATCGCCTCGTCGAACCGCTCATTGGCCAGGGCCTTCCTTACCGCGCGTCCATCAGTGGTGACGGGCCTGCGCGGGCTTCCTCCGGCGGGCAGGAGCCGGAGGAAGGACTTCAAGGCGCGTTGCACTTCGGCGGGTGCCTGCTGCAGGCCCTGCGGGTCCTGGGCCAACATCGTGCACAGGACTTCCCGATCCGAGCGCGCCGGCTCCTCCAGGTGGGGATAGCCGCTGTCCCAGCCGTTGATTTTGGATGCCGCAAGCCGGCCGACCGAGACGCTGCCACGCACCCGGGCCGACGCGTACGCCACCACCCATCCACCTGTGGCCGGGATCAAGGCCTCGAAGTGCCGGACCCGGTCCAGGAATTGCCTCGGCGCGTTCTCGAAGAACAGCCTGATGCGGTCGCGGTGCTCGCGCCGTGGTTCCCCAGGGGTCCAGGCCAGGAAGGCCCGGGCCTTGGCCAGGTCGGTGTAACTGGGGCCGTTTCCCCGCATCTGGTCGATGGCCTGGTCGATGACGGCGAGGTCTGCGGCACCATAGTGCTCGGTGTCGTAGCCCAGGCTGAACAAGGTGGCGAACGGGGCCTGGCGGCCCAGTTGCCTCTTGCTGGGGTAGCGGCCCAGCCGAACCGCCAGGGCCTGCCAGGCATGCTGAAGCGCATCGCGAAACTCCGGCGCGTGGTCATAGGCGCCGCCTTCATCATCCAGCAAAGCCTCGGCATCCTCCTGGGAAAGCCCCTCGTCCAGCAAGCTCTGGCAGGCGGCCCTGCGACTCATCGCGTGATAGCCCTCGGGCGGGAGCGTCGTCACCAGCGTGCGCTCTCCCACCACGACGCCCGCGCCTTCGGGCCATGCGAACTCGACTGCCTTGCAGCCGGTGGTCTGTCGAACCAACCGGGCGATATGCACAACCGTCGTCAGGGGCGCCGAGAGGACCACCGTGGTGCCGCTGTGGCGCAGATGCCCGGTGGTCTTGAGGTCAAAGCCCAACGCCAGGGGAACCGAGGTGTGCGCTGGGATGGCGTGCATCCGGCAGAAAGAAGCGGCGGCCGCTGGCGGAACAGTGGTCAGTACGACGCCCATGGTCAGGCCGCCTCCTGGTCCGCAAGGCCCGACCCCAGGGTGCCGAGGTCTCGCACGACGCGATCGAGTTGGTTGATGTCCCGCGTCGCCAGGGCAGGCAACTGCAGCCTGATCGCCTGCAGGCTGGCCGCGGCCCCCAGGGCCGCGAGTTGCACCGCCACATTCATCGCCACGCGTGGGCCCGCCGGTGATGGCGTGTCCTGGGTGTCCGCAGCAATCCCCTCCAGTTGGATGCTCTCGGCGAGCCCGTTGTACCGCTGCGCATCGGCTTGCTCATGGAAGGGCGCAGATTTGACGAGTTCAAGGAGCCGCTCGCAGGGGTGCGAGTCCAGGCCGCTGCGCAAGCGCGTGACCAGCAGCCGCAACGCAGCGTCATACGATTCCTTGAAGAAGGCCTGCTCCTGGCCGTCCATCTCATCGAATCGCGCGACGGCCGAGAGCCAGGCCATGGCGACGGCATCCAATTGCTGTTTGTCCAGGGCCGGCGCCTTGACCAGCAATTGCAGAGTTTCTTCAAGCGTCATCGGCGAAATACCACTTTGCTTCCCATTCCAAAAACAGCCAGATCCGGCGCGTGTTCTGGGGCCGTGCGCATGTCGAGCCTTCGCGTTAGACCCGCGCGGTAAGTACTGTCCGGTGTGGCGTATGAACTTAACCTTAACTCAATGACGACGGCCCGGTCCCCAGGGCGCCGGCCTATGCCTTGCTGGCGAACCAACCGGCGTCGGTGCGTGGATCGACGCGCGCAAGCCAGCGGGCGGGACGTGGACGGCATCACCCGCCCAAACCTGCCAATGGCAGGGGCCGCCCCCGCAGTTCCATCAGGCCCTGGACCAGCATCACCATGGCCAGGGTGTCCAGTTCGCAGTAGCGCAATAGTGCTGCCTCGATTTCCTGCCGTTGTGCGGGTGCCAGCCGCGAGAACTGGGTGTAGTTGTAGGCCGTCATGGCCGCGCCCCCATGGGCGATGGCTCCGTCTTCCCCGTCGGACCCGCGAAGCCGAAGGAGCATGGCGTCGAGCGCGTCGAAGCCGGCCCCGAAAATGGGCGGCAGCGTCTTGTAGGGGTCTCCGCCGCAACCGTCCTGCAACCACACGTGCCCACCTGTGCCGTCGAAGTTCAAGCTCGCGATCGGCAACCCGCGGCCGTAGATGCCGGCTCGGGCGTACAACTGCCGCAGGCCGGGGGCATCGTTCAAGATGGCGGGCAGCATGTACTTGAGGGAGACGCTGCCCCCGGCTCGTGCCGAGTAATAGCCCTCCTGGACCAGGCGGTGCAGGTCCACCATCTCACGGGCCGGGGCGTCAGCGCCCTCCCCTGGGCCGGTGATGAGGTCGATGAAGGCGATCAACTCGGGGGCATCGGCCTGGGCGCTTGCCGCGACGAGTGGGCGCAGTTTCCTCAGTACCGAGTTTTCGTGGAAGTGGTACCTGAAAACCGTGCCCATCAGGCGACCCTGCGGCATGAGGGCCGCGCGCAGTTGGCGAACGAACTCGATGCTCGGAAAGACGCCTGCATCCGTGCAGATCCACTGGGAGGCGTGCCGGATCGTCACATGCCCGGCGGCGTCCTTTTCCATGACGTGATGGCTGAACTGGAAGGCGAGGGTCTCATGCGGCCGGGTTCCCTTGAAGAAGGGCACGGCGGGAGCCGAAGTCTCGAAGTCGATCATGTGCAATGGCCATTCCCAGCGGTCCATCTCGGCCAGGCGGTCCTCCCGGATCTCGAAGCTGAAGTCGGGTTCGCGAACTGCGCGAACCTGGGCCAGCCGACGCTCCAGAGGCGTGAAACCAATCGCCGGGGCGACCCGTGCCGGGGCGATGTCCTGCTCCTGCACATCGGCCAGCAGCGCCCGGCGTGCCTGGAGTACCCGCTGCGCAATGCCCGGCCTTCCCGCCATCGCGCCCCACAGGTCAATGGCCAGCGGCTGGCTGCGATCGACGCTCGCCTTGGGCGTATCGAGCAGGCCCCGCCGGATGGCCTCCTCGAGGCATTCATGCACGCCGCTGCGCAGAGGATCGCCCTCAGTCGCACGGTACTGGCAGTCCTTGCAGGCCTTGCTCATGCCCCCGAAATGACGGATTTCCTGGTGCTGAAGCCCGGCCGCCCACGCCATGAAGGCGGGCAGGCTGGCGACCTGCTCGGGGGGTGCGCCCGTGACGTCCACCGGTGCAGCCCGCAAGCCTTGCACCAAGTCGCTCACGTCCACCTCCCTCAGGATGTCGAGCGACCCGAGCGCAGCCCGGTCCAGGCCCGCAGCGACCTCCACCCGGGCGTTACGTCCGTCGGCGTCAAAGACGACGGGGAACTGCTGGTGCAAGGCCTCGACGTCGCAGGCCACCGATTTGTCCATGAGCACCAGCTTGGGAACGATCTGCCAGCCGGGAAACACACGGGAAGCCACCTCCGCCTGGAACGCCACGTCATAGAGGTAAGGCCGCCAGGCCTTGTCAGTGAATTGCCCGGCGACGTCCTGCTCGCTCACCCCCTTGGACTTGACCTCGATGAGCTCGATGCGCTTGCGCTCCTGATCCCGAATCAGCAGGTCAACCCGAACGAAATAGTGGTCGTGGCGCAGGGCTGCCTCCGCGACCACGACCCGGCCTGGGACCGCCAGGCGCTGGTGGGTCTGCGCCACCGACTCATCGTAGCCGTTCGCCTCGACTGTGATCGCCTGGCCGATCGGGTCTGGGTGGTACTTGAATTTGGCGAGCGTGCCGACTTGGTGGCCACCATCCGCCAGGGCTGCGAGGAAGGCATTTTCTCGCATCTGGTTGCGGTAGTCGCCGGGACGGGACTCGTAGTAAAGCTTCGTCGGGCATTCCAAGGCGATCTTGAACCGGGACTTGGTGAGCGGCTTGAGCATCAGACTTCCTCATGAACACGGAGGGGTCCTTTTGAACCAGCCCCTGACGCATCCACTGGCTGGAATGCACCGGTAGCGGGCCGGGCGGACGTCGGAGGGTGGAACGTTTTCCCGAATCGACATCGATTTACCAATGAATGCGATGCCATTCGAGCCTGAGCCTGAAAAAGATTACCGCAAGCCTTGGTAAAAAGCCAATATCGGTGAAGTCGAGAATCGACGAATCGAATGGAAATACGTAGGGTCAATGGATTCATCCGGCTAATGCATTGGTAATTTAAAAACTATTCCTTGCGTGCGCGCGGACAGGCCGAAACTGCCACCTAAGAGGGAAGCGGAAAATTGAATATTTTTGAGATCTTCTGCAAGGGAGACGGGCGCGTCGACGAGCCGAACATGAGTTCTGTGCTGGCGTTCCTGCTCAATCCCGACGGTTCGCACGGCTACGCTCGCGCGTTCCTGGGCGAGTTTCTCGAGCCCTGTCGCGAGGCGATCACCCGCCTGGACCTGTGGAGCGATATCCGCCCGCGCAATCGACCGCAGACGATGCTGGAGGCCATCAAGGCCTTCGACCGGGTCCAGGTCAGTCTCGAAGAGCGCCTGCCGATGCGACTGGGCCAGTCAGGCGCACCGGACGCGCGCATGAGCCGGCGGGACCTGGACATCGTCATCCGGTTGTACCTGCCCCACGACCAACTGCGCCTGGTGGTCGCGATCGAGAACAAGATCTCCGACGGTGCGGCCGATCCGACGCAGTTGTGGGACGAATACCAGTTGCTCCGCAACAGCGTGGATGAAGAGTCGCTGGAGCAGGGGAGCACCGTGCCTATCCTGTTGGTCTATCTGACGCCCCGGCCCTGCCGGCTCAGCGGCGCCGCGGTGCGGGCCTCCTGGGAGCGCCTGCGTATTCCCGAGGGGAGCGTCGACCAAAAGATGAATTACTCGTGGGCGGCGTCTGACGAGGCGCATGTGCCTTCCATCACGGAGCTGGCCCGCACGATGCTGGAGAACGAACACTGGGGCCGCATCAATCCGGCCTCCAGCCATGCGGGACTTCTGCTGCGGTCCCTGGTCATGTTCATCGCCAACGATTTCAGCATTGGCACGGAAGAGTTCGGCCGAGACGCCGACAACGCGATGGCGGAAGTCGACCTTCCGGCGTTTTGGACCCGTTGGCCCAGCGGCAAGGCGCGCAGTCAGGCGCTGGCGCAACGGCTCTTCCAGGCGATCTTGCACTGCCTGGAGGAGGACGCCCTTCGCATCGAAGGCGCTGGCCGACGCGTCGGGATGAGGTCCACCAAGACCCGCATCACGATCTACTTGCCCTGCCGTGAAGAACGTGCCGAGGCGCCCGGCCGCTTCCTGGAGGGCCCGATCGCCCGGTTGCGAAATGACGGCAGGACGACCGGGACGCGGTTGCACCTGGAGTTCGAGCGCCGGTTGCAGACTCCGCCGGAGTCGCTCTTTGCCGATTTGCCGCGCGACGTGAAGGCGAAATTGCAGATCGCCGTGGGTGAGCGCCGAACGACCTACGACCTCATCATTCCGAGCGACCTTCCCACCGAGTACTTGGGAGCGATCGTCCGGCCCGCGCTCCACGAAGCTGTCCTGTCCGTCCTGGGCTAGGGCGAGCCTGACTGGATTCGTCGCGCGCTCCTAGGCCATGCGCAGCGAGCGCGTCGTAGCCCATGACCCGTCGGTCATCGTCCGTGACGACCAAGGTGCGGCTCGCACGGCTGCCCCGGTGGGCCAGGGCCCGGGGCTCGAGCAACTCGTCCAGCACCGACTCGCCGTAGCCAAACCCCTGGACCTGGGCCTCGGCTGGTAGCGGTGCCGGGGCGTGGAGGGTCATCGGCCCGCCTTCCAGGGCGCCTTGACCGCGCGCGGGCGCTCCAGCCCGGGATCGGATGCCGCCGGAGGCATCCAGCAAGGCGGTGAACTCCCGGAGCCGGGTGTCATCCAGCTTGATGAATACCTGGTCGAGCAGTACGGATTGCGCCTCCTTCTCAGGCGAACAGATCCATGAATGCCGGCTCTACAGGTATTCATTGTCAGCACACAGGGCGGCCCCGCGCCGCCTCCCGCGCTGCGATGCAGCCAGAACGTGAACCGGAGCCTGTGATGGTGCTCGCCGATGCCGCGCAGGACGGCCTTCTCGGCGATGACGGTGACCTTGTCGAAGTTGCCGTCGTCGTCTTCCGCCGCGCTGGCTCCGCGGCGATGGGGCGCCGAGGTGCCGCAGGGGTCGCGTAGAGTTGCGGCATCCTGGACGCGGGCTGCATGCCCTGCGCCCGCTCACCGGAAGGCCCAACGACAACCTGAGACATCCCATGGATCGCAGACACCTCCCGACCCGCGCCGGCATCGCCGGAGGCGCCGCCGTCCTCGCGGCTGCCGCCTTCGCCCGTTGACGGGCGCCGAGCCGACATGCAACGACTCAACGTCATCGGCACCGGCCGGGTCGGCCAGGCGCTGGCGCGCCTGTGGCACGCGCGCGGGCTGTGCGAAGTGCAGGACCTGTTGGCCCGCCGCGCGGACAGCGTGGCGCGCGCGCAGGCCTTCATCGGTGCGGGCCGCGCCGCCGCCGGCCTGGACGACCTGCGCGAGGCCGACCTGTGGATGCTCAGCGTGCCGGACTCGCAGGTGGCCGAGGTGGCCGCGCAGCTCGCGCAGTCGCTGCGCGCGCGCGGCCAGGTACGCCCGGCCCTGGCCTTCCACTGCAGCGGCTTCCTGCCGGCGTCCGCGATGGCGCCGCTGCAGGCGCTGGGGTGGCTGGCGGCCAGCGTGCATCCGGTGCTGAACTTCGCCTCACCCGAGGCGGGCGCCGCCCGCTTCCCCGGCACGCCCTGCGGGCTCGAGGGCGATGCGGCGGCGAAGGGCGCGCTGCGCCCGCTGTTCGAGGCCATCGGCGGCGAGTGCTTCGAGGTGCAGGGCGAGCACAAGCCCCTGTACCACGGGGCCGCGGTGATCTGCAGCAACTTCATGATCGTGCTGCAGGCCATCGCCCGCGAGGCCTGGGCCGAGGCCGGCGTGCCGCCGGCCCTGGTGCCCAAGGTCAACGAGGCCCTGCTGCGCGCCACCGTGGAGAACACCCTGGCCCTCGGCCCGGCCGGCTCCATCGTCGGCCCCGCCGCGCGCGGCGACACGGCGGTGGTGCTGGCGCAGGGCGACCGCGTCGCGCACTGGCATCCCGAGGCCGGCCGCATCTACCGCGAGATGAGCGTGCTGGCGCGCCGCCTGGCCGTCACCGGCAGCACGCTGCCGGCGGACCGCGACGACGCCGCCGCGGAAGTCAGGGCGTCGTGATCTTGCGCTCCCGGATCACGCGGCCCCACAGGGCCGACTCGCGCGCGATCTCCCGGGCCAGTTCATCGCGGGTGCCCGGCTGGGGCAGCAGGCCGTGGCTGCTCAGGGCCTCGGACAGGGCCGGGTCCTTCAGCACCTTCACCAGCTCGCTGTTCCAGCGATCCAGGACCGGCGCCGGCACCTTGGCTGACGCCACGAAGGCGTACCAGTTGGTGGCCACGTAGCCGGGGTAGCCCGACTCCGCGATCGTCGGCACCTTGGGCAGGGCGGCGAGCCGCCGGGCGCCCGTGGACGCCAGGGGAATGAGCTTGCCGCTGTCGATGTGCGCCTGGGCCGTCGACAGCGTGGAGTAGTAGGCGGCGACCCGCCCGGCCAGCAGGTCCTGCAGGGCCGGCGCGCCCCCCTTGTACGGGACATGCACGGTGTCGATCCTGGCCATGTCGTCCAGCAGTTCCCCGGCCAGGTGCGACGCCGAACCCGGGCCGGTGGACGCGTAGTCGAGCTTGCCCGGGTTGGCCTTGGCGTAGGCGATGAACTCGGCGAAGGTCCTGATGCGCGTGCCCGCATGGACCACCAGCACGTTCGGGAAATTCACGCCCATGGTGATGGGCGCCAGGTCCTTTTGCGGGTCGTAGGGCAGTTTCATCAGGTGCGGGGCGATCGCCAGCGGGCCGACCGATCCGAACAGGATCACGCTGCCGTCCGCCGGGCCCTGGGCCACGAACTGGTGCGCGATGTTGCCGCCCGCCCCCGGCTTGTTGTCGATGATGACGCCGATGCCGAGGTTCTCGCCGAGCTTCTTGCCGATCTGGCGGGCCGCGCTGTCGGCCGCGCCACCGGCGGCGAAGCCGACCACGATGGTCACCGCCTTCTTCGGCGGGAAGTCGGGGGCGGCCTGCGCGCGGGCAGGGGCCGCGGCCAGCAGGGTGGCGGCCGTCGCGCACGCGGCGACGGCACTCAGGATCAGTCGCTTCTTCAAGGGAAGGTCCTCCAGGGCAGGATGGGGCGGGTTCAGTCGGCCGCCAGGCCGACCGGGTTGGGGCGGCGCTTCTCGACGTTGTGACGCAGGAGCGCCGCGGTGCGGAACACGCCGTGGGCGAACTTCCCATAGGGCAGCGTGGCGAACAGCGCCATCACCGCGCCGAGGTGGACGCACAGGAGCAAGGCGAGCGCGGGCGTCGAGCGGGCAAGCCACAGCGCGAGTCCGCTGGCGGCGGTGAGGAACAGCAAGGCGATGAAGCCCCGGTCCATCGGCCGCTGCGCCGCGTCGCCATGTTCCGCCTGCCGGCGCAGGTTCAGGCGCCACAGCCAGGCGGTGCCGGCCGCCAGGCTCACGCCGCCCGCCACTCCCAGCAGCTTGGGCAGGGACGGCAGGTCGTACGGCGCGGCCCACCCGAACAGGTAGTGGTAGAGGGTCGCCACGCTGGTGGCGGCGAAGCACAGCAGGAAGCCGTAGAAGGTGAGGTGGTGGGCGCGGCGGCGCGCCAGGGTGTAGGCGTCGTCGTCGTTGTGGCAACCGTCGCCGTGGCCGCCGTCCAGGTACTTCAGGCGCAGCACGTCGTGCGCGGTCTCGGCCGCTTCGGGCAGGCGCGCGGGCTGGCCGCTGGTGGCCGGCGTGACCTCGCGCCAGAAGCGGCGCACGCCCATGCCCAGGGCGAAGGTGACGAACAGGAAGACCGGGGCGAACAGGGCCACCAGCAGGTTGTGCGGGAAGATGCCGTAGAAGCCCGCCGAGGCATCGGCGCCCCACAGCGAGCCCTTCATCGCCGCGGCCAGCGCCATGAAGGCCGCGAGCGCCACCGCCAGTGCCAGGGACAGGGTGAGGCCGTTGCGGCGGTACAGCGCCCCGAGGGCGGGCGGCCAGGCGTAGTCGGCATAGGTCTGGCCGCGCACCCGGGCCATCGACTGCGGCACGTTGATCGCGAACTCGTGTGGTGGCGCGTACTGGCAGGCGTGCAGGCAGGCGCCGCAGTTGTGGCACAGGTTGGCGAGGAAGTGGATGTCGGCCTTGCCGAACTCCAGCCGCCGAGTCATCGCCGGAAAGACCGCGCAGAAGCCCTCGCAGTAGCGGCAGGCATTGCAGATCTGCATCTGCCGGGCGACTTCGGCTTCCGGGCCGGTGAGCACGACGTCCCCCTGCGCCAGGGCGCAGGCGTCGCGGGTGAGGGCTTCAAGCGCCTGCATGTGCGGTGACTCCTTGCTGCTTCGCGGCGCGCGCCGCCTGCGTTCCGGCGATGCGGCCGAAGGCCGTGCCGATGCTCATGCCGACGCCGGCGGTGTAGCCCTTGCCCAGCACGTTGCCGGCCATCATTTCGCCGGCCACGAACAGGTTGTCGCTGGGCACGCCGCCGAAGCGGACGGCGGCCGTCTCGTCGGTCTTCAGCCCGAGGTAGGTGAAGGTCACGCCGGGACGCAGCGCATAGGCGTAGAACGGCGCCGTGTCGATGGGGCGCGCCCAGTGCGTCTTGGCCGGGGCCACGCCCTCGGTGCGGCAGTCGTCCAGCGCGGTGTGGTCGAAAGTGCCGGGGCGGCAGGCGGCGTTGTAGTCGGCGAGCGTGCGGGTGAAGGTGGGAACGTCCAGGCCGAGCTTGGCGGCGAGCTCCGGCAGGCTGTCCGCCTTGACGCCCGGGAACACCGGCGGCATGAAGCGGCCGATGGCCTTGGCGTCGATGATGGAGTAGCCGATCTGCCCCGGCTGCTGCGCCACCAGGCGGCCCCAGATGGCGTAGCGCTTGGGCCAGAAGTCCTCGCCCTCGTCATAGAAGCGGCGGGCCTCCCGGTTCACCACCACGCCCAGCGAGACGCAGTCGATGCGGGTGCAGATGCCGCCGTCGTACAGCGGCGCCCGGGCGTCGATGGCCACCATGTGCGCCTGCGTCGGGTCGCCGATGCGGTCGGCGCCGTGGTCGTCGAGCAGGTGGCGAAGCAGCACCCCCTGGTTGAAGCGCGTGCCCCGGATCAGGAAGTTGTCGGCCGGCCACTCGCCGTGCGCGTTGCGGCCCCAGGCCTCGCGCAGCCAGGCGCGGTCGGATTCGAAGCCGCCGGCGGCCAGCACGCAGGCCTTCGCCTCGATGCGCTCGCCCCGGCACCAGGCGGCGACGAAGCGGCCGTCCCGCAACTCGATGCGGTCCACCGGGGACTCGTAGCGCACCTGCACGCCCAGCCTCCCGGCGCTGCGGTAGTAGGCATTGACCAGGGCCTTGCCGCCGCCCATGAAGAAGGCATTGGTGCGGGCCACGTGCAGCGCGCCGGACAGCGGCGGCTGGAAGCGCACGCCGTGCTTGCGCATCCAGTCGCGGCAGGTGGACGAGGCGCGGATGGTCAGGCGTGCGAGGTGTTCGTCGGTGAGCCCGCCGGTGACCTTGAGCAGGTCCTGCCAGAACTCCTCCTCGGGGTAGGCGTCCACCAGGACGTCCTGCGGCGCGTCGTGCATGCAGCGCAGGTTGCGGGTGTGGCTGGAATTGCCGCCGCGCCAGGCGCGCGGCGCGGATTCCAGCAGCATCACGCTGGCGCCCGCTTCGGCGGCCATCAGGGCCGCGCAGAGGGCGGCGTTGCCGCCGCCGATGACAAGCACGTCGGTGCCCATGGGATTCTTCGCTCGGTTGAAAGACCGGCAGATTCTCCCGAGGCCCCCTTCATGAGTGAAATGAAAAACCGGGCGCTATTGTTGCGGTTGGCGCATAAGTGGCCGAGACGGCCCTAGGGTGTGTCATCGGATTCCCCGGGCCGGGGAATCCGATGACACACCCTAGTCGTCGATCCGGACGCCCCGGACCAGGTCCGCGAAGGCCTGGGCGGCCGGCGACAGCGTGCCGCGGGCAGGCCGCAGCAGGACCACCTTGCGCCGTACCACCGGGTGGGTGAGCGGGATCTTGTGCACGCCGGGGCGGTCCCCCTTGCGGAAGGTGGAGGAGGGCAGGATCGCGCTGCCCACGCCGGCGGCCACGAAGTTCACCGCGGTGGCATGGTGCTGCACCTCGTAGTTGCCATGCAGGCGGATGCCCCGCTTGGCGAGCTGGTAGTCCATGAAGACGCGGGTGGCGGTGAAGCTGCTCACGCCGATCAGGTCGGCGTCGCGCATGTCGGCCCAGGTCACCGAGCGCCGCGCCTGCAGCGGGTGCGGGGCGCGGCAGATGAAGACGAGCGGGTCCGCCAGCAGCACGGTCTCCGCCAGGTCGGGGTGCTTCTCGCCCTGCACCGCGATGCCCAGTTCGGCCTGGCCCGCCAGCACCGCGTCGCGCACCTCCTGCGAGGCGCCGTCCAGCAGGCGGATGCGGTTGTCCGGGTACTGCCCGGCGTACTGCTGGATGACCTTGGGGAGCACGTGCGAGGTCATCGAGGGGATGCAGGCCAGGGTGAAGTGGCCGCGGGCGCGCAGCGACATGTCCTTGAGCCGGTCCACCGCGGCGGTCATCTCCTGGACGATGGCGCGGGCCTGGGGCAGGAAGTCGCGGCCGACGGCGGTCAGGTCCACGCGCCGCGTGGTCCGATCGAGCAGGCGCAGGCCGAGGTAGGCCTCCAGCTTCTGGATGCGGCGTGTCAGGGCGGTCTGCGTGATGTGCAGTTCGCTCGCGGCCTTGCTGAAGCCGCCCAGTTCGGCCACCGCGACGAAGGCCTGCACGCCGTCGAAATCGATCTTCATGGAATCGCTCCTGGCGTGCGGCCCGGGCCGGCGTCAGGGCTGCTGCACGGGCACGGCGTGCCGCAGTTCCTTCTGGCGGTTGGCCTCGTCCACGAACACCAGCTTGGGCTGGTGCTCCTTCACCTGGGTCTCGTGGACCTGGGCGAAGCTGGCGATGATCAGCAGGTCGCCCACGCTGGCGCGGCGCGCGGCGGAGCCGTTGACCGAGATGATGCCGCTGCCACGCTGCGCGCGGATGGCGTAGGTCACGAAGCGCTCGCCGTTGTTGATGTTCCAGATGTGGACCTGCTCGTTCTCCATGATGTCGGCGGCATCGAGCAGGTCTTCGTCGATGGCGCAGGAGCCTTCGTAGTGGAGTTCGGCGTGGGTCGCGGCGACGCGGTGGATCTTGGATTTGAGCAGGGTGCGGAACATGGCAGTCGGTCGGGCCCCGGGGGCCCCGGATTGGTGCGGCGCATCATACCGGCCGGCGCAGTAACCCGGGAGACCCCCGCGGGCCGAGGGCTCGGCCAGAATCCGCGCATTCCACGGAGGTATCGCATGCAACTTTGCCGCTTCGACGACGACCGCCTTGGCCTGGTGCAGGGCGAGGAGGTCCTCGATGTCACCGAGGCCCTGCAGGTGCTGCCCGCCTGCCGCTATCCGCTGCCGCGGCATGACCTGCTGGTGGCGAACCTCGAGGCGGTGTGCGCCCGGGTGCGCCAGCTCGCGGCGCAGCCCGGCGCCGTGCGCCGCCCGCTGGCCGGGGTGAAGCTCCTGAGCCCCGTGGCCAACCCGGGCAAGGTGGTGGCCGCGCCGGTGAACTACATGAAGCACCTGCAGGAGGCGCGTGACGACTCGGGCATCCACCACCAGAACCAGATCGGCGAGATCCAGCGGGTGGGCCTGTTCCTGAAGGCGACCAGCTCGGTGGTGGGGGCGAGCGCCGGGGTGGCGATCGCGCGGCCCGAGCGGCGCAACGACCACGAGATCGAACTGGTGGCGGTGATCGGCAAGGCCGGCCGCCACATCCCCGCGGCGCAGGCGCTGTCGCACGTGGCGGGCTACTGCGTGGGGCTGGACATGACGGTGCGCGGCCCCGAGGAGCGCAGCATGCGCAAGTCGCCCGACGGCTACACCGTGCTGGGTCCCTGGCTGACCACGGCCGACGAGGTCGGCGATGTCGGCAACCTGGAGCTGCTGATCGAGGTCAATGGCGAGGTGCGCCAGCGCGCCAGTACGCGGGACCTGATCCTGGGGGTGGCGCAGTTGATCGAGTTCGCCTCGTCGTTCTACACGCTGCAGCCGGGCGACATCCTCATGACGGGCACGCCCGAGGGCGTCTCGCAGGTCTTCCCGGGCGACCGCATGGTGGCGCAGATCACCGGCCTGGGGCGGATCGAGGTGGATGTGCACACGCTTTGAGGCCGCTGGCAAGCGGCGGCGCGAATGGCCTTCGGGCAACGGGCGGGCTTTACCGAACTGACACGGTGGCGCCGGGGCGCGTCGATACACTGCGCGGTCCGGTCACTGTCACGGCCGGCTCCACCGATCCCCATGCCCAAGAGCCCTCTCCGATTCCTCGCGGCCGGCGCCTGCCTGGCCGCTGCCGTCTTCCTGTCCGCCTGCAGCAAGGGGCCCGGCCAGGGCGGGGGGCCGCAGGGCGGGGGCATGCCGCCGGCCCAGGTCGGAGTCGTCACCGTCACGCCGGGCACCGTGGGCCTGCAGACCGAGCTGCCCGGCCGCCTCGAGGCCTCGCGCGTCGCGCAGGTCCGCGCCCGGGCCACCGGCATCGTGCAGGAGCGGGTGTTCCGCGAGGGCTCCGACGTGAAGGCCGGCCAGCTCCTGTTCCGCATCGACCCGGCGCCATACAAGGCCGCCCTGGCCAGCGCCCAGGCTTCGCAGGCCCGCGCCCAGGCCAACCTGGCCGCCGCCGCCGCGCTGGCTGACCGCTACAAGCCGCTGGTCGAGGCCAACGCGGTGAGCAAGCAGGAGTACGCCAACGCGGTCGCCGCGCAGAAGCAGGCCGAGGCCGAGGTGGCCGCGGCGCAGGCCGCCGTCACCACCGCGCAGATCAACCTGGACCAGGCCTCGGTCACCTCGCCCATCGCCGGGCGCATCGGCCGCGCCCTGGTCACCGAGGGCGCACTGGTCGGCCAGGCCGAGTCCACGCCGCTGGCGCTGGTGCAGCAGATCGATCCGCTGTACGTGAACTTCACCCAGTCGGCCAACGAGGCCCTGGCCCTGCGCCGCGCCCTCGAGCAGGGCCGCCTGCAGCGCGCCGCCCGGGCCGAGGGCGCCGCGGTGCGGGTGCTGCTGGAAGACGGCAGCGAGTACCCGCTGGCGGGCCGCCTGCTGTTCTCCGACCTCACCGTCGACCCCGCCACCGGCCAGGTCACGCTGCGCGCCGAGGTCCCCAACCCCAAGGGCCAGCTGCTGCCGGGCCTGTATGTCCGCGTCCGCCTGGAGCAGGCCCGCGCCGGCAACGCGGTGCTGCTGCCGCAGCAGGCCGTCACCCGCACGCCGCAGGGCGACACGGTGATGGTGGTGGGCGAGGGCGGCCAGGTGGCGACCCGGCCGGTCAAGGTGGGCGATGCGCAGGCCGGCCAGTGGGTGATCCTCGACGGCCTGAAGGCCGGCGAGCAGGTGGTCGTCGACGGCTTCCAGAAGATGATGCCGGGCGCCCCGGTCAAGCCCGTGCCCTGGACCGGCGGCAAGCCGGCGGCCGCGGCCAGCGGCGCCTCGGCCCCGGCCTCCGCCCCCGCGCCGGCCGCTTCCGCCGCCCCGGCTGCCCCGGCCTCCGCCGCCTCCCAGCGTTCCTGAGGCCGCGCCATGGCCAAGTTCTTCATCGACCGCCCGGTCTTCGCCTGGGTCATCGCGCTGTTCCTGATCGTGCTCGGCGCGGTCGCCATCAAGCAGCTGCCGATCGCCCAGTACCCCTCGGTGGCGCCGCCCGCCATCGTGGTCTCGGCCACCTACCCGGGGGCCTCGGCGCGCACGCTCGAGGAGAGCGTGATCAGCATCATCGAGCAGGAAATGAACGGCTCGCCCGGGCTGATCTACATGGAGTCGGTGGCCCAGGCCAACGGCACCGGCCAGATCACCCTGAGCTTCGACCCCGGCACCAATCCCGACCTGGCCCAGGTCGACGTGCAGAACCGCCTCGCGCGCGCCTCGCCGCGCCTGCCCAGCGCGGTGACGCAGCAGGGCGTGCGGGTGGAGAAGTCCCGCTCGAACTTCCTGCTGTTCGCGATCCTCTCCTCGGACGACCCCAAGTTCACGCCGGTCGACCTCGGCGACTACGCCGCCCGCGCCGTGCTGCCCGAGATCCAGCGGGTGCCGGGCGTGGGCCAGGCCCAGCTGTTCGGCACCGAGGCCGCCATGCGCGTGTGGATCGACCCGCAGAAGCTCGCCGCCTTCAACCTCTCGGCCGCCGAGGTCAACGCCGCGATCCGCGCGCAGAACGCCCAGGTCTCGGCCGGCACCCTCGGTGACCTGCCGAACATCGCCGGCCAGGGCATCTCGGCCACCGTGGTCGTCAACGGCCAGCTCTCGAGCGTGGAGCAGTTCTCCAACATCGTCCTGCGCGCCGGCGCCGACGGGGCCGCCGTGCGCCTGAAGGACGTCGCCCGCGTCGAGCTCAATGCCCAGACCTTCGCCACCTCCGCCCGCCTGAACGGCAAGCCCTCCACCGGCATCGGCGTGCAGCTGGCGCCCACCGGCAATGCCCTGGCCACCGCCGACGCGGTGCGCAAGCGCATGGGCGAGCTGGCGGCCTACTTCCCCGCCGGCATGAAGTGGGACATGCCCTACGACAGCTCGCGTTTCGTGCGCATCTCCATCTCCCAGGTGGTCGAGACCCTGGTCGAGGCCGTCATCCTGGTGTTCCTGGTGATGTTCCTGTTCCTGCAGGACTGGCGCTACACGCTGATCCCCACCCTGGTCGTGCCGGTGGCCCTGCTGGGCGCCTTCGCCTCGCTGCTGGCCCTGGGCTTCTCGATCAACGTGCTCACCATGTTCGGCATGGTGCTGGTGATCGGCATCGTGGTGGACGACGCCATCGTGGTGGTGGAGAACGTCGAGCGGATCATGAGCGAGGAGGGGCTGCCGCCGCGCGAGGCCACCCGCAAGGCCATGGGCCAGATCCAGGGCGCCATCATCGGCGTGACCGTGGTGCTGATCTCGGTGTTCGTGCCGCTGGCCTTCTTCGCCGGCTCCACCGGCAACATCTACCGCCAGTTCGCGGCGGTGATGGTCTCGGCCATCGCCTTTTCCGCGCTGATGGCGCTGTCGCTCACGCCGGCCCTGTGCGCCTCGCTGCTCAAGCCGGTCGAGGCCGGCCACCACCACGAGAAGCGCGGCTTCTTCGGCGCCTTCAACCGCGGCTTCGCCCGCACCGCCAAGGGCTACGAGTCGCTGGTCGCGCGCCTGCTGCGCAAGGCCGGCCGCTCGCTGGTCGTCTACGGCGCCATCGCCGCGGTCGCGGGCGTGGTGTACCTGCGCCTGCCCACCTCCTTCCTGCCGGCGGAGGACCAGGGCTACATGCTGGTGAACGTGCAGCTGCCCCCGGGGGCCACGCAGGAGCGCACCCGCTCGGCGATGGAGCAGGTCGAGGGCTTCATCCTGAAGCAGCCCGAGGTCCAGAGCATGGTCGGCGTGCTGGGCTTCTCCTTCTCCGGCCAGGGCCAGAACGCGGCGCTGGCCTTCGTCACCCTCAAGGACTGGGACGAGCGCAAGGGCGAGGCCCACTCCGCGCAGGGCGTGGCCGGCCGGGCCTTCGGCGCGCTCATGGCGGTGCGCGACGCCTTCATCTTCCCCCTGAGCCCGCCCCCCATCCCCGAGCTGGGCACCGCCTCCGGCTTCACCTTCCGCCTGCAGGACCGCGCCGGCAACGGCCCGCAGGCCCTGCTCGACGCGCGCAACCAGCTGCTCGGGATGGCCGCGCAGAGCAAGGTCATCACCCAGGTCCGCCCCGACGGCCTGGAGGACGCGCCGCAGCTGCAGCTGGACATCGACCGCGACAAGGCCCAGGCCCTGGGCGTGTCCTTCGACGCCATCAACAGCGTGCTGTCCACCGCGCTGGGCTCGGCCTACATCAACGACTTCCCGAACCGCGGCCGCCTGCAGCGGGTGATCGTCCAGGCCGACGCGCCGGCGCGCATGCAGCCGGCCGACCTGCTGCGCCTGAACGCGGTCAACGCCAAGGGCCAGCCGGTGCCGCTGTCGGCCTTCGCGTCGACGCGCTGGGTCTCCGGCGCGATGCAGGCGGTCCGCTACAACGGCTACCCCGCGATGCGCATCTCCGGCGCGCCCGCCCCGGGCTACAGCACCGGCGCCGCGATGGCCGAGATGGAGCGCCTGGCCGCCCAGCTGCCCGCCGGCTTCGCCTACGAGTGGACCGGCCAGTCGCGCGAGGAGAAGCTCGCCGGCGCGCAGGCGCTGGTGCTCTATGGCTTCGCCATCCTGGCGGTGTTCCTGTGCCTGGCGGCGCTGTACGAGAGCTGGTCGATCCCGCTGGCGGTGATCCTGGTCGTGCCCCTGGGCGTGCTCGGGGTGCTGGTGGCGACCTGGCTGCGCGGCTACGCCAACGACATCTACTTCCAGGTGGGCCTGGTGACCATCATCGGCCTGTCGGCGAAGAACGCCATCCTGATCATCGAATTCGCCAAGGACCTGCAGGCCCAGGGCAAGGGCCTGGTCGAGTCGGCGCTGGCCGCCGCGCACCTGCGCTTCCGCCCCATCCTCATGACCTCGCTGGCCTTCGGCCTGGGCGTGCTGCCGCTGGCCATCGCCACCGGCGCGGGCTCGGCCAGCCAGCGCGCCATCGGCACCGCGGTGATCGGCGGCATGTTCACCGGCACGGTGCTGGCGGTGTTCTTCGTCCCCGTGTTTTTCGTGGTGGTGCGCGGCCTGTTCAAGGACAGCGAGCGCCAGCGCCGCCTCTACACCCACGCCAACGACGCCGAGCCGCCCCCGGGCGCGCGCGCAGGAGACCAGGTATGAGCCGCACGACCTTCCGCCTCGCCCTGGTGGCCGCGGTCGCGGCCCTGGCCGCCGGCTGCAGCCTGATGCCGGCCTACGAGCGCCCCGCCGCGCCGGTGTCCGCGCAGTGGCCCCACGCCGCCGCCCCGGAGGGCGCGCCGGCGGACGCCCTGGCCTGGCAGCGCTTCTTCACCGACGCGCGCCTGCAGGCGCTGCAGGCCACCGCGCTTCGCAACAACCGCGACCTGCGCATCGCCCTGCTGAACGTGGCCCAGGCCCGCGCCCAGGTCACCGTGCGCGAGGCCGACCGCTTCCCCACTGTGGGGGCCGGCGTGGCCGGCTCGCGCGCGCCGAACTCGAGCGGCGGCACCACCACCTCGTACACCGCGGGCTTCACCGTCACGGCCTGGGAGATCGACCTGTTCGGGCGCCTGGCCAGCCTGGGCGAGGCCGCCGGCGCGCAGTACCTCGCCAGCGAGGAGGGCCGCAGGGCGGCCCAGTCCGTGCTGCTGGCGGGCGTGGCCAGCACCTGGCTGCAGCTGGCCGCCGACGAGTCCCTGCTGGCGCTCACCCGCCAGACCCTGGCCACGCGCGAGGACTCGCTGCGGCTGGTCAAGCTGCGCTTCGACAACGGCGCCTCGTCCGCGCTGGACCTGCGCCAGGCCGAGTCGCTCGCCGAGTCGGCCCGCGCCGCGCTGGCGCAGCAGGAGCGCCAGCGGGCGCAGGACCTGAACGCGCTGTCGCTGCTGCTCGGGGCGCCCGCGCCCGCCGATGCCGGCCGCGGCGTGGACCTCGCCGCCCTTGCGCTGCCGGACCTGCCGGCCGGCGTGCCTTCCGAGGTGCTGGCGCGCCGCCCGGACGTGCGCCAGGCCGAGCAGCTGCTGGTGGCGGCCAACGCCAGCATCGGCGCGGCCCGCGCGGCCTTCTTCCCGCGCATCTCGCTGACCGCCAGCCTGGGGCTGGCGAGCAAGGACCTGTCCGACCTGTTCGCCGGCGGCACCTGGGCGTATGCCGCCGCGCCGCAGGCGCTGCTCACGGTGTTCGACGCCGGCCGCAACCGCGCCAACCTGCGCTCGGCCGAGGCCGCGCGCGACATCGCGGTGGCGCAGTACGAGCGGGCCATCCAGTCGGCCTTCCGCGAGGTGGCCGACGCCCTGGCGGGCCGCGCCACCTTCGGCGAGCAGCAGCAGGCGCTGGAGCGCCAGGCCGCGGCCGAGGCCGCGCGCCTGCGCCTGGCAACGCTGCGTCACGACGCCGGCGTCGCCAGCTCGCTGGAGCTGCTCGACGCGCAGCGCTCGCTGTTCGCGGTGCAGCAGTCCGCGATCCAGGTGCGGCTGGCGCGCCTGCAGAACCAGGTGCAGCTGTATCGCGCGCTGGGGGGCGGCTGGGTGGACGAGGCGGGTGCCCGCTGACCCTCAGCGCGCCGCCTCGGCGGCCTTGCGGGGCAGCGGCAGCCCCTGCGCGGTCTCGTACACCAGCGACCGCAGCCAGGCATTGCCCGGGTCGCGGTGATAGCGGTCGTGCCAATACTGGTTCACCAGGTACGTCGGAAACCGAAAGGGCAGCGAGACGATCTTCACCCGGTTGCGCGAGGCGAAGATCGTTCCCAGGCGCAGGGGCACGATGGCGACCAGGTCGGAGCTGGCCAGGACCTCGCTGAGTCCGAGAAACGATGGCACGCTCACGCCGAAGGTGCGCTGGACGCCCTTGCGCTCGAGGATCCGGTCGACGATGGAGTGGGCCGTGGCCGGCAGCATCACCTTCACATGGCGCTCGCGCTGGAACTGTGCCAGCGTCATGCGTTCGCCGATGCGCGGATGGTCACGCGAGACCAGGCAGGCGAAGCCCTCGTCGAACAGCTTCTGCTGGTAGTGGCCGGCCTTGATCTCGGCGGTGAAGCCCATGGCCAGGTCGGCCTCGCCTGTCTCGAGCTGGCGGGCGGTGTCATGGGTCAGGTCGCCCACTTCGAGGGTCACCTGCGGCGCGGCCTGGTGGACGCGCGAGAGCAGGCGCGGCAGCAGCGTCATCTGCCCCACGTCGGTCATGCAGATGCGGAAGCGCCGCGTGATGCCCGCAGGCTCGAAGGCCGCGGGCCGTTCCAGGCCCTGGTCCAGCAGCTGCAGGGCCTGGCGAACCACCGGTGCCAGTGCCTCAGCGCGCGGGGTGGGGTGCATGCCGCCCGAGGTGCGGACGAACAGCGGGTCGTCGTAGTGCGAGCGCAGCTGACCGAGGGCGATGCTCACCGAGGACTGGCTCAGGCCGACGGCGTCGGCCGCTCGGGTGACGTTGCGGGCGGCGTGCAGCGCGAGAAAGATCCGCAGGTGGCGCAGGTCGAGGTCGCTCAAGTCCGGTCCTGATTATTGATAAATCCGATTGAGGATATGAAGGTCGTTCCATTGTATTGATAGTGGCGGCTGCCTAGAGTTCGCTTCAACGCCCGCCGGGCGAGGAACCGACGAACACACCACATGAAACTTTGCCGCTTCAATGACGACCGCCTGGGCCTGGTGCAGGGCGAAGAGATCCTGGATGTGACCGAGGCGCTGCAGGTACTGCCCGCATGCCGCTACCCGATGCCCCGCCACGACCTGCTGGTGGCCAACCTGGACGCGGTGTGCGCACGGGTTCGCGAGGTGGCCGCCCACGGCGGCGGCGCACGGCATGCCGTGGGGTCGGTGACGCTTCTCAGCCCGGTGGCCAACCCGGGCAAGGTGGTCGCTGCGCCGGTGAACTACCTCAAGCACTTGCAGGAGGCCCGCGAGGACTCCGGCATCCACCACCAGAACCAGATCGGGGAGATCCAGCGCGTGGGCCTGTTCCTGAAGGCCAACAGCTCGGTGGTGGGCGCCAGTGCCGGGGTCGCGATCGCACGCCCGGACCGCCGCAACGACCACGAGATCGAGCTGGTCGCGGTGATCGGCAAGGCCGGCCGCCACATCCGTGCGGCCGACGCGCTCTCGCACGTGGCCGGCTACTGCGTGGGCCTGGACATGACGGTGCGCGGCCCCGAGGAGCGCAGCATGCGCAAGTCCCCCGACGGCTACACGGTGCTCGGGCCCTGGCTGACGACGGCCGATGAGGTGACGGACGTGAACGCGCTGGAACTGCTGATCGAGGTCAATGGCGAGGTGCGCCAGCGCGCCAATACCCGTGACCTGGTGCTGGGGGTGGCGGCGTTGATCGAGTTCGCCTCGTCCTTCTACACGCTGCAGCCAGGCGACATCCTGATGACAGGCACGCCCGAGGGCGTCTCGCAGGTCTTCCCGGGCGACCGAATGGTCGCTCAGATCACCGGCCTCGGCCGCCTGGAGGTGGCGGTCCGCGGCAACTGACGCTCCCGCCCGAACGACATCCATCCAACATCCACGAGGAGACACCTTGAACCCCATGTCCCGATCCCGCCGTGCAGCGTTGAGCCTGGCCCTTGCCCTGGTGGCCTCCGGTGCCTCGGCCCAGGTCCCTGCCGCGAAGTGGCCCGCTTCGCCGGTGCGCTTCGTCGTGCCCTTCCCCGCGGGCTCGGCGCCCGACGTCCTGATCCGATTCGTGGGTACCAAGCTGACGGAGAAATGGGGGCAGCCGATCGTGGTCGACAACAAGCCCGGCGGCAGCGGCGTCATCGGCATGACCGCCATCCTCAATGCGCCGGCCGATGGCAGCACGTTCGGCTTCGTGCAGGGGTCGGCGATCTCCGTGGCGCCCAGCATCATCAAGGGCGTCACCTATGACTTCAATCGCGACTTCGTGCCCGTCACGCTGGCCGCCGTCCTGCCCTTCGTGCTGGCGGTGCCCGCCGACTCGCCCTACAAGACGCTGGCCGACGCGCTGGCCGCCGCCAAGGCCAGCCCGCAAGGCCTCGAGGTCGCGGATGTCGGCCGCGGCACCGGACCCCACCTCGCCGCCTCGCTGCTGGCGATGCAGTCGGGCGTGCAGTTCCTGAACGTGCACTACCCCGGTGGCGCCCAGGCCATCCAGGGCACCCTGGGCGGACAGACGCAGATGATGGTCGACTCCTACAACGTGGTCGCCGGCAACGTGCAGGGCGGCAAGCTGAGGGTCCTCGCCTCGATGGGCGACCGCGTCGAGCCCGGGCTCGAGCAGTTCCCCCTGGCCAGCAAGACGGTCCCAGGCGCCGTCGCCTCGGGCTGGTTCGCCGTCATCGCCAGGAAGGGCGTCGATGCGAACGTGCTGGCCCAGTTGAACCGGGATATGGGCGAAGTCCTGCAGCGGCCCGACGTCGTGGCCCGCTCCCGCGAGCTGGGCACCTACCCCCGCCCGGGGACGCCCGAGCAGCTGGCACGGCACATCGCCGAGGACCGCAAGACTTGGCAGCGGGTCCTCGACCGGCTGAACCTGCGTGCCGATTGACGCCCGAATTTCAATGTCCTGGAGAGAGTCGAATGAATGATGCGTCCCTGCCTGTCCTGGTTGCCGGTGGCGGCATAGGCGGCCTGTCTGCCGCCCTGGCGCTGGTGCGACAGGGCTTCCGTGTGAAGGTCATGGAGCAGGCGCCCGAGATCGCCGAGATCGGCGCCGGCATCCAGCTGGGGCCCAATGCGTTCCACGCCTTCGATGCCCTGGGCATCGGCGACCAGGCCCGCGCCCTGGCGGTCTACACCGATTACATGGTGATGACCGATGCCGTCGACGGAGCCACAGTCGCACGGATCGAGGCCGGCGAGGCGTTCCGCGCGCGCTTCGGCAATCCCTATGCGGTGATCCACCGCGCCGATATCCACCTGTCGCTGTTTGACGCGGCGCGGGCCAGCGGGCAGGTGGAATGCCTCACCTCGACCCGCGTCGAGCGCATCGAGCAGGACGGCCGGGGCGTCACGGTGTTCGACCAGCGGGGTGAGGCCCACCGGGGCGTGGCCCTGGTCGGTGCGGACGGCGTGAAGTCGGTGGTGCGCCAGCAGTACGTGGGCGACCCGGCGCGCGTGACCGGCCACGTGGTCTACCGCGCCGTGGTCGACAAGAAGGACTTTCCCAAAGACCTGCAGTGGAATGCCTCCAGCTTGTGGGTCGGCCCCAACTGTCACTTGGTGCACTACCCGCTGCGCGGGGGCGAGCAGTACAACGTGGTCGTGACCTTCCACAGCCGCCGGCAGGAGGAGTGGGGCGTGACCGAAGGATCGAAGGAAGAAGTCGAAAGCTATTTCCAGGGCATTTGCCCGCAGGCGCGCCAGCTGATCGAGCTGCCCAAAAGCTGGAAGCGGTGGGCCACCGCCGACCGCGACCCCATTGCGCAGTGGACTCATGGCCGCGCCACCCTGCTGGGCGATGCGGCCCACCCCACCACGCAGTACATGGCGCAGGGCGCCTGCATGGCGATGGAGGACGCGGTGACCCTGGGTGAGGCCCTGCGCGTGAACGACAACGACTGGACGAAGGCGCTGGACCTGTACCAGCGCTCACGCGTCGCCCGCACCGCGCGCATCGTGCTGTCCAGCCGCGAGATGGGCCGCCTGTACCATGCCAGCGGCGTCGAGCGCCTGGTACGCAACGAGCTGTGGCGAGGTCGCTCCCAGGCGCGTTTCCATGATGCGCTCGAGTGGCTGTATGGCTGGAATGTGGCCAACTGCCTGTCCACTGCGACGGAGGGGGCGCAATGAAAGACCTTGGATCCCTCGCTGACCTGCCCCAGGAGTACGTCGAAGACCTGCGCAAGCTGAACCTGGTGCCGCTGTGGCCCAGCCTGCGCGGCGTGCTGCCGCCGAAGGTGCCGACGCGCCAGACCCGGCCCACCCACTGGCCGTATGCGGCGATCAAGCCGCTGCTGCTGAAGTCCGGTGAACTGACCCCGATCGAGAAGGCCGAGCGGCGCGTGCTGGTGCTGGCCAACCCGGGCCATGGCCTGGAGAAGATGCAGGCCTCGGCCGCCATGTACCTGGGCCTGCAGCTGCTGCTGCCCGGCGAGTGGGCCCCCAGCCACCGCCACACGCCCAACGCGGTGCGCATGGTGGTGGAGGGCGAGGGCGCCTGGACCACGGTGGAAGGCGAGAAGTGCCCCATGGTGCGCGGCGACCTGATCCTCACCCCCACCGGCCTGTGGCACGAGCACGGCCATGACGGCGACCAGCCCGTGGTCTGGCTCGACGTGCTGGACCTGCCCCTGGTGTACTACATGGAGGCCAGCTACCACGTCGACGGCCAGCGCCAGCACGTCAAGCCGGCCCACGGCGACCGCGGCTATGCGCGCGGCGGCGTCGCGCCCACCACGGTGTTCCAGCGCGCGGACAAGCGCTACCCGATGCTGCGCTACCCGTGGGCCGATGCCCGCGCGGCGCTGCTATCGCTGGCCCAGGACCGGCCCGACCAGGAGTGCGTGCAGGTCACCTACGTCAATCCGGAGACCGGCGAGGACGCCGAGAACATCCTGGGCTTCTACGCCCTGATGCTGCGCCCGGGCCAGACCCTGCGCCTGCCGGCGCGCTCGCCGGCCCAGGTGTTCCACCAGATCGAGGGCCGCGCCGAAGTGACCGTGGAGGGCAGCGCGCCGTTCACGATGGTCGAGGCGGACACCTGCTGCGCCCCGGGCTACACCGCGGTCACGCTGCGCAACCTCTCGGCCGGCCAGCCGGCCTTCGTCTTCCTGGCCGACGAGTCCCCGCTGCACCGCAAGCTCGGCGTCTACGAGGACCGCGGCTGACGCCGCCCGCCCCGCGGCCTGGGGTCAGGCGACCTGCCGCCGCGCCGCCGGGGTGAGCTCCCCATCGTCCAGCTCCACGTAGTAGTGCCCCACCTGCGTGGCCAGGAACTCGGGCAGCGGCACTTGCTCCTGCCGCACGAAGCCCTGCGAGGGCAGCCGGCCGGCGCGAAGCAGCTCGAACACGCCCACCACGCCGGCGGCCGTGGTCAATTCGATCGCGGTGCGGCGCTGCCCGCGCAGCAGCCCGCCGGTGATGCGCGCCAGCCGCGTCTCCTGCTCGAAGCGGCCCTCGCGCAGTCCGGTGGCCGAGGCGAAGACGATCACCAGGTCCTGCCGGCTGTGGGGCACCGCATGCTCCAGCACCTGCCGCAGCAGGTCGCGCCGCTCCACCAGGCGCAGGTCGTGCAGCAGGAACTGCATCGCCGCGCGGTGGCCGGGGTAGCGGATGGTCTTGTAGTCGAGGTTGCGCACCCGGCCCGCCAGGGTCTCGCACAGCGTGCCCAGGCCGCCCGAGGTGTTGAAGGCCTCGAACTCCTCGCCCGCCAGGGTGAAGGTCTCGTGGCCCTCCAGCGGCTGCACCTGCACCGGCTTGCCCTGCACGATGGCATCGCAGGGATTGCAGTACTCGTTGATGACGCCGTCGATGCTCCAGGTGAAGTTGTAGCGCAGGCTGTTGGTGGCGTTGCGCGTGAGGGCGCCGACCCGCAGGCGCAGGTCGTAGAGCGTCTCGAAGCGCTGCGCGAGGTGGCCGCCCAGCATGCCGATCACGCCGGGGGCGAGGCCGCACTGCGGCATCAGCACCGCGCGGGCGTCGACGGCGAGGCGGCGGATGGCGGTGGTGGCGGCGACGTCCTCGGTCAGGTCGAAGTAGTGCGCGCCGTGCGAGGCCGCGGCCCGGGCCACCCGCTCGGCGAGGTAGAAGGGCAGGGCGTTGATCACCGCCTCGTGGCCGGCGAGCAGGGCGTCGAGCGAGGCGTCGTCGGCGAGGTCGGCCGCGACCCGCTGCACCAGCGAGTCATCGGGCGCGGCGTGGGCCGGGACGCGGTCCGCCAGGGTGACCGGCAGGCCGTGGACCTGGGCGACCATGTCGGCCACCGTGCTGCCCACCTTGCCCGCGCCCAGCACCAGCACCCTGCGAATGTCGGCATGTTCCATGGCGTCCTCCGGACCCGGCGATGACGGCTCCATCGTAGGCCGATGCGCCGCGCCGCGGAAGGCCCGGCCCGGGTCGATCCGCGCCGGCCCGGAGGCGGCGGCACAATCGCCCCGTGAGCCTGCAGCCCCCGCCCCGGGTCCCCGCCAACGTCGACGCCGCCCGCGCGCGCATCGCGCAGGTGCAGGCGCGCGTGGCGGCCGCCGGCGTGGCGATGCGCCCGCCACCGCCCGAGCCCACCACCTGCTGCGGCCGCGGCTGCAACGGCTGCGTCTGGGAGGGCTTCTACGAGGCGCTCCAGTACTGGCTGGACGAGGCCCAGCTGCGGTTGGACGCCTGATTCACCGCGTCTCCCGCCCGGCCGCTGCCGTGGCGGCAGCCTGTCGACGCGGGCGGGCCGGTCAGGCCGCCCGCGGGCCGGTCAGGCGCCGCACCAGCCGGTGCTCCACCTTCTTCTGCCAGGTGATCGCGAAAAAGTGCTCCTCGACGCCCTCGCAGGGGCCCACCTGCTCGACGCCGTAGCGCGCGTGCAGCTCCTCGTCGACCATCGTGGCCGAGGGGAAGACGCCCAGGCCGCTGGCGCCGAAAGTCTTGAGCAGCGCGCTGTCCTCGAACTCGCCGGCGATGCGCGGACGCACCCCGTGCCGCTCGAACCAGTGGTCGATGCGATCGCGCAGCACGCCGTGGCCGGTGGGCAGGAGCACCGGCACCTGCGCCAGCGCCTCGGCCAGCGAGCCGGCCTTGCGCTGCACCGCCTTCAGCGTACGCGCCAGCTCGCGCGAGGCATACCAGGCGATGGCCGAGCCGCCCAGGGCATGGGTGTACAGCTTGAGGCTCGGGTTGGCCGGCGCGGGGCGGTCGGCCAGGATCAGGTCCAGCTTGTGCAATGCCAGCTCGCCGAGCAGGTCCTCGAACTCGCCGTCGTGGCACAGGAGACGCAGGTGCGGCTCATGGATCACCGGCTCGAGCAGGTGCCGCACCGCCAGCTTGGGCAGGCCGTCGGGGATGCCCACCGCCAGGCGCACGCCGGGCGCGCCCGCGGCATCGCGCACCGCCGCCGGCAAGGCCTCGCCGAGCTGGAAGATCTGGTCGGCCTGGCGCATCGCGGCCAGGCCCGCCTCGGTCAGCGCCACGCCCCGGCCCGCCGGCTTGAGCAGCGCGCAGCCCAGGTCGGCCTCGAGCTCGCGCACCTGGGTGGAGACGGTCTGCACCGCCATCCCCAGGCGCTCGGCGGCGCGGGACATGCCGCCCTCCCTGGCGACGACCCAGAAGTAGTACAGGTGGCGGTAGCTGAATCCGAGGCTCATGCGCGAATCTTCGCCTTTTCCGAAATGATCTTCAAGGAAATCGACATTTTTAAAGGAGCGATGGATCCCTATCGTGCGGGCTTCGCCTGCTTCACTCCCTCGCAAACATGGAAACCATCGCACCGGCCTGGCTCTGGGCCACCTTCATCGGCATCGTCCTGGTGTCGCTGTTCGTCGACTTCGTCGTCCTGAAGAAGCAGGGGGCCCACGAGATCGGGGTCAAGGAAGCCCTGAACTGGTCCATCGTGTGGGTGGCCCTGAGCTTCGCCTTCAACGGCCTGCTGTGGTGGGCGGTGCGCGACACCAGCGGCTCCACCGCGCTGGCCAACGAGAAGTCGCTGGAGTTCCTCACCGGCTACCTGATCGAGAAGTCGCTGGCGGTGGACAACATCTTCGTCTTCCTCCTGATCTTCACCTACTTCGCGGTGCCGCCCGCGTTCCAGAAGCGGGTGCTCATGATCGGCATCATCGGCGCCATCGTGCTGCGCACGATCATGATCCTGGTGGGCGGCTGGCTGCTGTCCAACTTCCACTGGATCCTGTATGTCTTCGGCGCCTTCCTGATCCTCACCGGCCTGAAGATGTGGTGGGCCGCCGGCCAGGAAAGCGACCTGGAGGACAACCCCGCGCTGAAGCTGCTTCGCAAGCTCATGCCCGTGAGCCAGGGCTTCGACGGCGAGAAGTTCTTCACCGTGGAGAACGGCAAGAAGATCGCCACGCCCCTGTTCATGGTGATCTGCCTGGTGGCGCTCACCGACGTGATCTTCGCGGTGGACTCCATCCCCGCCATCTTCGCGATCACGTCCGACCCCTTCATCGTGCTCACGAGCAACGTGTTCGCCATCCTGGGCCTGCGCGCGATGTACTTCCTGCTGGCCGCGGTCGCGGGCAAGTTCCACCTGCTCAATTACGGCCTGGCCGTGATCCTGGTGTTCATCGGCACCAAGATGTGCCTGGTCGACGTGTTCAAGATCCCGGCCCTGGTGTCGCTGGGCGTGGTGGTGGCGATCCTGGCCGTCACCATGATCCTGAGCGTGCGCACCGCCGGCGGCCCCGGCGCCGCCAAGCGCAGCGCCGGCGAGAACGCCTGACCGCGCCCGGCGGGGCGCCGGGGGACATCGCTGGCTATCATGGCCAGCGATGTCCCCCACCGAGCCTGACCTGCTGACCGCCGCGCGTGCCCTGGGCACGGCCCTGGCGATCGGCCTGTTCGTCGGCCTCGAGCGGGGCTGGCGTGAGCGCGAGGTGCGCGAGGGCGGGCGGGTCGCCGGTCTGCGCACCTTCGCGCTGATCGGCCTCATGGGCGGCGTGCTCGCCCTGGTCGCAGAGGCCTCGGTGCTGCTGCTCGGGGTCGGCCTGGCCTGCATCGCGGCGCTGTTCGCGGTGACCTTCCGCCGGGCCGCGAAGGACTCGGGCACGGTGAGCATCACCAGCGCCGTCGCCGCCCTGGTCACCTTCGCGCTGGGCGCCCTGGCGGCGCAGGGCCAGGAGGTGCTGGCGGTGGCCGCGGCCGTGGTGGTGACCCTGCTGCTCGGGATGAAGGACGTGCTGCACCGGTGGCTGCGCCGCATCCAGCCCGCCGAACTCAACGCGGTGCTGCAGCTGGCGGTGCTGTCCGCCGTGGTGCTCCCCCTGCTGCCGGACGAGGGCCTCGGGCCCTACGGCGCGGTCAATCCCTTCAAGGTGTGGCTGGCGGTGGTGCTGGTCGCGGCGCTCGCGCTCGCGGGGCATTTCGCCGTGCGCCTGCGCGGCGAACGACAGGGGCTGCTGTGGGCCGGCCTGCTCGGCGGACTGGCCTCGTCGACCGCGGCGACGGTGACGCTCTCGCGGCATGTGCGCCAGCAGGCCGCCCTGGCGCCCGCCGCCTCGGCGGCGATCGTCGCGGCCTGCGGGATGATGTTCATCCGCATGGCCACGGTGGTGGCCCTGCTCCAGCCCGACCTCGCCCTGCGACTGGGCGGGCTGCTGGCATGGCTGGGCCTGGCCTGCTTCGCGGTCGCCGCCTGGCAGTGGCGCGTGGCGCGCGACGGCGAGTCCGCGCCGGTGCCGCCGCAGGCCCGGCTGTTCGACCTGTCGACGGCGCTGGGCTTCGGCCTGGCGCTCGCGGTGGTGGCCGTGGCCTCGCGCGCGGCGCGGGAGGCGCTGGGCAATGCGGGCCTGTATGGCGTGGCCTTCCTGTCGGGGCTGGCCGACGTCGACGCCATCCTGATCTCCAGCGTCCAGATGCACGCCTCCGGCGAGCTCCCTGCGGGGCCCACGGCCGGCGTGATGCTGGTCGCCGCGTTCTCCAACATGGTGATGAAGGCCGGCCTGGCCTGGGGACTGGGCGGGCGCGCCGTGGGCGCGCGCGTCACGGCGGCTTACCTCGCCGTCCTGGCGGCCGGCGTGGCGGGGGCGGGCGCGGTGCTGCTGGCGCTGAGGGGCTGAGTCACCGTGTCTCCTGTCAAGCCGAAGCAGTTGCAGCGGCTTGACGCATGAGGGCGCGGACGCCGCAGCCGCAGCCGCAGTGGCGGTGGCGGTGGCGGTGCAGCCGTTCTGGCCGCTGTCGGTCAGTGGTGCCGCGCGCCGCCCATGCCGGCTGCGTGCATCGGCGCGGTGAAGACCGACTGCCAGGCCTGGAACAGCGGCGCGGTCGCCGCGTTCGCGGTGCTGCCCGCCATCTGCTGCGTCTGCTCCGCGGGCTTGAGGAACTCGTTCTGCGCCTTCAGCGAGGCGAGCAGCAGCTCCTGCGCGTACTGCGCCACCTCGCTCAGGCCCGAGAGCATCACGGTGGACTGGATCGCCATGAGCTCCGCGGGGCTGTTGGCGGTGCGCAGGCGGTCCGCCGTCTGCTCCTGCAGCAGCGCGGCGCGCTGGATCATGTGCTGCTGCGTCTGGTGGAAGGTGTCCATCGCGCGCAGCATCGCGCAGGCCGTGGTGGCGGTATTGGCCATTTGCTGGCGCGTGAGGTCCGCCACCGCCGCGGTGCCGGCGTTGAGGTCGCCATCGGGCGCACCCGTGGTGTCGCGCGAGTTGCTCTTGGTTGCCATGGTGATCACTCCTTCAGGTTTGAAAAAAGCCCGGGCATCCGCGGGACCTCAAGGTCTCGCGGATGCCGCAAGGACGGGGCGGGAAAGGCACCGGCCGAGGCCGGCCGGTGCGCGTGGCTTCAGCCGGCGGACCGCATGCGATCGCGCAGCCTCTTGATCTCGTCGTGATTGCGCTGCACGCCCTGCAGCTGCCGCTCGACGACCTCGCGCACCTCCGAGGGCAGGGGCTTCTGGAGCGCCTTGCGGTAGCGGGCGAGGGCGTTGTCCTCGCCGCGCTCGGCCTCGGTGAGCATGGCCTCGTCGTCGTGGGTCGTGAGGATGGCGCGTACCGAGACCCAGCCACGGTGCACCGCGCCGAGGGCGCTGCCGCTGTCGTCGGCCTGGCCGCCGAGCTGGCGGATGCAGTCCTGGAGTTCGCGCGCGCCGCGCTGGCAGTCCTCGGCCCGCTCGCGGAAGGTGGCGCGCAACTCCTCGCGCTTGGCGTGGTCCGCGCACTCGCGGAAGCCGTACTCGCCGTCCTTGCAGCACTCGACCAGGTCCTCCAGCACGTCCAGCACGTCCTCGCGGCTGCCGGAGTCGTCACCGGCCTGCTGGGCCTCGCCCACGGTGGCGGCCGCACCGCCGGTGCCGGTGGTGCCCGTGGAGGCGGCAGCGCCCATGGTGCCCGTACTGCCCGAGGTGCCCGTGCCGCCCGCGGATCCGGTGCGCATCGTGTCGGCCCGGTCCCACGCCGCGCGGCTGGCAGGGCGTGCCTGGTCCCAGTCCAGCGTGGAGCTGCCGCGCGCGCCGGACCAGCCGGACTCCAGCCGGGTGGCCGCGGTGTCCCAGTCGTCCTCGATGCTGGCGCGCGATTCGGCGCCGTAGCGGTAGGCGGGGCCGTAGTCCTCGAAGCTGCGGCCTTGCTGGTAGTAAGGCTCCTGCGTGAAGCGGTCCCGCCAGTGGGCCTCTTCCTCGCTGGGGTTGAGGGCCTCGGCCGCGGCCTTGCCGGCCAGGCCGCCGACCACGGCGCCGACGACGCCGCCCACGGCCATGCCCAGCGGGCCGGCCGCGGTGCCGGCGGCGACGCCGGCCACCGCACCGCCGGCCGCGCCGACGCCGGTACCTACGGGATGTGACCCGCTCTCGTCGCTGAGGGGGTCGCGGTTCGGGTCACGTTCTTCAGCTGCCATGGCGGTCTCCTGCGCGTGGGGTGGGAGGGAATACATCGATCCATCGATGGTGCGACCCGGCCGCGATACGCCCCCGTCAGCGAAGCCGGGGAGCCGGTGTAGGAGCCCGCCGAAGCCCCCCGGCGCGCCTGCGGGCCCGGACACGGGCGCGCCGCGCCGTCCTACAGCGGCCCGGCCGGCGGGCACGCGAGCATGGGGCCATGCGGCAGTCCCTGCGGCGCACGCTGGCCCACCTGCAGCTGGCCTTCGGCAACGGCGAGGCCAGCGAGGCGCTGGTGGGCCGGCGCTTCATGCTCGAGTCCGACGGCGGCGACCTGTGCCTGTCGATCGACCTCACGCCCAATTTCCAGACCCGCCACCACGGCGCGCCCGGCTATGTCGACGCCATGGCGGTGGCCCGCAACCACGCGCGCCTGTCCGCCGTGCAGTGCGACGACACCCTGGTGCGCACCCGGCTCGTGCGCGCCTGGGAGGCGGCGCAGGCCGCGCCCGGGCCCCGCGAGCCCCGGCTGCGGCTGGTGCTGGACCTGGGCCCGCGCGGGCGCTTCGCCTACGCGGTGCGGCCCCACCTGCTGTTCACGGGCGGGGTCCAGCTCGACGTGCTGCAGGTGCTGGACGACCCTGCGCCCGCGCCGGGCGCGGCCGAGGCGGTGTGAGGGCCATGCCGCGAGGCCCCGCCGCGATCGGGCTGGCCGCCGCGCTCCTGGCGGGGCCGGCGGCCCCATCCCCGGCGCTCGCGCAGGCGCAGGCGCAGGCCCTGCGCGAGCGCCATGCGCAGTTGCTGCCGGCCCTGCGGCGCAACGAGTTCGGCCGCCCGATCCACGTGGCGTCGCAGGCGCAGGGCGAGGAACTGCGCGGCGAGGTGCATGCGGAGCTGGAGCACCCGTTCGCGGCGGTGCGCGAGGCGCTGCGGCCGCCCGGACGCTGGTGCGAGGTCCTGGTGCTGCCGTTCAACACGCTCGATTGCGAGGAGGTGCCACAGGACCGGGAGGGCGGGGCGGCGGCGCGCGGCGATCCGGCCGGGGCCGGACCGGTGCTGGCGTTGCGCGTGGGGCGCCGGCCCGACCAGCCGCCGCAGCAGGCCTTCGCGCTGCGGCTGTCGGTGCGCACGGTGGCCGAGGCGCCGGACTACCTCGAGGTCCGCCTCGAGGCGGACCGGGGCCCGATGGGGGCGCGCGACCTGCGCATCTCGGTGGCGGCGATGCCCCTGGCCGGCGGCCGCAGCTTCCTGCGGCTCGGGTACGCCTACGGCGCCGGGCTGCCGGGCCGGATGGCGATGCGCGCCTACCTCGCGACGGCGGGCGCCGGCAAGGTGGGCTTCAGCACCGAGCCGGGAGAGGACGGCCGGCCCCGGCCGGTCGGCGGCCTGCGCGGGGTGGTGGAGCGCAATGCGATGCGCCACTACCTGGCGATCGACGCCACCCTCGGCACGCTGCAGGCGACGCCCCGCCAGCGGGTGGAGGCGTGGTTCGACGCGGCGCAGCGCTACCCGCAGCAGCTGCATGAAATGGACAAGGCCACGTACGTGGCCTTGAAGGAGGGGGTGGTGGCCCGCGTGCGGGAGCGGGCCGGTGCGCGGTGACGGCGGCCTTGCCTTGCTTGAGGCCGGCCGCTGCACGCAGCGTGGGGCCTTGTGGTGCTCGCTCACATCGCTTCGCGATAGGAGCACGCCCCCAAGTCTCAGGTTCGGGCTGCGCCCGAGCCGCCCTCAGCTGAGGCCGGCCGCTGCACGCAGCGCCTGAGCCTTGTCCGTGCGCTCCCAGGTGAACTCCGGCTCCTCGCGGCCGAAGTGGCCGTAGGCGGCGGTCTTGCCGTAGATGGGGCGCAGCAGGTCCAGCATCTGGATGATGCCCTTCGGGCGCAGGTCGAACAGCTCGTTCACGATGGCGGCGATCTTCTCGTCGGCGATCACGCCCGTGCCCTGGGTGTTGATGGTCACGTTCATGGGGCGGGCCACGCCGATGGCGTAGGCCACCTGCACCTGGCACTGGCGGGCCAGGCCGGCGGCGACGATGTTCTTGGCCACGTAGCGCGCCGCGTAGGCGGCCGAGCGGTCCACCTTGGACGGGTCCTTGCCGGAGAAGGCGCCACCGCCATGCGGGCAGGCGCCGCCGTAGGTGTCGACGATGATCTTGCGGCCGGTGAGGCCGCAGTCACCCTGCGGGCCGCCGATGACGAAGCGGCCGGTGGGGTTGATCAGGTAGCGGGTTTCCTTCAGCCACTCCTGCGGCAGCACCGGCTTGATGATCTCCTCGATGACCGCCTCGACGAACGAGGGCTTCATGTGGTGGCCGTCGCTCTGCTCGGGGCTGTGCTGCGTGGACAGCACCACGGTGTCGATGCTGTGGGGCTTGCCGTCCACATAGCGCATGGTCACCTGGCTCTTGGCGTCCGGCCGCAGGAAGGGCAGGCGGCCGTCCTTGCGAAGCTGCGCCTGGCGCTCCACCAGGCGGTGGGCGTAGTGGATCGGGGCGGGCATCAGCGCCGGCGTCTCGTCGCAGGCGTAGCCGAACATCAGGCCCTGGTCGCCGGCGCCGATGTTCAGGTAGTCGTCGGAGGCGTGGTCCACGCCCTGGGCGATGTCGTTGGACTGCTTGTCGTAGCAGACCATCACCGCGCAGCCCTTGTAGTCGATGCCGTACTCGGTGTTGTCGTAGCCGATGCGCTTGATGGTGTCGCGCGCGACCTGGATGTAGTCGACGTGGGCGTTGGTGGTGATCTCGCCCGCGAGCACCACCAGGCCGGTGTTGGTCAGGGTCTCGGCGGCCACGCGGCTGCGCGGGTCCTGCTCGAAGATCGCGTCGAGGATGGCATCCGAGATCTGGTCGGCCACCTTGTCGGGATGGCCCTCGGACACGGATTCGGAGGTGAAGAGATAGTCGTTCGCCATTTGAGATACTCCGTCGGTTGAAGGGCGCGTTGCCTTCGCGGGAGCTACGGCGAACGCTTTAGCAGTGGATGTTTAACGTCGCCCTGCAAGTAGTTCAGTAACTCGGCGACCCAGGCATTCTAGCGCCCGGCCTGCCCCCAGGTCCCGTACGGATTTCCTTTAACCACCCGCATGCTGTCGTTGTTCCGCCTGCTCTCCCACGTGCCGCTGCCGCTGCTCCACGGCCTCGGCGCTGCGCTGGGCTGGCTCGTGTTCCTGCTCTCGCCCACCTACCGCCGCCGCCTGGTGGAACATGCCGCACAGGCCGGCTACCCGTTCGCCCGCGTGCGCCCCGCGGTCGGCCACATCGGCCGGATGGTGGGTGAGCTGCCCCGCCTGTGGATGGGGACCATGCCCCGGGTCACCTGGGACGGCAGCCTCGAGCCGGCCTACGCCAGCGGCCGCGGCGTGCTGCTGCTCACGCCGCACCTGGGGTGCTTCGAGATCACCGCGCAGGCCATCGCCGTGCGCCACCTGCAGGCCCACGGCCCGCTGACGGTGCTGTTCCGCCCCGCCCGCAAGGCCTGGATCGCGCCCCTGGTGGCCGCCTCGCGCAACCGCCCCGGCCTGGAGGCCGTGCCCACCAACCTGGCCGGCGTGCGCCAGATGATCAAGGCCCTGCGCCAGGGCCGCGGCGTCGGCCTGCTGCCCGACCAGGTGCCGCCCGAGGGCATGGGCCAGTGGGCGCCGTTCTTCGGCAAGCCGGCCTACACCATGACCCTGGCCGCCCGCCTGGCCCTGCAGACCGGCGCCGAGGTGCGCCTGGTGTGGGGCGAGCGCCTGCCCTTCGGCCGGGGCTACGTGCTGCACGTGCGCGAGCTTCAGGCGCCGCTGCCGGACTCGCTGGACGACGCGGTGGTGGCGATCAACGCCGAGATGGAGCGCCTGATCCGCGAGTGCCCGCAGCAGTATCTCTGGAGCTACGCGCGCTACAAGCAGCCGCGCGAGGAGCGCGGGGCATGACCACCTGGACCTCGCGCGCCGGCGGCTACGCCACCCTGGCCTTCCTGTGGGCCTTCCACTGGCTGCCCCTGCCGGTGCAGGCGGCCTGCGGCCAAGCCCTGGGGGCCTTGCTGTGGCGCCTGGCCGGCTCGCGCCGGCGGGTGACCCTGCGCAACCTCGAGCTGTGCTTTCCCGAGTGGGACGCCGCCGAGCGCGAGCGGGTGGGCCGGGAGGTGTTCCGCTGGTTCAGCCGCAGCGTGCTGGAGCGCGGGCTGCTGTGGTTCGCGCCGCCGTCACGGCTGGCGCGCCTGATCCGCATCGAGGGCGACGCCGGCTTCGCCGACCGCCACGAGGGCGCGGTGATGTGGCTGGTGCCGCACTTCATGGGCCTGGACGTGGCCGGGGTCGCGGTGCAGCTGAACCTGCAGCGGCGCATCGCCTCGATCTACCAGACCCAGAGCAACCCGGTGTTCGACGCCGCGATGCGCCGCGCCCGCCTGCGCCTGGCCCCGGACCGCACCGAGCTGTTCGCCCGCAGCGAGACGGCGCGCCCGCTGGTGCGCGCGGTGCGCGGCGGGGCCGGCTTCTTCAACCTGCCGGACATGGATTTCGGCGGCCGCGACGCGGCCTTCGTGCCGTTCTTCGGCGTGCCGGCCTCGACCCTGGTGGCGCCCTCGCGCATGGCCCGCAGCCTGGGCATGACGGTGCAGCCGGTGGTGGCGCGCCTGCTGCCCGGGGGGCAGGGCTACGTGGTGCGCTTCCTGCCGCCGTGGACCGATTTCCCCTCGGACGACCCGGTGGCCGACACCCGCCGCATGAACGCGTGGATCGAGCAGGAGGTGCGCGCCTGCCCGGCCCAGTACTACTGGGTCCACAAGCGCTTCAAGACCCGCCCCGAGGGCGAACCTTCGCTGTACTGATCAGGCCTCGGGCGGCGGGGCTTCGGGCGCCGGCGCGCCGTCCTGCGCATGGGTCCACTGCCACAGCAGGTGGGCGACATCGTCCACGTTCTGCTTCTTCAGGGCGGAGAACAGCCTGACCTCGCCGCCGCCGGCATTGAGCCGGGCGATCGACAGGGCCTTGGCCTGCTCCTGCTTGTTCAGCTTGTCGGACTTGGTCAGGAGCACCAGGAACTTCAGGCCCTCCTCCACCCGGGGGCGGATCACCTCGAGCAGGATCTCGTCCAGCTCGGTCAGGCCGTGGCGCGGGTCGCACAGGAGCACGACGCCGCGCAGGTTCTGGCGGGTCATGAGGTAGTTGGCCATCACCTGCTGCCAGCGCAGCTTGTCCTGCTTGGGCACGGCGGCATAGCCGTAGCCGGGCAGGTCGGCCAGCACCGCGTCGGTCACGCCCTGCTTGCCCAGGGAGAACAGGTTGATGCTCTGGGTGCGCCCCGGCGTCTTGGAGGCGAAGGCCAGGCGCTTTTGCTGGGTGAGGGTGTTGATGCAGGTGGACTTGCCGGCGTTGGAGCGGCCCACGAAGGCGATCTCCGGGTGCTCGTGCGGCGGCAGGAATTCCAGCTTGGGCGCGGTGGTCAGGAAGCGGGCCGTGTGCATCCAGCCCAGGGCCTGGGCCGGGGTGATGCCGCCGGGGGCGGGCGTCGCGGGAGGGGAGGAGGCGCTGGCGCCCGGGGGCTGGGTCATGGGGGCTCGAGGGGGTCGGCCGGGGTGGCCTGGATCGGCATTGTAGAATCCCGGGGTTTTGCGCCTTGACCCAAACACCACCATGAAGTTCGCCTCCCTCAAGTTCGCCTCCTTGTTGATGGCTGCCCTGCTGGCGGCGCCCGTCATGTCCCTGGCCGCCGCCCCGGCCGCCCCCGCGAAGCCCGACCTCGCCGCCGGCGAGTCCCGCTACACCGCGGTGTGCGCCGCCTGCCACGGCGCGGACGGCAACTCCGGCTCCCCGGCCAACCCCAAGCTGGCCGCCCAGCACCCGGAGTACCTGGCCAAGCAGCTGCAGGAATTCAAGTCCGGCAAGCGCGCCAACCCGATCATGCAGGGCTTCGCCTCCCAGCTGTCCGACCAGGACATGAAGAACATCGCCGCCTGGCTGGCGACCCAGAAGGCCAAGCCCGGCTTCGCCAAGGACAAGGAGCTGGTCTCCCTTGGCGAGCGCATCTGGCGCGGCGGCATCGCCGACCGCAACGTCGCCGCCTGCGCCGGCTGCCACAGCCCCAACGGCGCCGGCATCCCCGCCCAGTACCCGCGCCTGGGCGGCCAGCACGCCGACTACACCATCGCCCAGCTGACCTCGTTCCGCGACGGCGGCCGCAAGAACAGCGTGCAGATGTCGCAGGTCGCGGCCAAGATGAACGACCGCGAGATCAAGGCGGTCGCCGACTACGTGGCCGGCTTGCGCTGAGCCCGGCGGGAACCAAGCCCGCACCAGCACATCGAACAGGCGGGACTCGCAAGGGCGCCCGCCTTTTTCCTTTCCGACGCTCGCATCTCCTCTCCATGACGTCTTCCTCCCAGGGCCTTTCCGTGCGCTCCGGTTCGCAGGTCCTGCGCGCGGCGATGGAGCTGCTCGCCTCGATGCGCTTCGCGATCGCGCTGCTGACGGTGATCTGCATCGCCTCGGTGATCGGCACCGTCCTCAAGCAGCACGAACCCGCGGTCAACTACGTCAACCAGTTCGGCCCCTTCTGGGCCCACCTGTTCACCGCGCTGCAGCTCAATGCCGTCTACAGCGCCTGGTGGTTCCTGGTGATCCTGGCCTTCCTGGTGGTGAGCACCTCGCTGTGCATCGCCCGCAACACGCCCAAGATCGTCGCCGACCTGCGCTCGCACAAGGAGAACATCCGGGTGCAGGGCCTGGAGGCCTTCCACCACAAGGCGCAGGGTGACCTGGCCGGCGCGCCCGAGGCGGCGGCGCGCCGCATCGGCGAGGGCCTGGCCCGCGCGGGCTGGAAGGTCAAGCTGCAGCAGCGCGGCGAGGCGGGCTGGATGGTCGCGGCCCGCGCCGGCGCGGCCAACAAGATCGGCTACATCGCGGCCCACGCCGCCATCGTGCTGGTGTGCCTGGGCGGCCTGTTCGACGGCGACCTGATCGTGCGCGCCCAGATGTGGTTCGGCGGCAAGACCCCCTTCACCGGCGGCGGCATGATCGCCGACGTGCCGGCGCAGCACCGCCTGCCCCTGACCAACCCCACCTTCCGCGGCAACCTGCTGGTGTCCGAGGGCACGCAGTCGCACACCGCCATCCTGAACCAGAGCGACGGCGTGCTGCTGCAGGAGCTGCCCTTCGCGATCGAGCTGCAGAAGTTCATCGTCGAGTACTACTCGACCGGCATGCCCAAGCTGTTCGCCAGCGACATCGTGATCCACGACCGCGAGACCGGCGAGAAGATCCCGGCGCGCGTGGAGGTGAACCACCCGGCGCGCCACCGCGGCATCGAGATCTACCAGTCCAGCTTCGACGACGGCGGCTCGCGCGTGAAGCTGGAGGCCGTGCCGCTGGCGGGCGGCAAGCGCTTCGAGGTCGAGGGCGTCATCGGCGGCAGCACCCCCCTGAGCCGCGGCCCGGGCGAGGGCGCCGAGAAGATGACGCTGGAGTACACCGCGCTGCGCGTGATCAACGTCGAGAACCTCGGCGACGCCGCAGCCCCGGCCGCCTCGGGCGCCGACGTGCGCAAGGTCGACCTGGCCGGCTCCATCGAGTCGCGCCTGGGCGCCGGCCACAAGACCAGCACGAAGAAGGAGCTGCGCAACGTCGGCCCCAGCATCACCTACAAGCTGCGCGACGCCGCCGGCCAGGCCCGCGAGTTCCACAACTACATGCTGCCGGTCAAGCTGGAGGAGGGCGCCGCGCCGGTGTTCCTCCTGGGCATGCGCGAGAACCCCTCGGACAACTTCCGCTACCTGCGCCTGCCGGCCGACGACCAGGGACGCCTCGACGGCTTCCTGCGCCTGCGCGAGGCGCTGGCCGACCCGAAGCTGCGCGAGGAGGCGGTGCGCCGCTATGCCGCCAGGGCCACCGACCCGGCCCGCCCGGAGCTGGCGCAGCAGCTGTCCGCCTCGGCTTCCCGGGCGCTGGGCCTGTTCGCCGGCGCCGAGGCGGCGGCCGCCGGTGCGAAGCCGGTTGCCGGCCTGCAGGCCATCTCCGACTTCATGGAGGTCAACGTGCCCGAGGCCGAGCGCGCCCGCGCCGGCGAGGTGGTGGTGCGGATCCTGAACGGCGCGCTGTTCGAGCTGGCGCAGCTGGCCCGCGCGCGCGCCGGCGAGAAGGCGCTGGTGCCGAGCGACGAGACCGCCGCCTTCATGAACCAGGCCGTGCTGGCCCTGAGCGACGTGCCGCTGTACCCCGCGCCCATGGTGTTCCAGCTCAAGGACTTCACCCAGGTCCAGGCCAGCGTGTTCCAGGTGGCCCGTGCCCCTGGCCGCAACATTGTCTACCTGGGGTGTGCGTTGCTGATCATCGGCGTGTTTGCCATGCTCTATGTCCGCGAGCGCCGCCTGTGGGTCTGGCTCGCGCCGCGTGAGGGCGGCAGCCACGCCACGATGGCGCTGTCCTCCAACCGCAAGACCCTGGATGCCGATCGCGAGTTCGCCCACCTGCGCACCCGCCTCCTCGAAGTGAAAGAATGACCACGGCCACCACCACGCTCACGCTGAACGAGGGCTTTTTCGCCCGCCGCAACTGGCTCGACTGGGCCTTCGCCCTGCTGGTGCTGGCCGGCGGCCTGTTCGCGTTCACCCGCTACCAGGGCTCGATGGATGTCTACGAGAAGGGCATCCTGCTGGGCGCCATGCCCTGCGCCGTCTGGCTCGGCTGGTTCTGGCGCCCGCTGCGCACGCTGATGGCCGTGGTGGCCGGCTTCTCGCTGCTGGCCATCGCCAGCTACCAGGGCGACCTGGCGCGTGCCGACCAGGTGTTCTGGCTGAAGTATTTCCTGTCGAGCCAGTCGGCCATCCTGTGGATGTCCATGCTGTTCTTCATGAGCACGGTCTTCTACTGGATCGGCATGTTCGCGCGTGGCCAGGCCGGCGCGATGGAGCGCATCGGCTCCGGCGTGGCCTGGGCGGCGGTGGGCATGGCCCTCATCGGCACCATGGTGCGCTGGTACGAGAGCCACCAGCTCGGCCCGGACATCGGCCACATCCCGGTCAGCAACCTGTACGAGGTCTTCGTGCTGTTTTGCTGGATGACGGCCCTGTTCTACCTGTACTTCGAGGAGCAGTACGCGACGCGGTCGCTGGGTGCCTTCGTGATGCTGGTGGTCAGCGCCGCGGTCGGCTTCCTGCTCTGGTACACGGTGGTGCGCGAGGCCCACGAGATCCAGCCCCTGGTGCCCGCCCTCAAGAGCTGGTGGATGAAGCTGCACGTGCCGGCCAACTTCATCGGCTACGGCACCTTCGCGCTGTCGGCCATGGTGGCCTTCGCCTACCTGGTCAAGCTGCACGCGCAGGAGACCCGCTGGTGGAAGCTGGCGCCGCTGTGGGCGCTGGGCGTGGTGCTGTGCTTCGAGCCCATCGTGTTCCGCAAGGGCGCGGTCGGCGGCCTGAGCAGCTACTGGGCGGTGTACTTCGGCATTGCCGCGTTGATCGTCGGCGGCATCCTGGCCCTGCGCCGGCGCATCGCCGAGCGGCTGCCGGCCTTCGAGGTGCTGGACGACGTGATGTACAAGTCCATCGCCGTCGGCTTCGCCTTCTTCACCATCGCCACCGTGCTGGGCGCCCTGTGGGCGGCCGAGGCCTGGGGCGGCTACTGGAGCTGGGACCCGAAGGAGACCTGGGCCCTGATCGTCTGGCTGAACTACGCGGCCTGGCTGCACATGCGCCTGATGAAGGGCCTGCGCGGCGCGGTCTCGGCCTGGTGGGCCCTGGTGGGCCTGGTGGTCACGACCTTCGCCTTCCTGGGCGTGAACATGTTCCTCTCCGGACTCCACAGCTACGGGAATCTCTGACCTGACGCGCGTGGTGATGGATCCATGGTAAGAACCCGGTCTTCCCTTGAGGTGATTCATGCTGATCCAGACCCATCGCGACGGCTTCGTCCATCCCCTGTCCAGCGAGATCACGCCGCAGTCCGCCTACCTGCAGCGGCGTGACCTGATGCGCTGGTTGGCCGGCGGCGCGGCGGGCGCGGCCCTGGCCGGCTGGGCCCAGCGCGAGGCCTTCGCCCAGGCGCAGCGTCCCGGCAAGCTGGCCGCGCTGGCGGCCACGCCGTCGCCGGTGGCCGGCGCGGTGACCATGGAAAAGCTCACCAGCTACCAGGACGCCTCCACCTACAACAATTTCTACGAGTTCGGCACCGACAAGGCCGACCCGGCCAGGCGCGCGCACACGCTGCGCACGCGGCCCTGGACCGTCGAGGTCGACGGCCTGGTGAAGAAGCCCGCCCGCTTCGACATCGAGGACCTGCTCAAGCTCTCCGCCCAGGAGGAGCGCATCTACCGCCTGCGCTGCGTCGAGGGCTGGTCCATGGTCATTCCCTGGGTGGGCTATTCGCTGTCGAAACTGGTCGAGAAGGTCGAGCCGCTGGGCAGCGCGAAGTTCGTCGAGTTCACCACCCTGGCCGACCCCAAGACCATGCCGAACGTGGGCTCCAGCGTGCTGGACTGGCCCTACGTGGAAGGCCTGCGGCTGGACGAGGCGATGCACCCGCTCACCCTGCTGGCCTTCGGCATGTACGGCGAGGTGCTCCCCCACCAGAACGGCGCGCCGCTGCGGCTGGTGGTGCCCTGGAAGTACGGCTTCAAGAGCGCCAAGTCGCTGGTGCGCATCCGCTTCACCGAGAAGGAGCCGGCCACCGCCTGGAACAAGGCGGCGCGCAACGAGTACGGTTTCTATTCCAACGTCAACCCGAATGTCGACCACCCGCGCTGGAGCCAGGCCAGCGAGCGCCGCATCGGCGAGGACGGCCTGTTCGCCAAGCGCCGCAAGACGCTGATGTTCAACGGCTACGAGGCCCAGGTCGGCCAGCTCTACGCCGGCATGGACCTGCGCAAGTTCTACTGAGGCGGCTTGGATGAGCGCCGCGCCGGGCCGCCCCAAGCCAGCTCGCACCCCCTCGGGGGGCAGCGAAGGACACGCAGTGCCGAGCGTGGGGGCCAAAGCGTTCGCCGCGCCGGGCCGCCCCAAGCAAGCTCGCACCCCCTCGGGGGGCAGTCAGGGCACGCGGTGCCGAGCGTGGGGGGCCACGTGACCCTCCTGCGCAGGACGGTCACGGCCGGCGCCAATGCGTGGCTGCTTCGCCGCTGGGCCAAGCCGGCGCTGTTCGCGCTGTCGCTGGCGCCCTTCGCCTGGCTGGCCTTCGCGGCCTTCGCCGACCGCCTGGGCGCCAACCCCGCCGAGGCCCTGGTGCGCGCCACCGGCGACTGGACCCTGCGCTTCCTGTGCATCACCCTGGCCGTGACGCCGCTGCGCGTGGTGCTGGGGCTGCCGGCGCTGGCACGGATGCGCCGCATGGCCGGCCTGTTCGTGTACTTCTACGCCGTGTGGCACCTGCTGGCGTACGCCTGGTTCGACATGGGCTTCGACGCCGCCGACATCGCCCGCGACATCGCCAAGCGGCCCTTCATCCTGGTGGGTTTCGCCGGCTTCACCGGCCTCACGCTGCTGGCCGCGACCTCGTTCGACCGCGCCGTGCGCTGGCTCGGCGGCGCGCGCTGGCGGCAGCTGCACCGGGCGGTCTACGGCATCGTCTTCCTCGCGCTGCTGCACTTCCTGTGGATGCGCGCGGCCAAGAACAACCTGGGCGAGGTGGCGGTGTATGCCGCCCTGGTCTCGCTGCTGCTGGGGTGGCGGCTGGCGCGCTGGTGGCGCGAGCGCCGGCGCCGCGCGGCGCCGGCCGTGCCCGTCAGGGGATGAGGCGCTCGCTGCGCAGCTGGTCGGCCACCGACTCGCGCTGGCGGATCAGCGTGGCCTGGTTCCCGTGCACCAGCACCTCGGCGGCGCGGCCGCGGGTGTTGTAGTTGCTGGACATGCTCATGCAATAGGCACCGGTGGACAGCACGGCGAGCAGGTCGCCGGCCTGCACCGCGAGGTCGCGGTCGCGGCCGAGCCAGTCGCCGCTCTCGCACACCGGGCCCACCACGTCGTAGGTATGGGCCGCCGCCGCCGCGCGGCGGTGCAGCGGCACGATGGCGTGGAAGGCCTCGTACATCGCCGGGCGGGGCAGGTCGTTCATCGCCGCGTCGACGATGCAGAAGTTCTTCTGTTCGCCCGGCTTGAGGTATTGCACCTCGGTCAGGCACACGCCGGCGTTGCCCACCAGCGAGCGGCCGGGTTCCACCATGAGGTGGCGTTCGCCGTAGCCGCGCGCGTCGAGCTTGGCCAGCAGCTGCTGCCACAGTGCATCGGCGGTGGGCGGCGTGTCGCCGTTGTAGTCGATGCCCAGGCCGCCGCCGAAGTCGATATGGTGCAGGTGGATGCCGGCGGCCTCGATCGCGTCGACCAGGTCGAGCACGCGGTCCATGGCGTCCAGGTAGGGGCTGTCCTCGGTGATCTGCGAGCCGATGTGGCAGTCGATGCCGACCACGCGCAGGCCCGGCAGGCTGGCGGCGCGCTTGTAGACCTCCAGCGTGCGCTCATGCGCCACGCCGAACTTGTTGCCCTTGAGGCCGGTGGAGATGTAGGGATGGGTCTTGGCGTCGACGTTGGGGTTGACGCGGATGCTCACCGGCGCGGTCTCGCCGCAGGCGGCTGCGACTTCGCTGAGCACCTCCAGCTCGGCTTCGCTCTCCACGTTGAAGCAGCCGATGCCGACCTCCAGCGCGCGGCGCATCTCGGCGCGGGTCTTGCCGACGCCGGAGAAGATGATCCTGGCCGGGTCGCCGCCGGCCACCAGCGCGCGCTCGAGCTCGCCGCCGGAGACGATGTCGAAGCCGCAGCCGGCCTGCGCGAACACCTGCAGCACGGCGAGCGAGGAGTTGGCCTTCATCGCGTAGTGGATGGTGGCCTTGCGGCCGGCGAAGCCGCGCTGGTAGGCCGCCAGCGCGGACAGCATGGCGGCCTTGGAGTAGACGAACAGGGGCGTGCCATGGGCCCTGGCCAGGTCGGCCAGGCGCACGTCCTCCAGCCAGAGTTCATCGCCGCGCCAGGCGAGGTGCGGGGTTCCGGGAAGTTGCTGGGTCATGGCTGGCGGGAAGAGGCAGGCGAAAGGGCGGGCAGGGGAGCGGGGGCGGCGGCCGGCGAGGCCTTGGCGGCGGGTTGCGGGTAGCCGGCGGGCAGGTACAGGTCACCCTTCTGGCCGCAGGCCGACAGCGCAAGCGCCGCGGCCAGCGAGAGGCCCGTGACTAGAATCGTTTGGAACCACGCGAACATCGACGAATTGTAATGACCGACCTCGAATACATGGACCGCGCCGAGGCGCTGCTGCGCCGGCTGGAGTCCTGCTGCGACCGCCTCAACGACGAGACCGACGCCGACCTCGACAACCAGCGCGTGGGCGGCATGGTCACCATCACCTTCGTGAACGGCAGCCAGATCATCGTGAACCTGCAGAAGCCGCTGCAGGAGGTGTGGATGGCCGCGCGCGCGGGCGGCTTCCACTACAAGTTCGACGGCGCGCAGTGGATGGACACCAAGGGCCACGGCGAGTTCTTTGCCCACCTGAGCCGCTGCGCCAGCGAGCAGGCGGGCCAGCCGCTGGCGTTCACCGCGGGCTGAACCCCGGCCGCGCGGTGCGCGGCCCGGGCCGCGATCAGTTCCGGAACAGGTCCAGGATGCTCTTGCGCTCGTCCGCCTGCGGCAGCGGACGCGGCGGCGGGTTCAGGCCGCCCGCCTCGTTCACGCCCATGCTGCTCACGCCGCCGCGGGCGAACTCGTTGTAGTACCACTCGCCGCCCACGTTGACCACGCCCTCGGGCGCGGCCGGCTCGGCCACCGGCACGCCCTTGAGGGCGGCCTCCATGAACGAGATCCAGATCGGCAGCGACAGGCCGCCGCCGGTCTCGCGGTCGCCCAGCGACTTGGGCGTGTCGTACCCCATCCAGACCACTGCGGCCACCGTCGGCTGGTAGCCGGCGAACCAGGTGTCGATCGAGTCGTTGGTGGTGCCGGTCTTGCCGTACAGGTCCGGGCGCTTCAGCTCGGCCTGGGCCCGCGCGGCGGTGCCCGAGCGGGTGATCTCCTGCAGCAGCCGGTTCATGATGAAGGCGTTGCGCGGCTCGATCGCGCGCGCCGCGTCCGCGGCCACCGGGGGCGGGCTCTCCACCAGCGGCTTGCCGCGCTGGTCGGTGATGCGGGAGATCAGCCACGGGTTGACGCGGTAGCCGCCGTTGGCGAAGACCGCGTAGCCGGTGGCCATCTGCATCGGCGTGACCGAGCCGGCGCCCAGGGCCATGGTGAGGTAGGGCGGGTGCTTCTCGGCCTCGAAGCCGAAGCGGGTGATCCACTCCTGCGCGTTCTGCGCGCCCACCGCCTGCAGGATGCGGATGGACACCATGTTCTTGGACTTGGCCAGCGCGGTGTGCAGCGGCATCGGGCCCTCGAACTTGCCGTCGTAGTTCTTCGGCTCCCAGGGCTGGCCGCCGGTCACGCCGGCGTCGAAGAACAGCGGGCCGTCATTGACCACGGTGCTCGGCGTGAAGCCCTTCTCCAGGGCCGCCGAGTAGATGAAGGGCTTGAACGAGGAGCCGGGCTGGCGCCAGGCCTGGGTCACGTGGTTGAACTTGTTCTTGTTGAAGTCGAAGCCGCCCACCAGCGCGAGGATGGAGCCGTCGCGCGGGTCCAGTGCCACGAACGCGCCCTCCACCTCGGGCAGCTGCGTGATCTCCCAGCCCTTGGGCTGCTTGGTCACCCGGATCACCGCGCCGCGGCGGATCTTGATCTTGGGCGGCGCCTTGTCGGACAGGCCGGACTGCGCCGGCTTCAGGCCCTCGCCGGTGATCTCGAAGGGCTCGCTGTTGCCCCGCACCGCGAGGATGCGCTTGGGGCTGGCCTCCAGCACCACGGCGGACATCACGTCGCCGTTGTCGGGGTGGTCGGACAGCACGTCGTCGACCGCGTCGTCCAGCTCCTTGGGGTCGGCGGGCAGCTCGACGAACTTCTCGGGGCCGCGGTAGATCTGGCGGCGCTCGTAGTCCATGATGCCCTTGCGCAGGGCGCGGTAGGCGGCGTCCTGGTGGTCCGACTTGACGGTGGTGTAGACGTTCAGCCCGCGGGTGTAGGTCTCGTCGCCGTACTGCGCGTAGACCAGCTGGCGCACGGTCTCGGCCACGTACTCGGCATGCACCCGCATCGGGTCGGCGGCGGTGCGCAGCTTCAGCTCCTGGCGCTTGGCCAGGTCGGCCTGCTGCAGGGTGATGAAGCCGTTGTCGGCCATGCGCTCGATGATGTAGAGCTGTCGCGAGCGCGCCCGCTTGGGGTTGCTGATCGGGTTGTAGGCGGACGGCGCCTTGGGCAGGCCGGCCAGCATCGCCGCCTCGGCGATGCTCAGGTCCTGCAGGGGCTTGCCGAAGTAGGTTTCGGCGGCCGCGGCGAAGCCGTAGGCCCGGTTGCCCAGGTAGATCTGGTTCATGTAGATCTCGAGGATCTGGTCCTTCGTGAGCTGGTGCTCCAGCTTGAACGTGAGGAGGATCTCGTAGAGCTTTCGGGTGAAGGTCTTCTCGGAGCTGAGGTAGACGTTGCGCGCCACCTGCATGGTGATGGTCGAGGCGCCCTGGCTCTTGGCCCGGCCCAGGTTGGCCAGCGCGGCGCGGGCCAGGCCCACGTAGTCCACGCCGCCGTGCTGGTAGAAGCGGGCGTCCTCGATGGCCAGCACCGCGTCCTTCATGACCTTCGGGATCTCGGCGACCGGGGTCATGTTGCGGCGCTCCTCGCCGAACTCCCCGATCAGGACGCCGTCGGCCGAGAACACCCGCAACGGCAGCTTGGGCCGGTACGAGGACAGGTCGGACACGTCCGGCAGGTTGGGGTATGCCACGGCCAGGGCGACCGCCACGATGATCACCAGGCTGGCGCCCGCGGCCAGGGCCGCGCCCGCGCCCCAGAGCAGCAGGCGGACCAGGAGGCTGCGGTGGCCGGCGGCGCGGGGCTTGTCTTCAGGAGTGTCGAGGGGCATAAACGGGCTTCAATGGTCGCGCCCGGAATTATCCGGGGGACGGGGGACTGGCATCGCAATAGCGACTTCGTAGTATCGCCGCGGTGCTCGTCAGATTTAGGCAACGACTTGAGCCAACGCAGGTGGCGGGCCTATGCCGTCAAGTTTCTTGCTGCTAGGATTGAAGTGAAATCTTAAGTATGTTGCAGCTCGTGACGGCCGCAGACGGAGAACTCCTTGATTTCCTTGGGCCCCTTGTTTAGCCACCAACCCGCACCCCTGCTGGGCCTGGACATCAGTTCTTCCAGCGTCAAGCTGGTCGAGTTGGGCCAGGACCGCGAGGGCCGATACATCCTGGAACGCTGCGCCATCGAGCCGCTGGAGCGGGGGTGCATCACCGACGGCAACATCGAGAAATTCGACGAGGTGGCCGACGCCATGCGCCGCGTCGTCAAGAAGAGCGGCACCCGCGCGCGCCACGTCGCCATGGCCCTGCCGCCCTCGGCCGTGATCACCAAGAAGATCATCCTGCCCGGCGGCCTGTCGGAGCAGGACCTGGAGGTCCAGGTCGAGGCCGAGGCCAACCAGTACATCCCCTTCTCGCTCGACGAGGTCAGCCTCGATTTCTGCGTCATCGGCCCCAGCCCCACCTCCACCGGGGATGTCGAGGTCCTGATCGCCGCCTCCCGCAAGGAGAAGGTCCAGGACCGCCAGGGCCTGGCCGAGGCCGCCGGCCTCAAGCCCGTCATCCTGGACATCGAGTCCTACGCGTCCCGCCTGGCCGCCGGCCGCCTCATCGATGCCCTGCCCGGTGGCGGCGCCGACACCATGGTGGCCCTGTTCGAGGTGGGCGCCTTCAGCACCGGCATGCAGGTGATCCGCAACGGCGAGGTGCTCTACGACCGTGACCAGGCCTTCGGCGGCGCCCAGCTGACCCAGCTGATCGTCCGCCAGTACGGCTTCTCCCTCGAGGAGGCCGAGGCCAAGAAGCGCAGCAACGAGCTGCCCGACGACTACGGCCCGGGCGTCCTGCGCCCCTTCGTGGACAGCCTGTCGCAGGAAGTCTCGCGGGCCCTGCAGTTCTTCTTCACCAGCACCCCGCACAACCGGGTGGACCACATCCTGCTCGCGGGCGGCTCGGCGGGCCTGGCGGGCCTGCCGCAGGCCGTCACCGCCCACACCTCGTTCGCCTGCAGCCTGGCCGATCCCTTCGAGGGCATGCACATCGCCGAGACCGTGCGCGAGAAGAAGATGCGCCGCGAGGCCCCCTCGTACCTCACCGCCTGCGGGCTCGCCATGCGGAGGTTTGCGCAGTGATCCTCATCAACCTCCTGCCCCATCGCGAAGCGGCCCGCAAGCGCCGTCGCGAGCTGTTCTACCTGTCGCTGGCCGCCTCGGTGGTGGGCGGCCTGGCGCTCGCCGGCGCCTTCTACCTCTACCAGCTGGCGGAGATCAGCGCCCAGCAGAGGCGCAACGAGCTCCTGCGCGGCGAGATCGTCAAGCTCGACGCCCAGATCAAGGACATCGCCAACCTGCAGCGCGAGATCGCTGCCCTGCGGGCCCGCCAGCAGGCTGTCGAGGACCTGCAGGCCGACCGCAACATGCCGGTCCACATCCTCAACGAGCTGGTGCGGCAGCTGCCCGACGGCGTCTACCTCACCAGCCTCCGCCAGGACAACCAGACCGTCACCCTCCTGGGCGTGGCCCAGTCGAACGAGCGGGTGTCCGAGCTGCTTCGCAACCTGGGCAACAACAGCCCCTGGCTGACCCAGCCGGAGCTGATCGAGATCGTCGCCGGCAACGTCACCCTCAGCACGCGCGACCAGCGCCGGGTGGCCAACTTCAACATGAAGGTCAAGGTGCTGCGTGCGAGCGACGTGAAGCCGCCCGCCACCCCGGCCAGCGCCCCTGCCAGCGCCCCGGCGGCCCCAGCCAGGACCTGAACCCATGGCCACCCGCAATCCCCCCAAGACCGACCTGAAAGCCAGCTGGGCGCGCCTGACCGCCCAGTTCCGCGGGCTCGATCCGAACGACCCGGCCTCCTGGCCGGCCGCGCCGCGCGCCACCCTGTGCGCCTTCATCGTCGTGGGCATCGTCGTCCTGCTCTGGTACGTGTTCATCAGCAGCACGCACGACGAGCTCGAGGCCGAGGTCCAGCGCGAGGTGCAGCTCAAGCGCGAGTACACCGGCAAGCTCGGGCAGGCCGTCAACCTCGAGGTGCTGCGCCAGCAGCGCGAGCAGGTGCTGCAGTACGTGACCCAGCTGGAGAAGCAGCTGCCCGGCAAGGCCGAGATGGACGCGCTGCTGTCGGACATCAACCAGGCCGGCCTGGGCCGCAGCCTGTACTTCGAGCTGTTCCGCCCGGGCCAGGTCACGGTCAAGGAGTACTACGCCGAGCTGCCCATCGCGCTGCGCGTGACCGGGCGCTACCACGACATCGGCTCCTTCGCCTCCGACATCGCCAACCTCTCGCGCATCGTCACGCTGAACAACATCGCCGTGACGCCCGCGCGCGACGGCTCCCTGCAGATGGAAGCCACGGCCAAGACCTTCCGTTACCTCGACCCCGAAGAGGTCGCGGCCCAGCGCAAGAACCAGCCGGGAGCCAAGAAATGAGCGCCGCCCTGCAATTGAGCCCGCTGCGCGTGCTGCACCTGTCCGCCGGCGCGCTGGTCGTGGCGGCGGTGCTGGCGGGTTGCGGCGCATCCGGCCAGCAGGAAATCCAGGCCTGGATGCAGCAGCAGCGCGCCCAGACCAAGCCCAAGGTCGAGCCCCTGCCCGAGCCGAAGAAATTCACCCCGCAGGCCTACACCGAGGCCGCGGCCACTGACCCGTTCAGCTCGCAGAAGCTGGCGCAGGCGCTGCGCCGGGCGGCCGGCCAGTCGGCCGCGAGCTCGGCCCTGGTGGCGCCCGAGATGGCCCGGCGCAAGGAGCCGCTGGAGAGCTATCCGCTGGACACCATGGTCATGGTGGGCAGCATGATCCGGCAGGGGCGCCCGGTCGCGCTCGTGCGGGTCGACAACCTCATCTACCAGGTGCGTCCCGGCATGTACCTGGGGCAGAACTACGGAAAGATCACCCGGGTGACGGAGACCGAGGTCGTGCTGCGCGAGATCGTGCAGGACCCGGCGGGTGAATGGGTTGAACGCGCTGCGACGCTGCAGTTGCAAGAGAGGTCCAAATGAAAACAACATCTTCCTCCCCGCGCTGGATGCCGGGCTGGGTGCTGGCCATCGCGCTGGCCGCCGGCCTGCCATCGGCTGTCGTGCATGCGCAGGATCCGGCCGGCGTCGCGGTCGAGGCTGTCAGCAGTTCGGTCCAGGGGGGCGTCGAAGTCCTTCGCATCGATTTCTCCCAGCCCCTGCAGGCCCTGCCGGCCGGCTTCACCATCCAGGCCCCGGCCCGCATCGCCCTGGACATCCCCGGCGCGACCAACAACCTCGGCCGCAACACCGTGGAGGTCAACCAGGGCAACCTGCGCTCGGTCAACGTGGTCCAGGCCGGCGACCGCACCCGCCTCGTCCTCAACCTCAAGACCCCCACGGCCTACAAGGCGCAGATCCAGGGCAAGTCGCTGCTGGTCTCGCTGGACCCGGTGGTGGCCTCGGCGCCGGTGGCCACCTCGACGCCGTCGCAGTTCTCCGAGAGCCGCAACCGCGACACGCTGCCGCTCAAGGACCTCGATTTCCGCCGCGGCACCGATGGCGCCGGCCGCATCATCGTCGACCTGCAGAGCAACCAGGTCGGCGTGGACATCCGCCAGCAGGGGCAGACGCTGGTGGTGGACTTCCTCAAGTCCAGCCTGCCCGAGGGGCTGCGCCGCCGCCTCGACGTGTCCGACTTCGGCACGCCGGTGCAGACCGTCACCACCACGCCCAACGGCGACCGCGTGCGCATGGTCATCGAGCCGCGCGGCGCCTGGGAGCACAGCGCCTACCAGAGCGACAACCAGTTCGTGGTCGAGGTCCGCCCGGTCCGCGTCGACCCCAACCGGGTGACGCAGGGCCCCACCTACACCGGCGAGAAGCTCTCCCTGAACTTCCAGAACATCGAGGTCCGGGCGCTGCTTCAGGTGATCGCGGACTTCACCAACTTCAACATCGTCACCTCCGACACCGTCACCGGCTCGCTCACGCTGCGCCTGAAGGACGTGCCCTGGGACCAGGCGCTGGACATCATCATGCAGGCCAAGGGCCTGGGCCTGCGCAAGACCGGCAACGTGCTGTGGATCGCTCCCAAGGAGGAGCTGGCGGCGAAGGAGAAGAAGGACCTCGAGGACCGGGCGGCCATCCAGGGCCTGGAGCCGCTGCGCACCCAGGGTTTCCAGCTGAACTACACCAAGGCCTCAGAGATCGCCGCCCAGCTGATGTCGGGGCCGATCGCCAACCGGATCCTGAGCAACCGGGGTAGCGTGATCTCCGAGGCCCGCACGAACCAGCTCTTCGTGACCGACGTGCCGGCCCGCCTGGAGAACGTGCAGGCCCTGATCAGCAAGCTCGACATTCCGGTGCGCCAGGTGCTGATCGAGGCGCGCATCGTCGAGGCGTCCGACACCTTCGGCAAGTCGCTGGGCGTGCGCCTGGGCGGCAGCGACCTGCGCGGCATCCGCGGCGGGGACCCCGGCTACGCGATCGCGGGCGGTTCCAACCGCGTGGCCTTCGGCGGCACCTACAACGCGGTCAGCGGCACCACGGGCGAGGGCGTGTCCACGCTGCTGGACACCACCAGCACCAACTTCGTCAACCTGCCGGCCCTGGCCATCAACGGCCTCAACCCGGCCAGTTTCGCGATCTCCCTGTTCAGCTCGTCGGCCAACCGCTTCCTGAACCTGGAGCTGTCGGCCCTGGAGGCGGACGGCAAGGGCAAGCTGGTGTCGAGCCCGCGCATCGTGACGGCCGACCAGACCAAGGCCTTCATCGAGCAGGGCACGGAGTTTCCCTACCAGCAGTCCACCAGCAGCGGCGCGACCTCGATCGCGTTCCGCCGCGCCACGCTGAAGCTGGAGGTGACGCCGCAGATCACCCCTGAGGGCAACATCATCCTGGACCTGGAGGTCAACAAGGACAGCCGCGGCGAGACGACCGCCTCCGGCATCGCCATCAACACCAAGAAGATCAAGACGCAGGTGCTGGTGGAGAACGGCGGCACGGTGGTCATCGGCGGCATCTTCGAGCTGACCGAGACCGAGGACGAGGCCCGCGTGCCGCTGCTGGGCGACCTGCCCGCCGTCGGCAACCTGTTCAAGAACCGCCGCCGCACTGCCAACAAGCAGGAGATGCTGGTGTTCATTACGCCCAAGATGATCACGGACCGGGCAGCATCGCGCTGACCCGTGGCTCGTCAAATAAAAGAAGAGGACATTCAAATGCTGCTGAATGCGATCAGGGGGTTCGTGGGTTCGCTTGGCGTCGCCATGCTGCTGGCGGGTTGCGGGGGCGGTGGCGGAAGTGCCGGTACGACCTCGACCGGTGGCACCCAATCGGGCGGGGGAACGACCACAGGCACGTCGCAGGTCACGGTGGAACTGCGTAATGCCGCGGGCACGGCGGTCTCGAGCATTTCCGTCGAGGGGGGCTTCACCGCGCGTGCGACGGTGAAGGACGCCAGTGGCGCCGTGGTGGCGAACAAGCTGGTCACCTTCGCGTCCAGCGCAGCGACGATTGCCACGGTGTCCCCGGCGACGGCCTTGACCAACTCCGCGGGGGTGGCCGAGGTGGCCATTGCGCCCACCTCGGTGACGGCCGTGGGCGCGGCGACGGTGACCGCGTCGGCCACCGTGAACGGCGCGGCCGTCACGGGCTCGCGCGATTTCGCCATCACGCCGCTGAGCCTGTCGCTCAGTGCGATCACGCCCGGTTCGGCCAGCCTGGTGTCGGGCGGCAACACCAGCCTCTCGGTCACCGCCCTCATCGGCGGCGTGCCGGCCGGCGCCACGCCGGTCAACGTGAACTACGCCGCCTCGTGCGGCCGCATCAACGGCAGCAACAGCGGTTTCAGCGTCACCACCAACGGCAGCGGCGTCGCCTCCGCCGACTACGCTGCGCTGCAGCCGGATGGCTCGCCCTGCAGCGGCAATGTCGTCGTGACGGCGGCAAGCCCGGGCGCCACGTCGCGCACGCTGACCCTGCAGGTCGCTGCGCCGACCGCCACCTCGGTCACCTTCAAGTCGGCCACTCCCAGCCAGATCTACGTCGCGGGGTCGGGTGCGCTGGAGCAGTCCATCGTGACCTTCAAGGTGACCTCGGCGACCGGTGCCGCCATGAGCGGGGTGTCCGTGAATTTCGGGTTCCCGAACGGCCAGAACCCGCTGGGGCTGCTGCTGGGGGCCACCTCCGGCCTGACCAATGCCAGCGGCGAGGTCTCCGTGGCGGTCAACTCCGGCACCATTCCCGGCCCGGCCCGGGTGCGCGCCTCGCTGGCGAGCGATGCCAGCATCTTCACCGACACCCAGAATTTCACCGTGGCCTCGGGCCCGCCGTCCCAGCGCTACATGAGCCTGTCGGTAGCCACGCACAACATCGAAGGCTGGGTCATCGATGGCACCGCGACCAAGGTCACCGTGCGCCTCGCCGATCGCCAGGGCAACGCGGTGGAGGATGGCACCGTCGTCAACTTCACGGCCGAAGGCGGCCAGGTCGGCTACAGCTGCGCCACGCAGCGGGTGAACAACATCGCCTCGTGCTCGGTGGACTTCATCTCCCAGAACTTCCGGCCGGCCAATGGCCGGGTCTCCGTCCTGGCCTACACCACCGGTACCAAGGACTATGTGGATGCCAACGGCAACAACCGCTTCGATGCGGGCGAGTCCCTGGTCAACCAGGGTGATGCGTACCGTGATGACAACGAGAACGGCCAGTACGATGCCGGCGAATTCGTGATCGCGCGTGGCGGCGCCACGTCCTGTACCGGTGCGGGCGGCGCGTTCCCGTCCCGTGCCAATACCTGTGATGCCGGCCTCGCGACCACCGTGCGGCAGCAGGCCATCATCGCCTTCGCGTCTTCCGCCAGCAGGATCTCGACCACGGCCGTCTCCGGCTCGCAGGTGAGCTTCATCCTGTCGAGCGCAGACCACCCCTACCCGGGGACGGCGAGCCTGCCGAGCCTGCCCATGCCGGCCGGAACGGTCATCGAGGCGGCGCCCAGCAACCCCGCCAGCGGCTGCCAGGTCACCCGCGTGACGGGAACTCCCCTGGTCGACGTGGCGCTCGGTACGTCGGCGAGCACGGACACCTACTCGACCCACAGCGTGTTCCTGTCCGGAACCTGTACCGCCCAGACCATTATCATTACGACCAAGTCGCCGTCCGGCCTGACTACTTCGCATTCCGTACCCATTCCTTGACCACTGTCGCCCTGGTCGGCCTCCCTGGCTCCGGTAAAACCACGATTGGAAAGCTTCTCGCACGCAGGCTGGCTCGGCCGTTCGTGGATTCCGACCATGTGATCGAGGACCGGCTCGGCTGCCCCATCCGCGTGTTCTGGGAGCAGCAGGGCGAGGAGGCCTTCCGCGACGTGGAGCAGGCCGTGATCGCCGACCTCTCCGCCCCCGGCGGCGAGGACAAGGTCCTGGCCACCGGCGGCGGCTCGGTGCTGCGGGAGGCCAACCGCCTGCAGCTGCGGGCCGGTACCCATGTGATCTACCTGCGCACCACCCCCGAGCAGATCTACAACCGCGTGCGCAACGATCGCAAGCGCCCCCTCTTGCAGGTCGAGGACCCGATGGCCCGCCTGCGCGCCCTCCACGGCCAGCGCGACCCGCTGTACCGCGAGGCGGCCCACCTCACCGTCGACACCGGCCGGCCCACCCTGCAGACGCTGGTCAACATCATCGTCATGCAGCTGGAGCTCGCCGGCGTCCTCGCCAAGCCGGCCTGAGGCCCCCGCCCCGGTGAGGCCGGCGCCTGCCGCCGCGTACACTCGCCCGATGACCGCGAACGTTCCGGCGGACGAAGTCCGCATCGAACTGGGAGAGCGCAGCTACCCCATCCTCATCGGCGAAGGCCTCATCGAACGCATGGCCGGCCTGTCGCTGCCCAAGGCCCATGCGGCCCTGGTCGTCACCAACGACACCGTCGGCCCGCTGTACGCCGCGGCGCTGCAGGCGGCCCTCGCGCCGCACTACGCCCAGGTCGGCACCGTCTGCCTGCCCGACGGCGAGGCGCACAAGCACTGGGAAACCCTCAACCGCATCTTCGACGCCCTGCTGGCGCGCGGCAGCGACCGCAAGACCGTGCTGTACGCCCTGGGCGGCGGCGTGGTCGGCGACATCACCGGCTTCGCCGCGGCCTGCTACATGCGCGGCGTGCCCTTCGTGCAGGTGCCCACCACGCTGCTGGCCCAGGTGGACTCCTCGGTGGGCGGCAAGACCGCGATCAACCACCCCCTGGGCAAGAACATGATCGGCGCGTTCTACCAGCCGCAGCTGGTGGTCTGCGACCTGTCCACCCTGCGCACGCTGCCCCCGCGCGAACTGTCCGCCGGACTGGCCGAGGTGATCAAGTACGGCCCGATCGCCGACCTGGCCTTCCTCGACTGGATCGAGGCCCACCTGCCCGCCCTCCTGGCCCGCGACCCGCAGGCCCTGGCCCACGCGGTGCGCCGCAGCTGCGAGATCAAGGCGATGGTGGTCGGCCAGGACGAGCGCGAGTCCGGCCTGCGCGCCATCCTGAATTTCGGCCACACCTTCGGCCACGCCATCGAGGCCGGCCTGGGCTACGGCGAGTGGCTGCACGGCGAGGCCGTGGGCTGCGGCATGGTCATGGCCCTGCACCTGTCGCGCGAGCTCGGGCTCGTCGACACCGCCTTCCTGGAGCGCTGCACCCGCCTGATCGCCGCCGCCGGCCTGCCCACCGTCGGCCCCCGGCTGGGCGCGGCCCGCTACCTCGAGCTGATGCGCCTGGACAAGAAGTCCGAGGCCGGCGAGATCCGCTTCGTCGTCATCGACGGCCCCGGCCGCGCCGCCGTCCGGCCCGCGCCCGACGCGCTGGTGGCCGAGGTCATCGAGCGCTGCTGCCGCTGAGGGAGCGGGGATGGCCCTGGCCCGCTACGCCTGCGACCCCGCGCGCAGCCGCGGGCGGCGCCATGCCGAGTCGCCCACGCCGTACCGCACCGAGTTCCAGCGCGACCGCGACCGCATCGTCCATTCCACCGCCTTCCGCCGCCTCGTCTACAAGACCCAGGTGTTCCTCAACCACGAGGGGGACCTGTTCCGCACCCGGCTGACGCACTCCATCGAGGTCGCCCAGCTGGGCCGCTCCATCGCCCGCCCCCTCGGCCTGTGCGAGGACCTGGTCGAGGCCATCGCGCTGGCGCACGACCTGGGCCACACGCCCTTCGGCCATGCCGGCCAGGACGCGCTGAACGCCTGCATGGCCGACCATGGCGGCTTCGAGCACAACCTGCAGAGCCTGCGCGTGGTCGACAAGCTCGAGGAGCGCTACCCGGCCTTCGACGGCCTGAACCTCGCCTTCGAGACCCGCGAGGGCATCCTCAAGCACTGCTCGCGCGCCAACGCCGAGCACCTCGAGGCCCAGGAGCCGGGCGGGGTGGGGCGCCGCTTCCTCGAGCGCACCCAGCCCGGCCTGGAGGCACAGCTGTGCAACCTGGCCGACGAGATCGCCTACAACGCGCACGACATCGACGACGGCGTGCGCTCCGGCCTCATCACCCTGGAGCAGCTGGAGCAGGTGCCCCTGTTCGACGGCTACCGCCGCGCCGCGCTGGCCGCGCACCCGCAGCTGGCGGGCCGCCGCCTGCTGTACGAGTCCATCCGCCTGATGCTCAGCGCCCAGGTGCATGACGTGATCTCCGCCACCGGTGCCGCGTTGCGCGAGGTCGACCCGCAGGACGCCGACGCCGCCCGCCGCGCGCCGCCGCTGGTGCGCTTCAGCGACGGCATGCGGCTGCAGTCGCGCGTGCTCAAGCATTTCCTCTTCCACAACCTCTACCGGCATCCGCAGGTGACCCACACCACCGGCCAGGCCCAGGTGGTGGTGCAGGAGCTGTTCGCGGCCTACGCCGCCGCGCCGTCCGAGATGCCGGCGGCCTACGCGCAGCAGGCGGACGTGCACCGCGCCATCGCCGACTACATCGCCGGCATGACCGACCGCTTCGCCGCGCGCGAGCACGAGCGCCTGACCGGGCGCCGGTTGCTGGCCTGACCGCCATGCGCCTGGACCGCTCCCTGCTCGTCATCGCCGGCGGCGTCACCGCCGCCATCCACGTGGGCAAGCTGCCCCCGGCGCTGCCGGCCCTGCGCGAGGCGCTGGGCGTCAGCCTGGTCCAGGCCGGCTTCCTGATCTCCATGGTGCAGTTCGCGGCGATGACCCTGGGGCTGGCCGTCGGCCTGGCCGCGGATGGCCTGGGCCTGCGCCGGGTGATGGTCGGCGGCCTCCTGCTGGCCTCGGCGGCCAGCGTCGCCGGCGGCCTCACCACCGACCCGCTGGCCCTGCTCGCGCTGCGCGCGCTCGAGGGCCTGGGCTTCCTGCTCGCGGTCACGCCCGCGCCCAGCCTGATCCGGCGCTTCGTCGCCTCGTCCGCGCTGCCGGCTCGCCTGGGCCTGTGGGGCGCCTACATGCCCCTGGGCACCTCGCTGGCGCTGCTGGCCGGGCCGGCCTGGATCGCCGCCGCCGGCTGGTCGGCGTGGTGGTGGCTGACCGCCACGCTGTCCGGCGCCATGGCGCTGGCCCTGTGGCTGGGGCTGCCGCCCGACCCGCCGCCGGCGGCCCGTGAGCCGGGCGCCTGGCGCGGCCGCCTCGGCGACACGCTGCGCGCGCCCGGTCCCTGGCTGGTCTCGCTGGCCTTCGCGGCCTATTCGTCGCAGTGGCTGTCGGTGGTCGGCTTCCTGCCGACCATCTATGCCCAGGCCGGGCTGGCGCCGGCGGCGGCCGGCCTGGCCACCGCCCTGGCGGCCGGCGTCAACATGATCGGCAACATCGCCGCCGGCCGCCTGCTGCAGCGGGGCGTCCCGCCGCAGCGGCTGCTGCAGGCGGGCTTTGGCACGATGGGGCTCGGCGGGTTGCTGCTGTTCGCGCCGGTCTGGCCGGCCGGTCCGCTGTCGGCCATCGGGCCGTACCTGGCGGTGCTGGCCTTCTCGGCGGTGGGGGGGCTCGTGCCGGGCACGCTGTTCTCGCAGGCCGTGCGTGTCGCGCCCGGGCCGGGCGCGGTCTCCACCACGGTGGGCTGGATGCAGCAGTGGTCGTCCTTCGGCCAGTTCGCCGGGCCGCCCCTGGTGGCCTGGGTGGCCAGCCGCACGGGGGGCTGGTCCTTCAGCTGGGGGGTCACGGGCGCCTGTGCCCTGGCGGGACTGTGGCTGGCCGGGCGATTGGGCCGCCTCGTAAAATCCGCTGGATGAATGCTTCCGCTGACGAGGTCGTGGACGACACCCGGCGCTGGCTGGAGCGTGCCGTCATCGGCCTGAACCTGTGCCCGTTCGCCAAGGGCGTGCACGTGAAGGACCAGGTCCACTACGCCGTCACCGAGGCCACCGGCTGGAACGAGCTGCTGGAGGTCCTGGAGCGCGAGATCGACGACCTGCTCGCGCACGGCATCGCGCAGCGCGAGACCACCCTGCTCATGATGCCCCGGGCCTTCCCCGACTTCGTCGAGTTCGCCGGCTTCCTCGGCGAGGCCGACCGGCTGCTGCAGCGCCGCGAGCTCGAGGGTACGGTGCAGCTCGCCAACTTCCACCCGCACTACCAGTTCGCCGGCACCGACGCCGACGACATCACCAATTTCACCAACCGCGCCCCGTATCCCACGCTGCACCTGCTGCGCGAGGACAGCATCGCGCGCGCGGTCGAGGCCTTTCCCGAGGCCGAGGCCATCTACGAGACCAACATGGACACGATGCGACGCCTCGGCCCGCAGGGCTGGGCCCGCCTGATGGCGAAGGACGCAGGATGAGCAAGTCCTCGAAACAGGCCGCGCCCCGAAGCCAGGCCGCTGCCGCAGGCGCCGGCGCGCTGGACGCCGATCTCCGTCCCGGCCAGTCGGTCGAGCTCCTCAAGGAGCTTCACATCCTCACGCGCGACGGCAAGCTGAACCAGGATTCGCGCCGCAAGCTCAAGCAGGTCTACCACCTCTACCAGTTCATCGAGAAACTGCTGCTGGAGTTGCCGGCGGAAGGCCCGGGGCCGGTCATCGTGGACCATGGCGCGGGCAAGTCCTACCTCGGCTTCATCCTCTACGACCTGTTCCTGAAGGCCTGCGGCCATGGGGAGATGGTCGGCGTCGAGACCCGGCCCGAGCTGGTGCAGCGCTCGCGCGACCTGGCCCAGCGGCTGGGCTTCGGGCGCATGCGCTTCCTCCACCTGAGCGCGGCCGATGCGGTCGACTCACCGGAGCTGCCGCCGCAGGTCGACATGGTCACCGCGCTGCATGCCTGCGACACCGCCACCGACGACGCCATCGACTTCGGCCTGGCCCGCGACGCCCGTTTCATGGTGCTGGTGCCCTGCTGCCAGGCCGAGGTGGCCGGCTGCCTGCGGCAGAACAAGGCGCTGTCGCTGTCCCGCACCCCGCTGGCTGAACTGTGGCGCCACCCGATCCACACCCGTGAGCTGGGCAGCCAGCTCACCAACGTGCTGCGCTGCCTGTACCTGGAGGCCTGCGGCTACCAGGTCACGGTCACCGAGCTGGTCGGCTGGGAGCACAGCCTGAAGAACGAGCTGATCCTGGCGCGCCGCACCGGCCAGCGAAAGCGCAGCGCCGCGCAGCGGCTGCGCGCGGTGCTCGCGGAGTTCGGGCTGGAGTCGCTCGAGGCGGTGCGCTTCCGGCGCCTGCCGCAGCCCGCGCCCGCGGCCGACGAGGCGGAACCCTCGGCGGCCTGACCCCCGGGCGCGCGGCCGGCGCTGGCGCGGCGGGTTCGTCCACGGCTTCCCGGCGTTCTCGGCGCCTGGGTTCAGCGCCTGGGCGGGCGCTCGCGCGTGCGGCGCGGCGCTCCCCGCGCGACGAGCACCGCCACCCCGATGGCCAGGGCGACCAGCACGCCGACCGCCAGCCCGATCCAGGGCTGGGGCAGCCCGACCACGACGGCCAGCCAGACCAGGACAGCCATCAGCAGCAGGAAGCCGATCATCCAGGCGGCGAACATGGGGCAGGGGAGGGCGGAGGCCGCATCCTGGCCCGCCCGGCCCTTCCCGGCTGTGGGCAGGGGCAGCGCGCCGGCGTCGGACGCCTCCCCGGGCTGAAAACGGGGTCGGAACCCCTCTAAGATCGGGCATGGCCCGCCTGCCCCGCCTTTCCCTGCCTGGTTACCCGCACCACCTGGTCCATCGGGGCAACAACCGCCAGGCCATCTTCGCGGACCCGACCGACTTCCAGTTCATGCACGCGCTGCTGGTCGAGCAGGCCCGCGCCGCGGATGTGCTCATCCATGGCTACGTGTTGATGGAGAACCACTTCCACCTGCTGGCGACGCCGGGTGCGGGGGATTCGCTGGCACGGATGATGCAAGGCATCGGCCGTCGCTACGTGCGGCACTTCAATGCGCGTACCGGCCGCACCGGCACGCTGTGGGAGGGCCGCTACCGCTGTGCGCTGCTGCAGCCCGAGCCGTACCTGCTGGCCTGCATGGCCTACCTGGACCTCAACCCGGTGCGCGCCGGCCTCGTCGAGGCGCCGGCCGACTGGGCCTGGTCCAGCCACCGGCACTACATCGGGCAGGCGAGCGACCGGCTGGTCACGCCGCACCCGCTGTACTGGGCGCTGGGCAACACGCCCTTCGCCCGGGAGCAGGCGTACGCCGAGCGGGTGGCGCAGGGGGTGGCGGCGCCGGTGGCCAAGGCCCTGGTGGCCTCGGCGCTCCATGGCTGGGCGTTGGGCGACGAGGCCTTCCTGGCGGCGCTGCAGAAGCAGACCGAGCGGCGGCTGACCAAGGGTCGTCCCGGCCGTCCGCGCACCACCTCGGCGATTTGATCTGTCCCCAATAAATTGATGCCCACCTTTGGTGCGCTTCATTTAAGAACCTGACCCCATTTAATTCGTTTGACATCCTGCTGCGCTGCACTATCCTTCCCGGTCCCGTGAAAGTTAGCGAAGGAATTCCCATGGCCACGTCCGCCGAAATCAGCCACCTGCAAGAACACGGCCTGTACTCGTCCGCCAATGAGCATGACGCGTGCGGCGTGGGCTTCGTGGCCCACATCAAGGGCAAGAAGACCCACGAGATCGTCCAGCAGGGCCTGAAGATCCTGGAGAACCTGGACCACCGCGGCGCCGTGGGTGCCGATCCCCTGATGGGCGACGGCGCGGGCATCCTGATCCAGATCCCCGACCAGCTCTACCGTGAAGAGATGGCCCAGCAGGGCGTGACCCTGCCGCCGCAGGGCGAGTACGGCGTCGGCATGATCTTCCTGCCCAAGGAGCATGCCTCCCGCCTGGCCTGCGAGCAGGAGATGGAGCGCGCGATCAAGGCCGAAGGCCAGGTGCTGCTGGGCTGGCGCGATGTCCCGGTCAACCGCGAGATGCCGATGTCGCCCGCCGTGCGCGAGAAGGAGCCGATCCTGCGCCAGGTCTTCATCGGCCGTGGCGCCGACGTGATCGTCCAGGACGCCCTGGAGCGCAAGCTGTACGTCATCCGCAAGACCGCCAGCGCCGCCATCCAGGCCCTGCAGCTCAAGCACAGCAAGGAATACTACGTTCCGTCCATGTCCAGCCGTACCGTGGTCTACAAGGGCCTGCTGCTGGCCAACCAGGTCGGCGAGTACTACCTGGACCTGCAGGACCCGCGCTGCGTCTCGGCCCTGGGTCTGGTGCACCAGCGCTTCTCCACCAACACCTTCCCCGAGTGGCCGCTGGCCCACCCGTACCGTTATGTCGCCCACAACGGCGAGATCAACACGGTCAAGGGCAACTACAACTGGATGAAGGCCCGCGAAGGCGTGATGTCCTCCCCCGTGCTGGGCGAGGACCTGCAGAAGCTGTACCCCATCAGCTTCGCCGGCCAGTCCGACACCGCCACCTTCGACAACTGCCTCGAGCTGCTGACGATGGCGGGTTACCCCATCTACCAGGCCGTGATGATGATGATCCCCGAGCCGTGGGAACAGCACACGACCATGGACGAGCGCCGCAAGGCCTTCTACGAGTACCACGCCGCCATGCTGGAGCCCTGGGACGGCCCGGCCTCCATCGTGTTCACCGACGGCCGCCAGATCGGCGCCACGCTGGACCGTAACGGCCTGCGTCCCTCGCGCTACTGCATCACCGACGACGACCTGGTGATCATGGGCTCCGAGTCCGGCGTGCTGCCCGTGCCCGAGAACAAGATCGTGCGCAAGTGGCGCCTGCAGCCCGGCAAGATGTTCCTGATCGACCTGGAGCAGGGCCGCATGATCGACGACGAGGAGCTCAAGGCCTCGCTCGCCAACTCCAAGCCCTACAAGCAGTGGATCGAGAACCTGCGCATCAAGCTGGACGACCTGTCCGAAGGCACGGGTGATTCCCCCGCCAGCGACGTGACCCTGCTCGATCGCCAGCAGGCCTTCGGCTACACCCAGGAAGACATCAAGTTCCTGCTGTCCCCGATGGCGCAAGCCGGCGAGGAGGGCATCGGCTCCATGGGCAACGACAGCCCGCTGGCCGTGCTGTCCGACAAGAACAAGCCGCTGTACAACTACTTCAAGCAGCTGTTCGCCCAGGTGACCAACCCGCCGATCGACCCGATCCGCGAAGCCATCGTGATGTCCCTGGTGTCCTTCATCGGCCCCAAGCCGAACCTGCTGGACATCAACCAGGTCAACCCGCCGCTGCGCCTGGAGGTGAGCCAGCCGATCCTGGACTTCGCCGACATGGCCAAGCTGCGTGACATCGAGACCGTCACGCAGGGCAAGTTCCGCAGCTACACGCTGGACATCACCTACCCCGCGGCCTGGGGCCGCGAGGGCGTGGAAGCCAAGCTGGCCTCCATCAACGCCGAGGCCGTGGACGCGATCAAGGGTGGCAAGAACATCCTGATCATCAGCGACCGCGGCGTGTCCGCCGAGAAGATCGCCATCCCGGCGCTGCTGGCACTGTCCTCCATCCACCAGCACCTGGTGCGTGAAGGCCTGCGCACCACCGCCGGCCTGGTGGTGGAGACCGGCTCCGCCCGCGAAGTGCACCACTTCGGCGTGCTGGCCGGCTATGGCGCGGAAGCCGTGCACCCCTACCTGGCCATGGAGACCCTGGCCGCGATCCACAAGGACCTGCCGGGCGACCTGTCGGCCGAGAAGGCCATCTACAACTACGTCAAGGCGATCGGCAAGGGCCTGTCCAAGATCATGTCCAAGATGGGCGTGAGCACGTACATGTCCTACTGCGGCGCGCAGCTGTTCGAGGCCATCGGCCTGAACGACGAGACGGTCGAGAAGTACTTCACCGGCACCGCCAGCCGCGTCGGCGGCATCGGCGTGTTCGAGATCGCCGAGGAAGCGATCCGCATGCACAAGGCGGCCTTCGGCACCGACCCGCTGCTGGCCCACGCCCTGGACGCCGGCGGCGAGTACGCCTGGCGCGCCCGCGGCGAGGAGCACATGTGGACGCCCGACGCCATCGCCAAGCTGCAGCACTCCACCCGTGCCAACAACTGGAACACGTACAAGGAGTACGCGCAGATCATCAACGACCAGAACCGTCGCCACATGACCCTGCGCGGCCTGTTCGAGTTCAAGGTCGACCCGTCCAAGGCCATTCCGATCGACGAGGTCGAGCCGGCCAAGGAAATCGTCAAGCGCTTCGCCACCGGCGCCATGTCGCTGGGCTCCATCTCCACGGAAGCCCACGCCACCCTGGCCATCGCCATGAACCGCATCGGCGGCAAGTCCAACACCGGCGAAGGCGGCGAGGACCCGGCGCGTTACCGCAACGAGCTCAAGGGCATCCCGATCAAGCAGGGTGACACCCTGGCCGGCATCCTGGGCAAGCACGTGGTCGAGGCCGACCAGCCGCTGCAGGCCGGCGACTCGCTGCGCTCCAAGATCAAGCAGGTCGCCTCGGGCCGCTTCGGCGTCACCGCCGAGTACCTGGCCTCGTCCGACCAGATCCAGATCAAGATGGCCCAGGGCGCCAAGCCCGGCGAGGGCGGCCAGCTGCCCGGCGGCAAGGTCTCCAACTACATCGGCAAGCTGCGCTACTCCGTGCCGGGCGTGGGCCTGATCTCGCCCCCCCCGCACCACGACATCTACTCGATCGAGGACCTGGCCCAGCTGATCCACGACCTGAAGAACGTCGCGCCGCATGCCTCCATCAGCGTCAAGCTGGTGTCGGAAGTGGGCGTGGGCACCATCGCCGCCGGCGTGGCCAAGTGCAAGGCCGACCACGTGGTGATCGCCGGCCATGACGGCGGCACGGGCGCCTCGCCCTGGTCGTCCATCAAGCACGCCGGCTCGCCCTGGGAAATCGGCCTGGCCGAGACCCAGCAGACCCTGGTCCTCAACCGCCTGCGTGGCCGCATCCGCGTCCAGGCCGACGGCCAGATGAAGACCGGCCGCGACGTCGCCATCGCCGCGCTGATGGGCGCCGACGAATTCGGCTTCGCCACCGCGCCGCTGGTCGTCGAGGGCTGCATCATGATGCGCAAGTGCCACCTGAACACCTGCCCGGTGGGCGTGGCCACGCAGGACCCGGTGCTGCGCGCCAAGTTCTCGGGCAAGCCCGAGCACGTGGTCAACTACTTCTTCTTCATCGCCGAGGAAGTGCGCCAGATCATGGCCCAGCTGGGCATCCGCAAGTTCGACGACATGATCGGCCGCACCGACCTGCTGGACATGAAGGCCGGCATCGAGCACTGGAAGGCGCGCGGCCTGGACTTCAGCCGCCTGCTGGCCGTGCCCGCCGCCCCCGCCGACGTGCCCCGCCTGCATGTGGCCGACCAGGACCACGGCCTGGACAAGTCCCTGGACAACATCCTGATCGAGAAGTCGCGCGCGGCCATCGAGAAGGGCGAGAAGGTCCAGTTCATGGAGAAGGCCATCAACGTCAACCGCTCGGTCGGCGCGATGCTGTCCGGCGCCCTGACCAAGGTGCACCCCGAGGGCCTGCCGGATGACACCATCCGCATCCAGCTCGAGGGCACGGGCGGCCAGTCCTTCGGCGCCTTCCTGGCCAAGGGCATCACGCTGTACATGATCGGCGACGCCAACGACTACACCGGCAAGGGCCTGTCGGGCGGCCGCATCGTCGTGCGTCCCAGCATCGACTTCCGCGGCGAAGCCACGAAGAACATCATCATCGGCAACACCGCGCTGTACGGCGCGACCACCGGTGAGGCCTTCTTCAGCGGCGTGGCCGGCGAGCGCTTCGCCGTCCGCCTGTCCGGCGCCACCACGGTGGTCGAGGGCACGGGCGACCACGGCTGCGAGTACATGACCGGCGGCACCGTCGTCGTCCTGGGCAAGACCGGCCGCAACTTCGCGGCGGGCATGTCCGGCGGCGTGGCCTACGTCTACGACGAGGACGGCCAGTTCGCCTCCCGCTGCAACACCTCCATGGTGTCGCTCGAGAAGGTGCAGTCGGCCGAGGAGCAGAAGAAGGCCCACCACGGCAAGACCAAGCTGCACGGCGGCCAGGCCGACGAGGCCCTGCTCAAGAAGCTGCTGGAGGACCACAACCGCTGGACCGGCTCCAAGCGCGCCCGTGACCTCCTGGACAACTGGGAAACCAGCCGTGCCAAGTTCGTGAAGGTCTTCCCGAACGAGTACAAGCGCGCGCTGATCGAGATGCACGAGCGCGAGGTCGAAGAGGCCAGCACCGGCAACAACGCGCAAGCGGCCGTGCGTGACGGCGTCGCAGCCTGACCCCGGGCCCTAGAGAAAGATACGGAGAGAAAGCATGGGTAAAGTCACCGGCTTCATGGAGTACGAGCGCCTCGAGGAGGGCTACAAGCCCGTCGCGGAGCGCGTCAAGCACTACAAGGAATTCGTCATCGCCCTGGATGACGCGCAGGCCAAGCAGCAGGGTGCCCGCTGCATGGACTGCGGCACGCCGTTCTGCAACAACGGCTGCCCCGTCAACAACATCATCCCGGACTTCAACGACCTGGTGTACCGCAGCGACTGGAAGGATGCCTTCACGGTCCTGGACTCCACCAACAACTTCCCGGAGTTCACCGGCCGCATCTGCCCCGCGCCCTGCGAGGCCGCCTGCACGCTGAACGTGAACGACGACCCGGTGGGCATCAAGTCCATCGAGCACGCCATCATCGACCGCGCCTGGGAAAACGGCTGGGTCAAGCCCCAGCTGCCCACCCGCAAGACGGGCAAGAAGGTCGCCGTGGTCGGCGCCGGCCCCGCCGGCATGGCCGCCGCGCAGCAGCTGGCCCGCGCCGGCCATGACGTGACGCTGTTCGAGAAGAACGACCGCATCGGCGGCCTGCTGCGTTACGGCATCCCCGACTTCAAGATGGAGAAGTCCCACATCGACCGCCGCGCCGAGCAGATGAAGGCCGAGGGCGTGACCATCCGCACCGGCGTGATGATCGGCAAGCTGCCCGAGGGCTCCAAGGTCACCAACTGGGCCAAGGAAACCATCACCCCCGAGCAGCTGAAGAAGGACTTCGACGCCGTGCTGCTGGCCGGTGGCGCCGAGCAATCGCGCGACCTGCCCGTGCCGGGCCGCGACCTGGACGGCATCCATTTCGCGATGGAGTTCCTGCCCCAGCAGAACAAGGTCAACGCCGGCGACAAGCTCAAGGGCCAGCTGCGCGCCGACGGCAAGCACGTCATCGTGATCGGCGGCGGCGACACCGGCAGCGACTGCGTGGGCACCAGCAACCGCCATGGCGCCAAGAGCGTCATCCAGTTCGAGCTGATGCCCATGCCGCCCGAGCAGGAGAACAAGGAGCTGACCTGGCCCTACTGGCCGTACAAGCTGCGCACCTCCTCCTCGCACGAAGAGGGCTGCGAGCGCGAGTTCGCCATCGCCACCAAGGAATTCATCGGCGAGAACGGCAAGGTCACCGGCCTGAAGACCGTGCGCGTCGAGTGGAAGGACGGCAAGATGGTCGAAGTGCCCGGCTCCGAGCAGGTCATGAAGGCCGACCTGGTGCTGCTGGCCATGGGCTTCGTCAGCCCCGTCGCCTCCATCCTGGAGGGCTTCGGTGTCGACAAGGACGCCCGCGGCAACGCCAAGGCCACCACCGACTTCACCGGCGGCTACGCCACCAGCGTGCCCCAGGTCTTCGCCGCCGGCGACATGCGCCGCGGCCAGTCCCTGGTGGTGTGGGCGATCCGCGAAGGCCGCCAGGCCGCCCGCGCGGTCGACGAGTTCCTGATGGGATCCAGCGACCTGCCTCGCTAATCGCTGAATTCCCCCCGGTTGACCCAAAGGTTCAAAGACCGGCCGCCGGCCGGTTGCCGAAAGCCTCGTATCATCGGGTTAACCCTTGCGCTTGGCCGGGCTTGTCCCGGCCTTTCCATTTCAGCCTGATGAACGCCCCCGACCCCCGTGTCCTGGTCGAATGCCGCAACCTGCGATTCGGCTACGGTGACCGCCCCATCCTCGACGGGGTGAGCTTCACCGTGCCCCGGGGCAAGGTCACGGCCCTGATGGGCGCCTCTGGCGGCGGCAAGACCACGGTGCTGCGCCTGATCGGCGGCCAGGTGCGGGCGCAGTCCGGCCAGATGCTGTTCGACGGCCAGGACGTGGGCGCGCTCGATGCGCCCGGCCTCTACGCGATCCGCCGCCGCATGGGCATGCTGTTCCAGTTCGGCGCGCTGTTCACCGACCTCTCGGTCTTCGACAACGTCGCCTTCCCGCTGCGCGAGCACACCTCGCTGCCGGAGGCGTTGGTCCGGGACATCGTGCTGATGAAGCTCAATGCCGTGGGCCTGCGCGGCGCCCGCAACCTCATGCCTGCGGAAATCTCCGGCGGCATGGCCCGCCGCGTCGCCCTGGCCCGGGCCATCGCCCTCGACCCGGAGCTGATCCTCTACGACGAGCCCTTCGCCGGCCTGGACCCGATCTCCCTGGGCACCTCCGCACAGCTGATTCGCCAGCTCAATGACACCCTGGGCATCACCAGCGTCATCGTCTCGCACGACCTGGAGGAGACCTTCCGCATCGCCGACCAGGTGATCGTGCTGGCCAACGGCCGCATCGCGGCCCAGGGCACGCCCGAGGAGGTGAGGGCCTCGCAGGACCCGCTGGTGCACCAGTTCGTCAACGCCGAGCCGGAGGGGCCCGTGCATTTCCATTACCCCGGCCCCGGCGTGGACCAGGACTTCGGACTGGGGGCCCCGCGATGACGTGGTGGAAGCCCGCCGACATCGGCTTCGCCGTGCGTGCCAAGCTCACCGACTACGGCCATGGCGCGCGCCTGTTCGCGCGCCTGGTGTCCCTGCTGGGGCCCTGCGTGCGCCGCTTCGGCCTGGTGCGTGACCAGATCCACTTCCTGGGCAACTACTCGCTGGCCATCATCGCGGTCTCGGGCCTGTTCGTCGGCTTCGTGCTGGGGCTGCAGGGGTACTACATCCTCCAGCGCTATGGCTCCTCCGAGGCCCTGGGCCTGATGGTGGCCCTGAGCCTGGTGCGCGAGCTCGGCCCGGTGGTCACCGCGCTGCTGTTCGCCGGCCGCGCCGGCACCTCGCTCACCGCCGAGATCGGCCTGATGAAGGCCGGCGAGCAGCTCTCCGCGATGGAGATGATGGCGGTCGACCCGGTGCGCCGCATCCTGGCCCCGCGCTTCTGGGCCGGCGTCATCACCATGCCCCTGCTGGCTGCCGTGTTCAACGCGGTCGGTATCCTGGGCGGCTGGGTGGTCGGCGTGCTGATGATCGGCGTCGACCCCGGCGCCTTCTGGAGCCAGATGCAGGGCGGCGTCGATGTCTGGAAGGACGTCGGCAACGGCGTCATCAAGAGCTTCGTCTTCGGCCTGGCCGTGACCTTCATCGCGCTGCTCGAGGGCTTCGAGGCGCACCCCACCCCCGAGGGCGTCTCGCGCGCCACCACGCGTACCGTGGTGGTCTCGTCGCTGTCGGTGCTGGGCCTGGACTTCATCCTCACCGCGATGATGTTCAGCATCTGAAAGAGACTGCTATGGAACGTTCCAAGAATGACGTGTGGGTCGGCCTCTTCGTGCTCCTGGGCGCGGCGGCCATCCTGTTCCTGGCCTTGCAATCGGCCAACCTCCTGAACCTGAACTTCCAGTCCACCTACCGGGTGGTGGCGAAGTTCGACAACATCGGCGGCCTCAAGCCCAAGGCGGCGGTCAAGAGCGCCGGCGTGGTGGTGGGCCGGGTCGAGTCCATCGGCTTCGATGACAAAACGTTTCAAGCCCGCGTCACCCTCTCGCTGGAGGCGCGCTATGCTTTTCCCAAGGACAGCTCGCTGAAGATCCTCACGAGCGGCCTGCTCGGCGAGCAGTACATCGGCATCGAGGCCGGCGCCGACGACAAGAACCTCGCGGCCGGCGACACCGTGTCCAGCACCCAGTCGGCCGTGGTGCTCGAGAACCTGATCAGCCAGTTCCTTTACAGCAAGGCCGCCGACGGCGCCGACAAGCCCGCCGCCGGCGCCACGCCGAAGAAGTGATGACCGCCCGCGTCCGCCACGTCCTCCGCTGCATCGCCCTGGCCGCGGCCGTATCCGCGCTGGCCGGGTGCGCCGCCGGCCCGGACCGGCGCGACCCGTTCGAGCCGTTCAACCGCAGCATCATGCGGTTCAACGACGACGTGGACGGCCTGGTCCTCAAGCCGGTGGCCACCGCCTACCGCGACGTGCTGCCCGCGCCGCTGCGCACCGGCGTCAACAACTTCTTCTCCAACCTCGGCGACGCCTGGTCCACCGTCAATGCGCTGCTGCAGCTGAAGGTGCCCTACGCCGCAGAGAACTTCATGCGTTTCGGCATCAACACCGTCTTCGGCTTTGGCGGCATCCTGGACATCGCCAGCGAGGCCGGCCTGGAACGCCACCGCGAGGACTTCGGCCAGACCCTGGGCCATTACGGCGTGCCGCCGGGGCCCTACGTGGTGCTGCCGCTGCTGGGGCCGTCCACCGTGCGGGACACCGCCGCCCTGGGGGTGGACTGGAAGGGGGACCTCGTGCGCCGCACCGACACGGAAAGCGTCCGCAACCTGCTCCAGGGCGTGCGGATCGTGGATACCCGTGCCAACCTCCTGCGCGCCACGAGCGTTATGGAGGAGATCTCGCTGGACCGCTACACCTTCGTGCGCGACGCGTACCTGCAAAGGCGCCGGGCCGAGATCTTCGAGGGCGAACCGCCCGAGATCCCCGAGGAACCCAAGGAATGACCGTGAACCTGAAACGACGCACCCTGGCCCTGGTGGCCGCCCTGGCCGCCGCGGTGGCCCTGGCTCCCGCGGCCCACGCCGCCGACGAGGCGCCGGATGCCCTGATCAAGCGCCTGTCCGACGAGATGCTCACCACCATCCGCAGCGATGCCGCGGTGCGGGCGGGGGACATCAACCGCATCGTCCAGGTCGTCGACAGCAAGGTCATGCCCAACGTGAACTTCCAGCGCATGACGGCGCTGGCGGTGGGCCCGGCCTGGCGCCAGGCCTCGCCCGAGCAGCGCAAGCGCCTGCAGGACGAATTCAAGACCCTGCTGGTGCGCACCTACGCCGGTGCGCTGGCCCAGGTCGGCGAGGAGACCATCTCGGTCAAGCCGCTGCGCGCCGCGGCCACCGACAACGAGGTCCTGGTGCGCTCCGAGATCCGCGGCCGCGGCGAGCCGATCCAGCTCGATTACCGCCTCGAGAAGACCCCGGGCGAGGGCGCCGGCTGGAAGATCTTCAACCTCAACGTGCTGGGCGTGTGGCTGGTCGAGACCTACCGCAGCCAGTTCGCTGCCGAGATCAACGCCAAGGGCGTGGACGGCCTGATCGCCACGCTGTCCGAGCGCAACCGCTCCAACGCCGGCCGCAAGTAAGCCCGCCCGGCCCCGCAACCGCCCCGCACCCGATGGCCACCCTGGTCCTGCCCGCCGTCCTGACCCATGCCGAGGCCGCCGGCTGCTGCGGCATGCTGGCGCGCGCCGTGCGCGCCAGCGGCGAGGCCGGCGTCGTGGCCGATGCCTCGGCCCTGGACCGATTCGACTCCTCCGCGCTCGCCGTGCTCCTGGAGTGCCGGCGCGAGGCCCTGGCCCTGGGCAAGGCCTTCACCGTGCGCGGGCTGCCGGATCGCCTGCGTTCCCTGGCGTCTCTCTACGGCGTTTCGGAGCTGTTGCCTGCGTAAACCTAAAATGGCGGGTTCCGCTATGCCCGCCATCTCCTTCCAGTCCGTCTCCAAGACCTATTCCGGCGCCCGGGGCGAGTTCAAGGCCCTGGACGGCGTGAGCCTCGACATCGAGGACGGCGAGTTCTTCGGCCTCCTGGGCCCGAACGGCGCCGGCAAGACGACCCTGATCTCCATCCTGGCCGGCCTGGTGCGCGCCTCGGCGGGGCGTGTGTCCGTGCGCGGCCACGATGTCCGCGGGGACTATGCCGCCGCCCGGCGCCAGCTCGGCATCGTGCCCCAGGAGCTGGTCTTCGACCCGTTCTTCACGGTGCGCGAGGCGCTGAAGATCCAGTCCGGGTATTTCGGCGTGAAGAACAACGACGCCTGGATCGACGAGCTCCTCGAGAGCCTCGGCCTGGCGGACAAGGCCCGCGCCAACATGCGCCAGCTCTCGGGCGGCATGAAGCGCCGGGTGCTGGTGGCCCAGGCCCTGGTGCACCGCCCGCCCGTGATCGTGCTGGACGAGCCCACCGCCGGCGTCGACGTGGAACTGCGCCAGACCCTCTGGCAGTTCATCGCCCGGCTCAATCGCCAGGGCCACACCGTGCTCCTGACCACCCACTACCTGGAGGAGGCCGAGGCCCTGTGCGGGCGCATCGCCATGCTCAAGTCCGGCAAGGTCGTCGCCCTGGAGCGCACCTCCGACCTGCTCAAGGCCGCCTCCAGCAACGTGCTTCGCTTCAAGACCGACGGCCACCAGCTGCCTGCGGCGCTGCTCGCCAAGGCCCGCGTCACCGGGCGCGTCGTGCAGCTGCCGGCGCATGACGCCCACGAGATCGAGGCCCACCTGGCCGCCATCCGCCAGGCCGGCCTGAGCGTGGAGGACGTGGAGATCCGCAAGGCCGACCTCGAGGACGTGTTCCTCGACGTGATGCAGGGCCGCGGGCAGGGCGCCCCCTCGGGGGGCGGCGAAGGACAGGCCGTCGCGAGCGTGGGGGCCCTATGACCGGCTGGCAGACCCTGTTCTACAAGGAAGTCCTGCGTTTCTGGAAGGTCGCCTTCCAGACCATCGCCGCGCCGGTGCTCACCGCCATCCTCTACCTGATGATCTTCGGCCATGTGCTCGAGGACCATGTGAAGGTCTACGACCGCATCTCCTACACCGCCTTCCTGGTGCCGGGGCTGGTCATGATGAGCGTGCTGCAGAACGCCTTCGCCAACAGCTCCTCGTCCCTGATCCAGAGCAAGATCATGGGCAACCTGGTGTTCATCCTGCTCACGCCGCTGTCGCACTGGGCCTGGTTCGTGGCCTATGTGGGCTCCTCGGTGGCCCGCGGCCTGTGCGTGGGCGCCGGCGTGCTGGTGGTCACCTCGCTGTTCATCACGCCGCAGTTCGCCAGCCCGCTGTGGATCCTGGCCTTCGCCGTGCTCGGCGCGGGCATGCTGGGGGCGCTGGGCGTGATCGCCGGCCTGTGGGCCGAGAAGTTCGACCAGATGGCCGCCTTCCAGAACTTCATCATCATGCCGATGACGTTCCTGTCCGGCGTGTTCTATTCCATCCACTCCCTGCCGGCGTTCTGGCAGCAGGTCAGCCACCTCAACCCGTTCTTCTACATGATCGACGGCTTCCGCTACGGCTTCTTCGGCGTCAGCGACGTCTCGCCGTGGATCAGCCTGGCCATCGTGGGCGGCGCGTTCGCGGTGGTCTCGGCGATCGCCGTCCACCTGCTGCGCACCGGCTACAAGATCCGGGGCTGACCCATGACCGCCGAAGAACTCAAGTCCATCATCGCCGCCGGCCTGGCCTGCGAGCACCTCGAGGTCGAGGGCGACGGCCGCCACTGGTCTGCCGTCGTCGTTTCCGCCGAATTCGAGGGCAAGCGGCCCATCGCCCGCCACCAGCGCGTCTACGCCACGCTGGGTGCGAAAATCCACACCGACGAGGTCCACGCCCTGTCGATGAAGACCCTGACGCCGGCCGAGTGGGCCGCGTCTTCCTCCCTCTGATTTCCTCCTCCCGATGGACAAGTTGCTGATTCGCGGGGGCCGCCAGCTCCAGGGCGAGGTCCTGGTGTCCGGCGCCAAGAACGCCGCCCTGCCCGAGCTGTGCGCCGCGCTGCTGACCGACCAGCCCGTGACGCTGGCCAACGTGCCGCGCCTGCAGGACGTGGCCACCATGGTCAAGTTGATCCAGAACATGGGCGTGTCCGTCGTGCGCGATGGCGATCGCGTCACCCTGGACGCCGCGGCGCTGGACAAGCCCGAGGCCCCGTACGAGCTGGTCAAGACCATGCGCGCCTCGGTGCTGGCGCTGGGCCCGCTGCTGGCCCGCTTCGGCCGCGCCCATGTCTCGCTGCCCGGCGGCTGTGCCATCGGCTCCCGGCCGGTGGACCAGCACATCAAGGGCCTGCAGCAGATGGGGGCCGAGATCAGCGTGGAGCACGGCTACATGGTGGCCCGCCTGCGCGAGGGCCGCAGCCGCCTGCACGGCGCCCACATCCGCACCGACATGGTCACCGTGACCGGCACCGAGAACTTCCTCATGGCCGCCGCCCTGGCCGAGGGCGAGACCGTGCTGGAGAACGCCGCGATGGAGCCGGAGATCGGCGACCTGGCCGAGATGCTGATCGCCATGGGCGCGAAGATCGAGGGCCACGGCACCAGCCGGATCCACATCCAGGGCGTCGAGCGCCTGCAGGGCTGCACCCACCGTGTGGTGGCCGACCGCATCGAGGCCGGCACCTTCCTGTGCGCGGTGGCCGCCACCGGCGGCGAGGCGCTCCTGCGCCATGGCCGCGCCGACCACCTCGAGGCCGTGATCGACAAGCTGCGCGAGGCCGGCGCCACCGTCGAGGCGGTGGACGGCGGCATCCGCATCCGCTCGCAGGGCCGCCTGCATGCGCAGAGCTTCCGCACCACCGAGTACCCGGGCTTCCCCACCGACATGCAGGCCCAGTTCATGGTGCTCAACGTGATCGGGCAGGGCGCCTCGGTGGTCACCGAGACCATCTTCGAGAACCGCTTCATGCACGTGAACGAGCTGGTGCGCCTGGGCGCGAAGATCCAGGTCGACGGCAAGAGCGCCATCATCGAGGGCGTGCCGCGGCTGTCCGGCGCCACCGTGATGGCCACCGACCTGCGCGCCTCGGCCAGCCTGGTCATCGCCGGCCTGGTGGCCGAGGGCGAGACCGTGGTGGACCGCATCTACCACCTGGACCGGGGCTACGACCGCATGGAGGAAAAACTCCGCGGCCTGGGCGCCGACATCGAACGCGTGAAGTGAGGCCCGACCGCCCATGACCATCACCCTCGCCCTGTCCAAGGGCCGCATCTTCGACGAGACCCTGCCGCTGCTGAAGGCCGCCGGCATCGAGGTGCTCGAGGACCCGGAGAAATCCCGCAAGCTGATCCTCGCCACCAACCAGCCCGACGTGCGCGTGGTCCTGGTGCGCGCCACCGACGTGCCCACCTACGTGCAGTACGGCGGCGCCGACCTGGGCGTGACCGGCAAGGACACCCTCATCGAGCACGGTGACCAGGGCCTGTACGCGCCGCTCGACCTGGGCATCGCCAAGTGCCGCGTGAGCGTGGCCGTGCGCGCCGACTTCGACTACGCCAGCGCCGTGCGCCAGGGCGCGCGCCTGCGCGTGGCCACCAAGTACGTGGCCATCGCCCGCGACTTCTTCGCCGCCAAGGGCGTCCACGTGGACCTGATCAAGCTGTACGGCAGCATGGAGCTGGCGCCGCTGACGGGCCTGGCCGATGCCATCGTCGACCTGGTCTCCACCGGCAACACCCTGCGCGCCAACCACCTCGTCGAGGTCGAGCAGATCATGGACATCTCCTCCCGCCTCGTCGTCAACCAGGCCTCGCTGAAACTCAAGCAGGCCCCGATCCGCCGGCTGATCGACGCCTTCGCCACGGCCACCGCGGCCCGGCCGGCCTAGACGGCCCGCACGGCCTTTCACTTGCCCACCGCCATGACCACGCCCGCCCAGCCCCTGCGCCTGTCCACCACCCAGCCCGACTTCGAGGCCGCCTTCCGGGCGCGCCTGCACTGGTCGGCCGAGACGGACGCCCAGGTCGAGACGCGGGTCGCCGAGATCCTGGACGACGTGCGCGCCAACGGCGACGAGGCCGTGCTGGCCTACACCGCCCGCTTCGACCAGCTGCCCGCCGCCTCGATGGCCGACCTGGAGCTGACCCAGGCCGAACTGAAGGCAGCCTTCGACGGGCTCCCCGCCGCCCAGCGTGAGGCGCTGCAGGCCGCCGCCGCCCGCGTGCGCAGCTACCACGAGGCGCAGAAGAAGGCCTCCGGCGAGTCCTGGTCCTACCGCGACGCCGATGGCACCCTCCTGGGCCAGAAGGTCACGCCCCTGGACCGCGTGGGCATCTACGTGCCCGGCGGCAAGGCGGCCTATCCCTCCTCGGTGCTGATGAACGCCATCCCGGCCCATGTCGCCGGCGTGGGCGAGATCATCATGGTCGTGCCCACCCCGCGCGGCGAGAAGAACCCGCTGGTGCTGGCGGCGGCCTATGTGGCCGGCGTCACCCGCGCCTTCCAGGTCGGCGGCGCCCAGGCCGTGGGCGCGCTGGCCTACGGCACGCAGACCGTGCCGCGCGTGGACAAGATCACCGGCCCCGGCAACGCCTACGTGGCCAGCGCCAAGCGCCGCGTCTTCGGCCAGGTCGGCATCGACATGATCGCCGGCCCCAGCGAGATCCTGGTGCTGGCCGACGGCACCACGCCCGCCGACTGGGTGGCCATGGACCTGTTCTCGCAGGCCGAGCACGACGAGCTGGCCCAGAGCATCCTGCTGTGCCCCGACGCCGCCTACATCGATGCGGTGCAGGCCGCCATCGACCGCCTGCTGCCGCAGATGCCGCGCGCGGAGATCATCGCCAAGTCGCTCACCGGCCGCGGCGCGCTGATCCACACCCGCGACATGGCCGAGGCCTGCGCCATCAGCAACCGCATCGCGCCCGAGCACCTCGAGGTCTCCAGCCGCGACCCGCACCGCTGGGAGCCGCTGCTCAAGCACGCCGGCGCCATCTTCCTGGGCGCCTACACCAGCGAGTCGCTGGGCGACTACTGCGCCGGCCCCAACCACGTGCTGCCCACCAGCAGCACCGCCCGCTTCTCCAGCCCCCTGGGCGTCTACGACTTCCAGAAACGCAGCAGCCTGATCGAGGTGAGCGAGCAGGGCGCCCAGGTGCTGGGCCAGATCGCCTCCGTGCTCGCCCACGGCGAGGGCCTGCAGGCCCACGCCCGCGCCGCCGAGATGCGCCTCAAGGACGGCGCCTGACCCGCGGCGCCTGAAGAACCCGGCCCGAACCGACCATGAGTGAACTGCCCCCGAACCTCGCCCGCCTGATCCGCCAGGACGTCCAGTCCATGCACGCCTACGCGGTGCAGGACGCCCGGGGCCTGGTCAAGCTCGACGCGATGGAGAACCCCTTCCCGCTGTCCCCCACGCTGCAGGCCGAACTCGGCAAGCGCCTGGGCGCGGTCGAACTCCATCGCTACCCCGGCCCCCGCATCGACGCGCTGCGCGAGGCGCTGGCGCGGTACGCCGGCCTGCCCAAGGGCTGCGCCCTGATGCTGGGCAACGGGTCGGACGAGCTGATCTCGCTGGTCGCCATGGCCTGCGACACGCCCGGCGCGTCGATCCTGGCGCCGCTGCCCGGCTTCGTGATGTATGCCATGAGCGCGCAGCTGCAGGGCCTGAAGTTCATCGGCGTGGACCTCACGCCCGACTTCCAGCTCGACGAGTCGGCCATGCTCGCCGCCATCGCGCAGCACCAGCCCACCATCATCTACCTGGCCTACCCGAACAACCCCACCGCCAACCTGTGGGATGACGCGGCGGTCGAGCGCATCATCCAGGCCGCCCCCGGCCTGGTGGTGATCGACGAGGCCTACCAGCCGTTCTCCAGCCGCACCTACCTGGACCGCCTCGGCAAGCACCCGAACGTGCTGCTGATGCGCACCCTCTCCAAGTTCGGCCTGGCCGGCATCCGCCTGGGCTACCTGATGGGCCCGGCCGCCCTGGTGCACGAGATCGACAAGGTCCGCCCGCCCTACAACGTGAGCGTGCTCAATGCGGAGGCGGCCCTGTTCGCCCTGGAGCATGCCGATGTCTACGCCCAGCAGGCCGCGCAGCTGCGCGCCGAGCGCGCCCGCCTGATCGAGGCCCTGGCCGCGATGCCGGGCGTCCATCCCTTCCCCAGCGACGCCAACATGGTCCTGGTGCGCGTGCCCCAGGCCGACTCCGTGTTTTCCGGGATGAAGCACCGGGGCGTGCTGGTCAAGAACGTTTCTAAAATGCACCCCTTGCTGGCCAACTGCCTGCGCCTGACCGTCGGCACTCCCGCCGAGAACGACCAGATGCTCGCGGCCCTGCAGGCTTCCCTATGACCACCACCCCCTTCCCCCGCCAGGCCGAAGTCTCCCGCAACACCGCGGAGACGCAGATCCGCGTGCGCGTCAACCTCGACGGCACCGGCCAGGCCAAGCTGTCCACCGGCATCGGCTTCTTCGACCACATGCTCGACCAGATCGCCCGCCACGGGCTGATCGACCTGGAGATCGAGGCCAAGGGCGACCTGCACATCGACGGCCACCACACGGTGGAGGACGTCGGCATCACCCTCGGCCAGGCCGTGGCCAAGGCCATCGGCGACAAGAAGGGCATCCGCCGCTACGGCCATGCCTACGTCCCGCTCGACGAGGCCCTCTCGCGCGTGGTGGTCGACTTCTCCGGCCGCCCCGGCCTGGAGATGCACGTGCCGTTCAAGAGCGGCATGATCGGCACCTTCGACACCCAGCTGGCCTACGAGTTCTTCCAGGGCTTCGTGAACCACGCCTTCGTCACCCTGCACATCGACAACCTGCGCGGTGACAACGCCCACCACCAGTGCGAAACCGTCTTCAAGGCCTTTGCCCGTGCGCTGCGCGCCGCGGCCGAGCCGGATGCCCGCGCCGCCGGCATCATCCCGTCCACCAAGGGCTCGCTCTAAGCCTCTCGCATGAAAACCGTTGCGGTTGTTGATTACGGCATGGGCAACCTGCGTTCCGTGACGCAGGCTGTCGTCCATGCGGCGCAGGGCACTGGGGTCGAGGTCGTCTGGGCGCGCAGCGCCGACGAGGTGATGGCCGCCGAGCGCGTCGTCCTCCCGGGCCAGGGCGCGATGCGCGATTGCATGCGCGAGCTGCACCAGTCCGGCATGCATGACGCCGTGATGCATGCGGCAGCGCACAAACCCCTGATGGGTGTGTGCGTCGGCATGCAGATGCTGCTCGATCGCAGCGAGGAGGGCTCCACCGAGTCGCTGGGTCTTATCCCGGGCGAGGTGGTGCGCTTCGACCTCGCCGGCCGCACCCAGGCCGACGGCAGCCGCTTCAAGGTGCCCCAGATCGGCTGGAACCGCGTCCATTTCCGCCAGGACCACCCGGTGTGGGCCGGGGTGGAGGACGGCAGCTGGTTCTACTTCGTCCACAGCTACTACGCGCGACCGTCGGATGTCCGCCACACCGCGGGCGAGGCCGATTACGGCGGCTTCTTTACCGCCGCGGTAGCCCGGGATAACATTTTTGCCACCCAGTTCCACCCCGAGAAAAGCGCGCAGGCGGGCCTCGCCCTCTACCGCAACTTCCTCCACTGGAACCCCTGACCTTTCCCCTCACGTTTTCCCATGCTGCTGATTCCCGCCATTGACCTGAAGGACGGTCACTGCGTTCGCCTGAAACAGGGCGACATGGACCAGGCCACCACCTTCGGCGAGGACCCGGCCGCCATGGCCCGTTCCTGGCTCGAGAAGGGCGCCCGCCGCCTGCACCTGGTCGACCTCAATGGCGCCTTCGCCGGCAAGCCGCAGAACTTCTCGGCCATCAAGTCCATCCTCAAGGAGGTCGGCGACGACATCCCGGTGCAGCTGGGGGGCGGCATCCGCGACCTGGACACCATCGAGAAGTACATCGACGGCGGCCTGCGCTACGTCATCATCGGCACCGCCGCGGTGAAGAACCCCGGCTTCCTCAAGGACGCCTGCAGCGCCTTCGGCGGCCACATCATCGTCGGCCTCGATGCCAAGGACGGCAAGGTCGCCACCGACGGCTGGAGCAAGCTCACCGGCCACGAGGTCGTCGACCTGGCCAAGAAGTTCGAGGACTGGGGCGTCGAGTCCATCATCTACACCGACATCGGCCGCGACGGCATGCTCTCGGGCATCAACATCGAGGCCACGGTCAAGCTGGCGCAGTCCCTCACCATCCCCGTCATCGCCTCCGGCGGCCTGTCCAACATGGCCGACATCGAGAAGCTGTGCGCGGTCGAGAGCGAGGGCGTCGAGGGCGTGATCTGCGGCCGCGCGATCTACTCCGGCGACCTGGACTTCGCCAAGGCCCAGGCCCGCGCCGACGAACTGGGCGCCTGAGCGAAGGACTGCCTTGCTGGCCAAACGCATCATCCCCTGCCTGGACGTCACCGGCGGCCGGGTCGTCAAGGGCGTGAACTTCGTCGAGCTGCGCGACGCCGGTGACCCGGTCGAGATCGCCGCGCGCTACAACGACCAGGGCGCCGACGAGCTCACCTTCCTGGACATCACCGCCACCAGTGACGGCCGTGACCTGATCCTGCACATCATCGAGGCCGTCGCCTCGCAGGTGTTCATTCCCCTCACGGTCGGCGGCGGCGTGCGCACCGTCGAGGACGTTCGCCGCCTGCTCAATGCCGGCGCCGACAAGACCAGCTTCAATTCCGCCGCCCTGGCCAACCCCCAGGTGATCAACGACGCCTCGGACCGCTACGGCTCGCAGTGCATCGTGGTCGCCATCGATGCCAAGCGCCGCACCCCCGAGGACGCGGCCACCCGCGGCGAGGGCTGGGACGTGTACAGCCACGGCGGGCGCAAGAACACCGGCCTCGATGCCGTGCAGTGGGCCGCCGAGATGGCCCGCCGCGGCGCCGGCGAGATCCTGCTCACGAGCATGGACCGCGACGGCACCAAGTCCGGCTTCGACCTGGCGCTGACCCGCGCCGTGGCCGACGCGGTGGCCGTGCCCGTCATCGCCTCCGGCGGCGTGGGCAACCTCGACCACCTGGCCGACGGCGTGCAGCAGGGCCGCGCCGACGCGGTGCTGGCCGCCAGCATCTTCCACTACGGCGAGTACACGGTCGGCCAGGCCAAGCTGCACATGGAGCAGCGCGGCATCCCGGTGCGGCTCTGACCCTTCTGACGCGGTTCCCCGCATGGGGGACAATCACTTCATGAACGCAGCGCCGGGCCGCCCCAAGCAAGTTCGCGCCCCCTCGGGGTGCAGCGGGGACACGCAGTGCCGAGCGTGGGGGCACACATCATGAACTGGCTGGATCAAGTCAAGTGGGACGAGCGCGGGCTCGTGCCCGCCATCGCGCAGGAAGCCGCCACCGGCGACGTCCTCATGTTCGCCTGGATGAACCGCGAGGCGCTGGAGCTCACCGCCCAGCAGGGCCGGGCGGTGTACTTCAGCCGCTCGCGCAACAAGCTCTGGTTCAAGGGCGAGGAGTCCGGCCACGTGCAGGCCGTGCACGAGATCCGCCTGGACTGCGACAACGACGTCGTCCTCCTCAAGATCACCCAGACCGGCCACGAGCCCGGCATCGCCTGCCACACCGGCCGCCACAGCTGCTTCTTCAGCGTCCTCAAGGACGGCCAGTGGCAGCCCGTCGACCCGGTGCTGAAAGACCCGGGCAGCATCTACAAGTGATTCCCCTGTGACCTCCATGTCCTCCACCGACTCCCTGGACCGCCTCGCGGCCGTCATCGAAAGCCGCAAGGCCGCCAACGGCGGCGACCCGGACAAGAGCTACGTCGCCCGCCTGCTGCACAAGGGCCCCGACGCCTTCCTCAAGAAGGTCGGCGAGGAAGCCACCGAGGTGGTGCTGGCCGCCAAGGACTGCGACCACGGCGGCGACAAGTCCAAGCTGGTCGGCGAGGTCGCCGATCTCTGGTTCCACAGCATGATCGCCCTGGCCCATTACGGCCTGTCGCCGGCCGACGTGGTCGCCGAGCTGGTGCGCCGCGAGGGCCTGTCGGGCCTCGAGGAAAAGGCCTTGCGCAAGGCCCAGGCCCGCGAGGCCGGCCAGGCCTGAGGGCCCGCCAACCCCCGGGAGGTGACGATGCAAGACCCTGAAGTCCTCGACGCCTCCCCGCGCGCCCCGTTCCCCGAGCCGCAGGCCGAGCGCCAGCTGATGCACGTGCTCTATGGCATGCACACGCTGGCCTGGCTGACCCTGGGCACGCTGGCGCTGATCGCGCTGGTCATGAACTACGTGCGGCGCGCCGACACCCGCAACCTGCTGTACGCGGCGCACCACCGCTACATGATCGCCACCTTCTGGTGGACGGTCCTGTGGCTGCTCGTGACCTCGCCGCTGTACTTCCTCTTCATCCTGCCGGGCATGGTCGCCCATGGCCTGGTCGGCCTGTGGTACCTGTACCGGTGCCTGCGAGGGTGGATGCGCCTGGCCGAAGGCCGCCTGCCGCAGGACCTTTCCTGAAACCCTATGACCCACGACCCGAACTGCATCTTCTGCAAGATCATCGAAGGCAAGATCCCGTCCCGCAAGGTCTACGAGGACGAGGAGCTCTTCGCCTTCCACGACATCCACCCCTGGGCGCCGGTCCACTTCCTCCTGGTTCCCAAGGCCCACATCCCCTCGATGGCCCAGGTCGGCCCCGAGCACGCCGGGCTGCTGGGGCGCCTCATGACCCTGGCGCCCAGGCTGGCGATGGAGCAGGGCTGCAACCCTTACCCCGACGGGGGTTTTCGCATCGTCACCAACACCGGTGCGGAGGGCGGGCAGGAGGTCCACCACCTGCATGTCCACGTGATCGGGGGCCCGCGTCCCTGGCTCAAGGGTTGACCTTTCGGCGACCGTCCCCATCCATGTTGCGCGTCTAAAATCAGACGCAGTTATTTCAGGAGTGATTCCATGGGTTCGTTTTCCATCTGGCACTGGCTGATCGTGCTGCTGATCGTGGTGCTGGTCTTCGGCACGAAGAAGCTGAAGAACATCGGCCAGGACCTGGGCGGTGCCGTCAAGGGCTTCAAGGACGGCATGAAGGACGGCTCGGCCCCCGCCGACGCCAACGCCACTGCCACGCCCCCGTCGCAGCAGGTCACCGGCGCCGCCGCCCCTGCCGCCGACAAGGCCCCGATCGACGTCGAAGCGCGCAACAAGTCTTGATCCCCGGCGGGTTGCTTCCTAAGTGATCGATCTCGGCATTTCCAAGATGGCGCTGATCGGCGCGGTGGCGTTGATCGTCATCGGGCCGGAGAAGCTGCCGCGCGTGGCGCGCACGGTCGGTACGTTGCTGGGCAAGGCCCAGCGCTACGTGGCGGACGTCAAGGCCGAGGTCAACCGGTCGATGGAGCTCGACGAGCTGCGCAAGATGAAGGAAACGGTCGAGACCGCCGCGCGCGACGTCGAGACCGCCGTCCACAACACCACCGCCGACCTCGAGCGTGACCTGGGGGCAGCCGCCGACGCGGCCTCCAGCGCCTATGCACCGCTCGAGCCCCCGGTTCCCGAATACAAGCATCCGGGCAAGAACTGGCGCCTCAAGCAGGGCGCCGTTCCCAACTGGTACAAGTCGCGTGCCGGCGTGCGCCGCCACGTGCAGTCCGGTGCGGCCCGGGTCGCCCGCTACCGGCCCAGGAAATTCAGCTGATGGCCGACCCCCAGAACCAAGAAGACGAACTCGCCGGAACCGAACAGCCCTTCGTTGCGCACCTCATCGAGTTGCGTGACCGGCTGATCAAGGCCCTGATCGCGGTGGGTATCGCCGGCGCCGCCCTGGCCCTGTGGCCCGGGCCCGGCGCGCTCTACGACATCCTCGCCGCGCCGCTGACCGCCACCCTGCCCAAGGGCGCCACCCTGATCGCCACCTCGGTCATCTCGCCCTTCCTCGTGCCGCTGAAGATCCTGCTGATGGCGGCCTTCATGCTGGCGCTGCCGGTGGTCCTCTACCAGGTCTGGGCCTTCGTCGCGCCCGGCCTCTACAGCCACGAGAAGAAGCTGGTGCTGCCCCTGGTGGTCTCGAGCACCCTGCTGTTCTTCGTGGGGGTGGCGTTCTGCTACTTCTTCGTCTTCGGCCAGGTGTTCACGTTCATCCAGGGTTTCGCCCCCAAGAGCATCACCGCCGCGCCGGACATCGAGGCCTACCTGAGCTTCGTGCTGACCATGTTCCTGGCGTTCGGCCTCGCCTTCGAGGTGCCGATCGTGGTGATCGTGCTGGCGCGCATGGGCATCGTCTCGATCGAGAAGCTCAAGGCCTTCCGCAGCTACTTCATCGTGCTGGCCTTCATCATCGCCGCGGTCGTCACGCCGCCGGACGTGGTCTCGCAGTTGGCCCTGGCCGTGCCCATGTGCCTGCTCTACGAGCTGGGCATCTGGGCCGCGCAGATCTTCATCAAGCACACCAAGGCCCCCGAGGACGGCGGCGTCGCCAGCGACGCCTGATTCCCGCGAGGGGCTCCCGGCCGCGTCCCGGTGTCGCGGGCTCGCGGCGTCCCGGCCTCCCGGCCCGGTCGGCGACCCGATCAGCGCTGCGGCGGGGCGGGCGGCCGCGGGCGCAGGCCCGGGGTCACCGCCAGCGTCAGCGCATCGTCGCGCCGCTGCACCTTGAAGGGGGCGGCCTCGCCCGGCTTGAGCGCAGCCACCTGCGTGAGCAGTTCCGAGACGTTCGAGATGGCCTTGCCGGCCACCTCGGTGATCACGTCGCCGGGGCGGATGCCGGCACGGGCCGCCGGGCCGTTCTGCAGCACGCCGGTGATCAGCACGCCCTGGCGGGCCCGCACGCCGAACGTCTCCTTCAGCTCCGGCGACAGGTCGGCCGGCTCCACGCCGATCCAGCCGCGGCGCACTGCGCCTTCCTTGACGATGCCCTCGAGCACCTGCTTCGCGGTGGATACCGGGATGGCGAAGCCGATGCCCATGCTGCCGCCCGAGCGCGAGTAGATCGCGGTGTTGATCCCCATCAGCTGGCCATTGACGTCGACCAGCGCGCCGCCGGAGTTGCCGGGGTTGATGGCGGCGTCGGTCTGGATGAAGTTCTCGAAGGTATTGATCCCCAGCTGGTTGCGGCCCACCGCGCTGACGATGCCGCTGGTGACGGTCTGGCCCACGCCGAAGGGGTTGCCGATGGCCAGCACCTGGTCGCCCACCTGCAGGTTGTCGGAGTTGCCCAGCGTGATCACGGGCAGGCGGTCGAGGTTGATCTTGAGGACGGCCAGGTCGGTGTCCGGGTCGGTGCCGATCACCTTGCCGCGGGCGATGCGCGCGTCATTGAGCTGCACCTCGATCTCGTCGGCGCCCTCGACCACGTGGTTGTTGGTGAGGATGTAGCCGTCGGGGCTGATGATCACGCCGCTGCCCAGGCCGGCCTGGGTCTGGTTGCCCGGATCGCCGAAGAAGAAGCGGAACCACGGGTCGTTGGCGTGGGGATTGCGCGTGGCCTTGGTGGTGCTGATGCTCACCACCGCCGCCGAGGCCTTCTGCGCGGCCTGCCGCAGGCTGCCGGGCGGGGCCGCGCCCGCGGGCAGCGACGGCGCCTCGAGCAGGGTCACGCCGGTGGTGCGGCTCATGGTGCCCGCACGCCCGATCCAGTCGGGCTTGAGCGTGGCGACGACGAAGTAGGCGGCCAGGAGGATGGTGACGGCCTGCGAGAACACGAGCCAGTAGCGACGCATGGGGTTCCGTACGAAAGAAGACTTCGACAAGTGTAGAACCTGGGGTCTGGCCGACAATCCGCAAGAGTTGCAAGTTCCTCCCATGACCGACCGCGATCAACTGCTGCAAGCATTCGACGCCCTGCTCGAGCCGGGCCGCTTCAAGGACTACGGGCCCAACGGGCTGCAGGTGGAGGGGCGCCGCGAGGTGCGCCGCCTGGTCTCGGGCGTCACCGCCAGCCTGGCCCTGATCGATGCCGCCATCGAGGCGGGGGCCGACGCCATCGTCGTCCACCACGGCCTGTTCTGGCGCGGCCAGGACGGGCGCCTGACCGGCTGGATGAAGCAGCGCGTGGCCCGCCTGCTGGCCCACGACATCAACCTCTACGCCTACCACCTGCCGCTGGACGCGCACCCCGAGCTGGGCAACAACGCGCAGCTGGGCCGGGTGCTGGGGCTGGCGGCCGACGCCCGCTTCGGCGACCAGGACCTGGGCTTCCTTGGCGCGCCCGCCTCGGGCCAGGCCTTCGCCTCCACGCAGGCCCTGGCGGACCATGCCGCGCGCGCGCTGGGCCGGCCGGCCACGGTGGTGGAGGGCACCAGCGGCCCCATCTCCCGCGTGGCCTGGTGCACCGGCGGCGCGCAGGGCTATTTCGAGGCGGCGATCGCCGCGGGCGCGCAGGCCTTCATCACCGGCGAGATCTCCGAGCCCCAGGCCCACTACGCGCGCGAGTGCGGCGTGAGCTTCCTGGCCTGCGGCCACCATGCCACCGAGCGCCACGGCGCGCCGGCGCTGGCGGCCCGCGTCGCCGCGGACCTGGGCCTGGAGCACCGATTCATCGACATCCCCAACCCCGCATGACCCGAAGCGCCCCGCCGCTGGCCCTCACCCTGGGCGACCCCGCCGGCATCGGCGGCGAGATCATCGCGCGTGCCTATGCCGCCGAGCCGGCCTTGCTCGCCGGCAGCTTCGTCGCCGGCGACGTGCCGCACCTGCGCCGCGCCGCCGCGGCCGCCGCGCGGGGCGGCCTGCCGCTGCCGGTGGCCGTGATCGAGCGCCCGCAGGAAGCGCTGGACCTGCCGCCGCACTGCATCCCGGTGCTGCAGGTGGGCGAGCCGTCGCGCACGCTGGTGCCCTGGGGACGGGTGGACCGCGAGGCCGGCCGGCTCGCTGCCGCCGCCGTCACCTGGGCTGCGCGCGCCGCGCTGCGCGGGGAGGTGGCCGGCGTGGTGACCGCGCCGCTGCACAAGGAGGCGCTGTCCGCCGCCGGCGTGGCCTTCCCGGGCCACACCGAGCTGCTGCAGGCCGAGGCCGCGGCCCACCTGGGGCGGCCGGTGTCCGAGGTGCCGGTGCGCATGATGCTGGCCAGCCACGAGCTGCGCACGGTGCTCGTGAGCATCCATGTCTCGCTGCGCGAGGCTATCGAGGCGGTGACCGAGGCCAATGTGCGCGAGACCCTGCGCATCACGCACGCCTCGCTGGCGCGCGCGCTGGGCCGCGCGCCGCGCATCGCGGTGGCGGGGCTCAACCCGCATGCGGGGGAGGGCGGCCTGTTCGGCCGGGAGGAGATCGAGGCCATCGCCCCGGCGGTGCGGGCGGCCCGCGCCGAGGGCATCGATGCCAGCGGACCGCATGCGCCCGACACCGTGTTCATGCGGGCGCGCACCGGCGAATTCGACGTGGTCGTGGCGATGTACCACGACCAGGGCCTGATCCCGGTGAAGTACCTGGGCCTGGACCAGGGCGTGAACGTGACCCTGGGGCTGCCGCTGGTGCGCACCAGCCCGGACCACGGCACCGCCTTCGACCTGGCCGGCACCGGCCGCGCCGACCCGTCGAGCTTCCTGGAGGCCGTGCGCGCGGCCCGTGCCCTTATTTCCTGAGGCTGTCGCGGATCTCCCGCAGCAGGATGATGTCTTCCGGCGGGGCCGCGGGCGCGGGGGCCGGGGCGGGCGCCTCGTCGGCGCGGCGCAGGCGGTTGACCTGCTTGACCATCATGAAGATCACGAAGGCCAGGATGGCGAAGTTGACGACCACCGTCACGAAGTTGCCCCAGGCCAGCACCGGCACGCCGGCCTTGGCCAGGTCGGCCAGGTTGCGCGGCACGCCCTCGGGCACGGTTCCCAGCACGAAGAACTGGCTCGAGAAATCCAGCCGGCCGACCACCAGGCCCACCAGCGGCATCACCAGGTCCTTGACCAGCGAGTCGACGATCTTGCCGAACGCCGCGCCGATGATCACGCCGACCGCCAGGTCGACCACGTTGCCCTTGACGGCGAACTCCCGGAATTCCTTAAGCAGTCCCATCGCTGATACCTCCTCGGTTGGAATGGAGATTTAAGTATGACTCATCAGCAACGCTGTAGCCCATCCGGAGATTGAACCGCGGGGAAATGGTTCGCTACAATCGTGGGTTGACCGTCATCTAAGCGTATTCCGTCAAGGACCCCCCCATGAGTAGCACCCCCGAGGACAAGAGCAAACGGACGTGGCTGATCGCGTCTGGCTGCGCGGGCGCACTGGGCGGCGCGTTTGTCGCCGTCCCGTTCGTGAGTACCTTCCAACCCTCCGAGAAGGCCAAGGCCGCTGGTGCCGCCGTGGAAGTCGACATCTCCGCCCTGCAGCCCGGCGAGAAGATCACCGTCGAGTGGCGCGGCAAGCCCGTGTGGATCATGAAGCGCACCCCCGAGCAGCTGGCCGCCCTGGCCAAGCTCGACGGCCAGCTCGCCGATCCCGCTTCCGAGCGCACCGCGTACCCCACGCCGGACTACGCCAAGAACACGCACCGCTCCATCAAGCCCGAGGTCTTCGTCGGCGTGGGCATCTGCTCGCACCTGGGCTGCTCGCCCTCCGACAAGTTCCAGGCCGGCCCGCAGCCCTCGCTGCCGGACGACTGGCAGGGCGGCTTCCTGTGCCCCTGCCACGGCTCGACCTTCGACCTGGCCGGCCGCGTCTTCAAGAACAAGCCCGCACCGGACAACCTCGAGGTCCCGCCTCACATGTACCTGTCGGACAGCAAGATCCTGATCGGCGAAGACAAGAAGGCTTGAGACCATGGCTGAATTCAAGGAAATCTCTCCCAACGCCTCGGCCACCGAGAAGCTGACCAACTGGTTCGAGAACCGCTTTCCCACGGCGTTCTCGGGCTACAAGCAGCACCTGTCCGAGTACTACGCGCCGAAGAACTTCAACTTCTGGTACTTCTTCGGCTCGCTGGCCCTGCTGGTGCTGGTGATCCAGATCGTCACCGGCATCTTCCTGGTGATGCACTACAAGCCGGACGCGACCCTGGCCTTCGCCTCCGTCGAGTACATCATGCGCGACGTCCCCTGGGGATGGCTGATCCGCTACATGCACTCCACCGGCGCCTCGGCGTTCTTCGTGGTGGTGTACCTGCACATGTACCGCGGCCTGATCTACGGCAGCTACCGCAAGCCGCGCGAGCTGGTGTGGGTGTTCGGCTGCGCCATCTTCCTGGTGCTGATGGCCGAGGCCTTCATGGGCTACCTGCTGCCCTGGGGCCAGATGTCCTACTGGGGCGCCCAGGTGATCGTGAACCTGTTCTCCGCGATCCCCTTCATCGGTCCTGACCTGGCCCTGCTGATTCGCGGCGACTACGTGGTGTCCGACGCCACCCTGAACCGCTTCTTCAGCTTCCACGTGATCGCCGTGCCGCTGGTCCTGCTGGGCCTGGTGGTGGCGCACATCCTGGCGCTGCACGACGTGGGCTCCAACAACCCCGACGGCGTCGAGATCAAGGGCCCCAACGCCCCCAAGGATGCCAACGGCAAGCCCCTGGACGGCATCCCGTTCCACCCGTACTACTCGGTGCACGACATCCTGGGCGTGTCGGTCTTCCTGATGGTCTTCACCGCCATCATCTTCTTCGCGCCCGAGTTCGGCGGCTACTTCCTGGAGTACAACAACTTCATCCCGGCCGACCCGCTGAAGACCCCGGCGCACATCGCCCCGGTGTGGTACTTCACGCCCTTCTACTCGATGCTGCGCGCCATCACCACGCAAATGGTGTACGTGCTCGTGGCCTGCGTGGTGCTGGCCGTCGCCTTCACCGTGCTGAAGTCGAAGCTGGCCGGCTTCCTCAAGGGCGGCATCGTCATCGCCGCGGCCGTGGCCATCGCCCTGCTGCTGTCGATCGACGCCAAGTTCTGGGGCGTGGTCGTGATGGGCGGCGCCGTCATCATCCTGTTCTTCCTGCCCTGGCTGGACATGAGCCCGGTCAAGTCGATCCGCTACCGCCCGGACTGGCACAAGTACGTGTACGGCCTGTTCGTGATCAACTTCGTGGTGCTGGCCTACCTGGGCGTGCAACCGCCCTCGCCGATCGGCGAGCGGGTCTCGCAAGTCGGCACCCTGTTCTACTTCGGCTTCTTCCTGCTGATGCCGTGGTGGAGCGCCAAGGGCGAGTTCAAGCCCGTCCCCGACCGCGTCACCTTCGCCGCGCATTGAGACCCAGGGCCCAACGACACATGAAAAAGATCATCTCTTCCCTGTTCGTCGCCCTGGCCCTGGCCGTGGGTGCGGTTGCGCCCGCGCAGGCCGCCGGCGGCGACACCATCGCCTGGGACAAGGCCCCGAACAAGACCAACGACCTGCCCGCCCTCCAGGACGGCGCCAAGCTGTTCGTCAACTACTGCCTGAACTGCCACTCCGCGGCCTTCATGCGGTTCAACCGCCTGCAGGACATCGGCCTGACCGAGCAGCAGATCAAGGACAACCTGCTGTTCACGACGGACAAGGTCGGCGAGACCATGAAGGCCGCCATCGACCCGAAGCAGGCCAAGGAGTGGTTCGGCGGCGTGCCCCCCGACCTCACCCTGATCGCCCGCTCGCGCGCCGGCCACGGCGGCACCGGTGCCGACTACCTGTACACCTACATGCGCACGTTCTACCGCGACCCGTCCAAGGCGACCGGCTGGAACAACCTGGCTTTCCCCAGCGTGGGCATGCCGCACGTGCTGTGGGAGCTGCAGGGTGATCGCCAGCCGGTCTTCGAGACGGTGAACGCCCACGGCCACGAGACCCAGGTCTTCAAGGGCTGGAAGCAGGTCTCCCCCGGCACCATGACGCCCCAGCAGTACGACCAGGCGGTCGCCAACCTGGTGGGCTTCCTGCAGTGGATGGCCGAGCCGGCCCAGAACACCCGCGTGCGCGTGGGCGTGTGGGTCCTGCTGTTCCTGTCGGTCTTCACCGTGATTGCCTGGCGCCTGAACGCCGCTTTCTGGAAGAATGTCCGCTGACGCGGCTTTCTGATCCGCCACAGGCCTGAGGGCCTGGACGCCTTGCACAGAGTGGGCTGCCTCGCGGCCCACTCTTTTTTGATTGAAGGAGCCACTTCCATGATGGTGCTTTACTCGGGAACGACCTGCCCGTTCTCCCACCGCTGCCGTTTCGTCCTGTTCGAAAAGGGCATGGACTTCGAGATCCGCGACGTGGACCTGTACAACAAGCCCGAGGACATCAACGTGATGAACCCCTACGGGCAGGTGCCGATCCTGGTCGAGCGTGACCTGATCCTGTACGAGTCGAACATCATCAACGAGTACATCGACGAGCGCTTCCCGCACCCGCAGCTGATGCCCGGCGACCCGGTGGACCGCGCCCGCGTGCGCCTGTTCCTGCTCAACTTCGAGAAGGAGCTGTTCACCCACGTCAGCACGCTCGAATCGCGCGCCACCAAGGGCAACGAGAAGGCGCTGGAGAAGGCCCGTAGCCACATCCGCGACCGCCTGACGCAGCTGGCCCCGGTGTTCCTGAAGAACAAGTACATGCTGGGCGACAACTTCTCCATGCTGGACGTGGCCATCGCCCCGCTGCTGTGGCGCATGGACTACTACGGCATCGAGCTGTCCAAGAACGCCGCGCCGCTGCTGAAGTACGCCGAGCGCATCTTCTCGCGCCCGGCCTACATCGAGGCGCTGACGCCCTCCGAGAAGGTGATGCGCAAGTAATCGCGCCGCGCGCCATGAACGCCCTCGAGTCCACGTCCACCCGCCCGTACCTGATCCGGGCGCTGTACGACTGGTGCACGGACAACGGTTTCACGCCCTATGTCGCCGTGCTGGTCGACGAGACCGTGCAGGTGCCGCGCGACTATGTGAAGAACGGCGAGATCGTCCTGAACATCAGCTACGACGCCACCAGTGCGCTGAAGCTGGGCAACGAGTTCATCGAGTTCAAGGCGCGCTTCGCCGGCGTGGCCCGCGACATCATGGTGCCGATCAACCGCGTGCTGGCGATCTACGCGCGAGAGAACGGCCAGGGCATGGCCTTCCCGGTGTCGGTGCACCCAACGGCGGCCGACGAGCCGCCGGTGCCGATCGCCGGCGAGGCGCCGGCAGCCGAGGCGGAAGGCGCCGACCGCGCGCCGATGCAGCTGGTGCCCTCCGAGGGCACGGTGGCCGAGCCCGGTGACGAGCCGCCCAAGCCGCCCACGGGCGGTGGCCGTCCCGCCCTCAAGCGCGTCAAGTGATGCCGGGCCCGCGCAGGCGGGCCTTAGAATTTCCCTCGTGCCGGTTTAGCTCAGTTGGTAGAGCACCCGCCTTGTAAGCGGTAGGTCGTCAGTTCGATTCCGACAACCGGCACCACCTTCCCCCTCCCTGCGCGCCAGCGGCTCACTGCTCGAGCTTGATATTCGCGTCGCGCACCAGCTTGTCGAACTTGGCCGCCTCGGCCCGCACGTAGTCGGCGAACTCCGCCGGCGTGTTGCGCGGCACGGCCAGGCCGTCGGCCTCGAAGCGGGCGCGGATGTCCGGCGCGGCCAGCGCGGTGTTCACCTCCCGATTCAGCTGGTCGATCACCGCCTGCGGCGTGCCCGCCGGCGCGAACAGGCCGCCCCACAGCGAGTAGCTGAACCCCGGCAGGCCCGATTCGGCCACCGTCGGCACGCCCGGCAGCGAGGACACGCGCTGCGGCGTGGTCACCGCCAGCGCCTTGAGCTTGCCGGACTTCACCTGGGGCAGGGCCGCCGAGATGCTGCTGAAGAAGGCATTCAGGCGGCCGGCCATCAGGTCCGTCATGAGCGGGCCCACCCCCTTGTACGGCACATGGGTCATGTTCAATTTGGCGCCCAACCCGAGGGCCACCGCCGAGAGGTGGCCCGGCGTGCCGGCGCCCACCGAGCCGTAGCTGAATTCGCCCGGCCTGGCCTGCGCCGCGCGGATGAAGTCGCTCAGGGTGTTGTACGGCGAGTCGGCCGGCGCCAGCATCACCAGCGGCGCGTTGCCGATCAGGACCACCGGCGCCAGCTCCTTCATCGGGTCGTAGCCCAGGTCCTTCATCAAGGTCCGGTTGACCACCATCTCGCCGGTCTGCCCGAGGAACAGCGTGTAGCCGTCGGGCCGGGCCTTGGCGGCGATGCGCGTGCCCACGGTGCCGGAGACGCCGGGCTTGTTGTCCACCACGAAGCTTTGCTTGAGGCTGGCGGACAGGCGTTCGCCCACCAGGCGTGCGAACACGTCGCCCTGGCCCCCGGGGGCATAGGCGACGACGATGGTCACCGGCTTGGCGGGATAGGGGTCGTTGGCCCAGGCCGTCGTGGCCAGGGGCGCCAGGGCCAGCGCGAGCGCGTGGCGGCGGGTGAATTGCATGGCGTGTCTCCGCGGGAGGGGTGGCTGTCGGGGCGCAGTATGGGCCGGGCGCGGGCCTCGCGCGGGCGGGGTGTGCCGCAGGTGACAGCGCCTCCGTGGAAACCCTCGCCCCTTCGCATTGGTCGGGGAATGGGGCATGGCTACGATCGCGCCCAAACAACCAGACTCCAAGGAGACACATGGCCCAGCATTCCCTGTCGGTCAACGGCGAAGTCCGTACCGTCGACGTCGATCCCGCCACGCCGCTGCTCTGGGTGGTGCGCGACCACCTGCAACTCACCGGCACCAAGTTCGGCTGCGGCATGGCGCAGTGCGGCGCCTGCACCGTGCACCTGGATGGCGAGGCCGTGCGGTCCTGCGTGACGCCGGTCTCCGCGGTGGGCAAGCGCAAGGTGACCACCATCGAGGGCCTGTCCAAGGACGGCACCCATCCCCTGCAGAAGGCCTGGGTCGCGGAGCAGGTGCCGCAGTGCGGCTACTGCCAGTCCGGCCAGATCATGCAGGCCGCCACGCTGCTGGCGAAGAAGAAGAACCCCTCGCGCGACGAGATCGTGCGCCACATGGACGGCAACATCTGCCGCTGCGGCACCTACCAGCGCATCGTCAAGGCGGTCCAGCGCGCCGCCAAGGAGGCCTGAACATGAAGGCCTCCTCCCGCCCCGAGACCCCCGCCCTGGCGACCACCCGCCGCGGCTTCCTGGCTGCCGCCGGCGGCCTGACCTTCATCGTCACGCTGGGCGCCGGCCTGGCCGCCGCCAGCGGCGAGGCCGGCGCGCAGGCCGACGGCCCGCTGCGCCCCAATGCCTGGGTGACCCTGTCGCCCGACGACACCATCACCGTCACCGTCCCCACCGGCGAGATGGGGCAGGGCACACTCACCGCGCTGCCCCTGATCCTCGCCGAGGAACTGGACGCCGACTGGTCCAAGGTGCGCACCGAGTTCGCGCCCGCCAACGCGCGGGTGTACGGCAACCCGCACCCGCTGCTCAATGGCGGCCAGGCCTCGCTGGCCTCGATCGCGGTGCCGGGCTACTGGATGCCGCTGCGCACCGCCGGCGCCCAGGCGCGCCGCGTCCTGCTCGACGCGGTCGCCGCGAAGTGGGGCGTGCCGGTCGCCGAGCTGTCCACCGAGTCCGGCAGGGTGGTCCACGCGAAGACGGGCCAGCGCATCACCTACGGCGAGGTCGTGAAGTTCACGACCCTGCCCGCCGAACTGCCCAAGATCACGCCGGCCGACCTGAAGAAGCCGGAGCAGTTCAAGCTGGTCGGCCGCACCGACATCGGGCGCAGCGACGTGGCCTCCAAGACCAACGGCACGGCCGTCTACGGCATCGACGTGCGCGTGCCCGACATGGTCTACGCCGCGGTGCTCGAGGCGCCGGTGCAGGGCGCCACGCCCGAGAACGTGAACGCGCAGGACGCGCTGGCCATCCCCGGCGTGGAGCAGGTGCTGCCCATGCCCTTCGGCGTCGCGGTCCTGGGCCGCACCGTCGAGGCCACGCGTGCGGGCCGCAACGCGCTCAAGGCCAAGGTCACCTGGAACACGGCCAATGCGCCGGCGGCGAATTTCGACTCCGAGAAGGCCAAGGCCGAATACGCCGAGCATGCCAAGAACCCGCCGGCCAACTCGCAGCCGCGCGAGGCGTACAGGAAAGGCAACGCGGCGGACGCCTTCAACGGCGCGGCCCGGGTGATCGAGGCGGCGTACGTCACCGAGCACACCTACCACGCGCAGCTCGAGCCGATGAACTGCATCGCCCGCGTCGCGCCCGACGGCCAGTCGGCCGAGGTCTGGGTTGGCACGCAGGCGCCGGTGCTGGTGGCGGCGGCCGCCTCCGGCGTGCTCAAGACCACGCCCGACAAGATCCGCATCCACCAGGTCCTCATGGGCGGCGGCTTCGGCCGGCGCATCACGCCCGACATCGTCGGCCAGACCGTGGCCATCGCCAACGCCAGCAAGAAGACGGTCAAGGTGCTCCTGAGCCGGGAGGACGACTTCGCCGCCTTCCGCCCGCGCCCGATGACGCACCAGGTGCTGCGCGCGGCGCTGGACGACAAGGGCCAGATCGTCGGCTGGCGCCACCGCATCGTGGCCGAGAACGTCGACGCGGTGGCTGCGCCCCCGCGCTTCGCCGCCACCGGCGGCAAGGACTACATCGGCTGGAACGGCTCCGACCTGCCGCACTACGCCATCCCGAACTGGCTCTCCGAGGGCGTGCGCGAGCACCGCGGCATGCGCGTGCATGCCTTCCGCGGCATCGGCGCGGGCCACAACAAGTTCGCCATCGAGTCCTTCCTCGACGAGATCGCCCACGCCCGCAAGGTGGACCCGCTGGCCCTGCGCCTGGAGCTCACGAAGGACGACCCGCGCGCCCACGCGGTGCTGCGTGCCGCCGCCGAGATGTCCGACTGGCAGCGCAAGCGCCGCGCCGGCCGCGCGCTGGGCATCGCCTTCGGCGACTACCACGGCACGGTCACGGCCGGCGTGGTCGAGATTTCCCTGGACCGCAAGAGCGGCCAGGTGAAGGTCCACGACCTGTGGATCGCCGTCGACCCCGGCCTGGCGGTGCAGCCCGAGAACGTGCTCGCCCAGCTCGAGGGCGCGGCGGTGTGGGGCCTGTCGGTGGCGCTCAAGGAGCAGGTGACCGTGAAGGGTGGGGCGGCGGTGCAGTCCAACTTCCACGACTACCCGGTGCTTCGAATGAGCGAGATGCCGCGGATCCATACCCGCCTGGTGAAGTCGGACGCCCCGCCCACCGGCATGGGCGAGGCCGGCGTGGTGGCGGTGGCCCCGGCCATTGCCAACGCGCTCTTCACCCTCACCGGCAAGCGGGTGCGGCAGCTGCCGATGACGCCGGACAACGTGCGCAAGGTCATGGCCTGACGGCTCGCTGTCCCATTCCCCTCATTCCTTAATCTTCAAGTCCGCATCTCTGCAAAGAGTGCGGACTTTTTGCCTTTTATCGAATTCCTTAAGCGCAGGTCACGCCACTTCCGTTCTGAGAAAATTCCGAACGTTCTAGATCTTTTGGGCCGCGCCTGCGGGTCGCGTCCCGCGGCCCCTGGGCGGCCCGTTCCGAATTGCCCAGGATGCCGATGTCCCTCCGCTTCACGCCCGCCCGCCCCTCCGAACTGCTGATCGCCGACGGGCTCGCCACGGAACTGGATCCCCTGCTCCACGAGGCCCGCCTGCCCGCCCTGGCCCTGGGCCACGCCGCCGACCCCTTGCAGGCCCTGACCTGCGCGCTGGCCGGCGAGACGCTGAACACCCTGCACCTGGTGGCCCACGGCGCCCGCGGCGGCCTGTCGATCGCCGGGCACTGGATCGACCGCGAGGCCCTGGAGCGCGGCGCGCACCTGCTGGCGCACTGGCGCGTGCGGCGCATCGCCCTGTGGGCCTGCGACGTCGGCCTGGACACGGCCTGGACCGCCACCCTCGCGCGCCTGACCGGCGCCGAGGTCTGGGCCGCCGGCCGCCCCCTGGGCCGCGACCCGCGCACCGGCCGCAGCCACTGGCGCCTGGCCGGCGGCCGCGGCCAGGCCCCGGCCCTGCCGTTCCACCCCCGCGTGGCGCAGGCCTGGCCGCACCAGCTGGTCACCCTCCAGGTCCAGGGCCTCTACCGGGCCACCGCCAGCGGCGCGCCCGACGGCTTCTTCGGCGAGGAGACCAGCAGCGTCACGATCAACACCACGGCGGTGTCCACCACACGGGTCACCTTTTCGCAGGCCGGCGTGCAGTTCTCGGGCAACAACGTGCTGGGCACGGTGTCGTACGAGGCTAATGGCGTCACCACCACCTTCACCGGGCTGGCGAGCCGGCCGATCAAGGTCGGCGGCGTGGTCAAGGGCTTCTACGTCTGGCTGGACAACGACGGCAGCGGCGCCGGCACGAGCGGCGACACCGCCTTCATCCTGAGCCTGGACAACAGCTACTTCAGCGGGAACGCCGCCATCGGCAGCAGCTCGGACCGCGTCGACAGCTCGATGAACAGCGTGCTTCCGGTGAACAGCGCGCCGGTGGGCGTGAACGACAGCGCCATCCTGAACGAGGACGCCTCGGCCGCCGGCAACGTGCTGGCCAATGACACCGATGCCAATGGCGACACGCTCAGCGTCACCGCCTTCACCATCGGCGGCACCAGCGGCAGCCTGGGGCAGGCCACCGCCATCCCCGGCGTCGGCAGCTTCACGCTCGCCGCCACCGGGGCCTACACCTTCACGCCCGTGTCCAACTACGCCGGCACCGTGCCGCTGGTGAAGTACACGCTGTCCGACGGCAACGGCGGCACCGCCACGGCCAGCCTGAGCCTGTCGATCACCCCGGTGAACGACGCGCCGACGTCGACCCACGACAGCGTCACCACCCGTGAGGACACGGCCATCGTCCTCGGCCTGGGCGACTTCGGCAGCTACGCGGACGCCGAGTCCACGCCGCTGGCCAAGGTGAAGGTCACCAGCCTGCCCGGCGCCGGCAGCCTCCAGTACAACAGCAGCGGCAGCACCTGGGCCCCGGTCACCGCCGGCCAGGAGATCACCGCCGCCGACATCGCCGCCGGCAAGCTGCGCTTCACACCGGCAGCCGAGGCCCACGGCTCGCCCTACACCTCGCTGCAGTTCCAGGTGAGCGACGGCGCGGCCTACGGCGCAGGCACCTACACGCTCACGGTGAACGTGACGCCGGTGAACGACGCGCCCACCGGCTCGAACGACACCCTGACCCTCGCCGAGGACGCGATCGCGGTACTGGGCCTCGGTGACTTCGGCACCTTCACCGACATCGACGGCGACCCGCTGGCCTCGGTGCAGGTCACCAGCCTGCCGGCTGCCGGCGCGCTGCAATACAACAGCGGCGGCACCTGGGGCGCGGTCACCCTGAACCAGTCCATCACCGCGGCGGACATCGCGGCCGGCAAGCTGCGCTTCGTGCCGGCGGCCGATGCCAGCGGCTCGCCCTATGCGAGCGTGGGCTACACGGTGAGCGACGGCACGGCCACGAGCGCCGCGAGCTACACGCTGGCCATCACCGCCACGCCGGCGAATGACGCGCCCATCGCCGTCGCCGACTACAACAGCGCGCGAGAGAGCACCACCGCCACCTCCGGCTTCGTGTCGACCGGCTACAACGCCACCGGCAACGTCCTGGCCAACGACACCGACCCGGACACGGGCGACACCAGGAGCATCGTCGGCATCACGGCCAATGCGTCGGCCAGCGCGGGCACCGTGGCGGTCACCGCCGGCAGCGCGAAGCTGATCTTCCGCGGGGACAGCGGCTTCACCTCCGTCAACGGCGGCGAAGAGGCCTACGTCAAGCTGTCCACCGACGCGGCGGGCGACAACTACCGGGGCCTCTACTACTACAACGGCAGCAGCTACTCGCTGGTCTCTGTCCACACGCGGACCACCACGGGCAGCGACTCCGAGATCGTCCTCAACTACACGCCCACGCACTACGCCAACGGGGGCAGCTACGTCGCGATCAGCAACCTCGCGACTTTCCTCACGACGAACGCGTCCGTCCTGTTCGAGAACTCCAGCTCGGCGACGGAGAACGCCTCCGGCGGCAAGACCGCCACCGTCAGCAACACCACCAGCAGCGGCTACACCGACCTGACCGGCCTGAGCGCGGTCGCCGGCAGCATCACCGCCGGCATGACGGTCTCGGGGCCGGGCACCACCGCCGGCATGACGGTCAGCTCGGTGACGTACACCAACGGCGTCATCACCGCGGTGCGGGTGGGCGGGGAGTTCTCGGTCGCCACCGGCGGCGCCTACACGTTCAGTTCCACCGTCACCGCGGGCCAGACCTTCACCGGCACGCACGGCACCCTCACGCTGGGGGCCAACGGCAGCTACACCTACACGCCCACCACCGACAACGCCAGGCTGGCGTCTGGCCAGTCCGCCGTCGAGGTGTTCAGCTACACGATGCAGGACAGCACGGGCGCGCAGAGTTCGTCCACCCTGAACATCACCGTGTATGGCGCCGGCAGCAACGACCCGGTGGCCGCGGCCGACACCGGCGCCGCCACCGAAGCCGGCACGTCGGCGGGGGCGAACGCCAGCGGCAACCTCCTGTCCAACGACAAGGAAACGGCGGCGGCGACCGGCCCCGGAACCACCACCCTCGTCGCCGGCGCGCGCCTGTCGGGGGCCGCCGCCGACACCGCCATCGGCACCAGCACCACGGTCGCCGGCAGGTACGGCACGCTGACCCTTTCGAGCAACGGGGCCTACTCGTACGCGCCGAACGACAGCCTGCCCGCCGTCAACGCGCTGGGCGCGGGCCAGAGCCTGACCGATACCTTCCAGTACCGGATCACCAACGCGCCCACCTCCTCGGGTTCGTCGATCGCGACGCTGACCATCACCCTGAACGGCGCCAACGACGCGCCCACCACCACCGACGACGCGGCCACCACCTCCGAGGACACGTCCCTGGTGCTGTCTGCCCCGGACTTCGGCAGCTACGCCGACGCCGAGGGCACGGCCCTGGCCTCGGTCAAGATCACCTCGCTGCCCGCCGCCGGCGCGCTGCAGTACAACAGCACCGGCACCACCTGGGTCGCGGTCACGGCCAACCAGGTCATCACCGCCGCCGACCTCGCCGCCGGCAAGCTGCGCTTCGTGCCGGTGGCCGATGCCCACGGCTCGCCCTATGCCACGGTGGGCTTCCAGGTCGGCGACGGCACCGCCTTCAGCGCCACCTCCACGCTGACCCTGAACGTGCTGTCGGTCAACGACGCGCCGGTCAACACCCTCCCGGCCAACCCCGGCACGCCCGACTACGCGACGCTGTCCCTCACCGGCCTGTCGGTCGCCGACGTGGACAACAACCTCGCCAGCAGCGGCACGGTCACCCTGAGCGTGGCCCACGGCACGCTGTCGGCCACCGCCAGCGGCGGCATCACCGTGAGCGGCACCGGCACCCCGGCCGACCCGCTGGTGCTTTCCGGCGCCAGCAGCGCGGCCCTCAACACGGTGCTGGGCACGCTGGCCTACCGGGCCACGGCGGGGTTCTCGGGCGCCGACTCGCTGCGCATCACCACCGTCGACGCCGGCGGCCTGTCGGACACCGATGTCCTGGGCCTCACCGTCACCCCCGACAGCCGCGCCCTCACTGTCACCGGTACCACGGCCAACGAGGCCTCGCCCTACGTCTTCTTCCAGGTCGGCGGCGCGACCGGCCAGCGCGTGGCCCTGTCGCTCTCCGGCCTCACCGCCACCGCCGGCGCGGACTTCGCGCCCGCCCTCGAGTGGTGGGACGGCGCGCAGTGGCAGGCCTACACCGCCGGCAGCTATGCCACCCTGCCGGCCGCGACGCTGCAGGTGCGCGTCGCCCTCATGCAGGACGGCGCCTCCGAAGGCAGCGAGACCCTGCGCCTGACCGCCGCCAACGTCGCGGGCACCGCCTTCACCGGCGACAGCAGCATCGTCGACGACGGTGCCGGCACGGTCTACGCCGGCACCCTCACCAGCGGCGTGCCGGACACCAGCACCAGCAACCTCGACGACGACCGCGCGCTCACGGTGAGCAGCATCACGGTGAACGAGGCCTCGCCTTACGCGGTGTTCCAGGTCGGCGGCGCGGCGGGCCAGGTGCTCACGCTGGCCGTGGTCGGCGGCACCGCCACGCCCACCAGCGACTACGACGCCGCCAGCCTGCAGGTGCTGGTGAACGGCGCGTGGGTGGCCTACGGCACCGCGGCCACGATCCCCGCCGGCGGCACGCTGCTGGCGCGCGTGGCGCTGGCCAACGACAACCCGGCGGCCTATGAGGGGCCCGAGACTTTCGGCCTGCGCGCCACCAACGGCAGCGGCGTGCCCACCACGGGCACGGCGACGATCGTGGACGACGGCACCGGCTCGGTCTACGACGCCACCACCGGCGCGGTGGACGGCGCCGCGGCCAAGGACAACGACCTCTCGGTGAGCGTCGTCGCGCATGGCCCTGTGAACGAGGCCTCGACCCACGCGATGTTCACCGTCACCGCGACGCCGGGCGAGAACCTGGCGCTGTCGCTGGCGGGCGCCGGCGCCGCCCAGGCCACGGTGGCGGGCTTCACGATGGCGTTCTCGTACGACGGCGCCACGTGGACGACCTACAGCAGCGCGGTGCAGCCCAACGTGCCGGGCAACGGCAAGGTCTACGTGCGCGTGGACATCACCCCCGAGCACGACACCAACAACGAGGCGGACGAGGGCTTCTCGCTCACGGCGTCCACGGCCACCGGCGCAGGCGCAGCCGGCAGCGCCACCAGCACCATCGTCGACGACGGTAACGGCACGATCTACACGGGTGGGGTGACGGCGGGCTCCCCTGTGGCCGACACCACCACGGTGCTGGACCAGGACACCTCGGTCTCGACCACGGTGAACGACCTCACGGTCAACGAAGCCTCGTCCTTCGCGATCTTCACCGTCACCGGCGCGCCGGGCGGCACCGTCACCCTGTCGCTGCTCGAAGGCAGCGGCAGCAACTCGGCGGACCTGGCGGCGCAGACACTGAAGGTGTGGAACGCCACCACCAGTGCCTGGGACGACTACACCACCTCGGCGACGTTGCCCGCCGTGAGCGGCACCCTCTACGTGCGGGTGGCCACCGCGCAAGAACAGGACACGACGTACGAAGGCGCCGAACCCTTCCAGCTGGTGGTCACGCCGGGCAACGGCGGCAGCGCAGTCACCGGCACGGCCACGATCAGGGACGACGGCGCCGGCACGATCTACGCCGGCACCATCACCAATGGCGCGCCCGACGCCAGCACCAGCAACCTGGACGACGACCGCGCCGTCACGGTGAACAGCATCACGGTGAACGAGGCCTCGCCCTATGCCGTGTTCGAGGTCGGCGGCGCAGCGGGCCAGGTGGTGACCCTCTCGATGGTGGCTGGCTCGGCCACTTCCACCAGCGACTACGACGCGTCGAGCCTGCAGGTGCTGGTGAACGGCGCGTGGGTTTCCTATGGCGCCTCCGCCACCATTCCCGCCGGCGGCACGCTGCTGGCGCGGGTGGCGCTGGCCAACGACAACCCGGCGGTGTACGAGGGCCCCGAGACCTTCGGCCTGCGCGCCGCCAATGGTGGCGGCACGGCCGCCACCGGTACGGCGACGATCGTGGACGGCGGCACCGGCAGCATCTACCCGGACAACACCACGGGCGCGGCCGACGCCGGCGCGGTGAAGGACGACGACCGCACGCTGTCCGTCAACCCGATCACGGTCAACGAGGCCTCGGACTACGCGGTCTTCACCGTCAGCGGCACGGCCGGCCGCGTGGTGAGCCTGGCGCTGCTGGAAGGCAGCGGCAGCAACACGGCGGACCTGGCGGCGCAGACGCTGAAGGTCTGGAACGCGACCAGCAGCACGTGGGACGACTACGCCACGTCCATCACGCTGCCTGCGGGCGGCACGCTGTACGTGCGCGTGGCCATCGGGCAGGAGCAGGACGCCAGCTACGAGGGCAGCGAGCCCTTCCAGCTGCAGGTCACGCCCGTCGGCGGCGGCTCGGCGGTGCTGGGCACGGCGACGATCAAGGACGACGGCACGGGCGTCCGCTACCCCGGCACCTTCACCAGCGGCACCCTCGATACCAGCACCGCCAGCCTCGACGACGACCGCACCGCCGGCGTGAGCTCGGCCACCGTCAACGAGGCCTCCCCCTGGGCCGTGTGGACCGTCACCGGCAACCCTGGCTCCAGCATCGCGCTCACCGTGTCGGGCACGTCCACCGGCGGCGGCGTCGACCGCGGTCCCGCGCTGCAGGTCTCCCTGGACGGCGGCGTGAACTGGGCCGACTACAGCGCCGGCAGCCCGCCCCGGATGCCCGCGGGTGGCAGCCTCCTGGTGCGCACCCCGGTGGTCGAGGACACGGTCAGCGACAACGGCGAGACCATCGTCCTCACCGCCACGCCCTCGGGCGGCACCGCCGCCTCCGGCACCATCACCATCGACGACGCCGGCGCGGGCCAGATCCACAACCCTGACGGCACGACCAACGCCAACCTGACCCGCACCGACGACCGGCCCACGGTCAGCGTGAGCCACGTCACCGTCAGCGAGGCGCAGCCGTATGCCGTGGTGTCGGTGTCGCTGTCCAACGCCAGCGACACGAACGTGAGCTTCGCGCCCACCTTGTCCAGCGGCACCGCCACCGTCGGCACCGACACCGGCGGCACGCTGCAGTGGTACGACGGCGCGAACTGGGTGGCGGTGGCCACCAGCACGCCCACCATCACCGCCGGCCAGCTCTCCCTGCAGCTGCGGGTGGCGCTGGCGCAGGACAACCTGTCCAACGAAGGGACCGAGGCCTTCCGGGTCGTGACCGGCGCCGTCACCGGCGGCGTGCGCAATGGCGCGGGCGCCTCGGGCACGGTGTCCATCACCGATGTCGCCTCGCTCACCGACCCGGTGATCACCGACGTCACCGAGACCCCCGCCGACCCGACGCCCTACGACCTGCTCACCGCCGACACCACCCAGGTGGTCACGCTGCGCGGCGAGGCGAACTGCACGGTCAGCCTGTTCCTGCGCGATGGCCAAGGCAACCTCACCGCCGTCAACGCCAGCCAGTTCACCGCCACCGAGGCCGGCGGCATCTACACGCTGGACTTCGGCAGCCACCCGCTGGTGGCCGGTGACTACGTGGCCCGCCTCTCACGCGGCGGCTACACCAGCAACCTGTCCAACGCCTTCACCATCGACAGCACGCCTGGCCTGTACGACATCACCAGCCGGCGCGAGAACGTGAAGATCGACGCCACCACCACCGTCACCCGCGGCGCGGTTGGCGGCATGGACCAGAACCGCCTGCCCACGTTCTGGAACGGCACCGACTGGCTGGACTCCGACGGCGAGAAGATCCGCTTCTCGTTCGACACCATCGCCACCTTCTCGCAAAGCGCGGTGCCCGCCGGCACCACGGTCACCAGGACCGTGGCCTCGGGCTCCACGCTGGCCCTGAACACGCAGACCGGCGCCTACAGCTACACGCCGGCGGCGAGCGCCACCATCGACCAGTTCTTCCTCAAGGCCTCGGACGGCGGCCACGGCGCCTCGCTCACGCTGACGTTCGACGCCCGCGACACGCTGGACCGCGACGGCATCGGCGCCAGCGTCGAGACGCGCCTGGCCGCCAATGCCAACACCGCCGGCGGCGTGCAGGGCGACCTCAACGGCGACGGCATCGCCGACGCCAACCAGAACGCCGTGACCACCCTGGCCTGGACCACGGTGGACCAGTTCAACGCCGCCATCGCCGGCACGCTGACCGACTTCACCAGGGTGATGTCGGTGGCCGTGATGCAGTCCACCCCGGGCAGCGCCGTCGACGACAGCGCCCAGCTCAGTGACGTGAAGGTGCTGGCCCCCACCAGCGCCGCCACCGGCGGCTCGAAGCCCGCCGGCGCCGCCTGGGACCCGATCCAGTTCACCATCGAGCCGCTGCAAAGCATGGGTCTGGTGGACGCCGACCCGGCGCGCGCCGGCACCCAGGTGCGCGTGGTGCTGGACATCTCGCGCGCCCAGGTGGCCGCGGGCACCTTCACCGGCTACCAGAAGTACGTCAGCGCCGGCGCGCTCGCGGGCAACCTGGTGGACCTGGAGGGCCGCCCCATCACCTCGGCCGGCTGGTACGACTTCACCCAGCGCACGCCCGGCGGCGACGGCGCGCGCTTCATCACCAGCGGCGGCATCGTCACCGCCATCGAGCTCACGCTGACCGACAACGCCTTCGGCGACAACGACCTGGCCGTCGGCCGCATCGTCGACCCGGGCGTGCCCACCAGCGGCAGCAGCAGCGGCGGCACGGTCGACACCAGCCCGCCGGTGATCACCGGCCCCTCGGGCGGCCCCGGTGCAGCCGCCAGCGCGAAGTCGGTCCCGGAGAACGCGCGGCCGGTCGCCACCTTCACCGCCAACGAGGCCGTGGCCTGGAGCCTGGCCGGCGGCAACGACGCCGGGCTGTTCACGCTCGACGCCGCCAGCGGCGCGCTGGCCTTCACCGCCGCGCCCGACTACGAGCTGCCGCGCGACGCCAACGGCAACAACATCCACGAGCTGCAGGTGCGCGCCACCGACGCCGCCGGCAATGCCAGCGTGCAGTCGGTGCTCGTCACCGTCACCGACCTCGACGAGGTCGCACCGCGCATCACCGGCCCCTCGGGCGGTGCGGGCGCGGCCAGCAGCGCGAAGACGGTGCCGGAGAACACCCTGCCGGTGGCCACCTTCGCCGCCGACGAGGCCGCGACCTGGGGCCTGGCCGGCGGCGCCGACGCCGCCCTGTTCCGCCTCGACCCCGCCACCGGCGCGCTGCGCTTCGCCGCCGCGCCCGACTACGAGCTGCCGCAGGACGCCAACCGCGACAACCTCTACGACCTGGTGGTGCGCGCGGCCGACGCCGCCGGCAATGCCAGCCTGCAGTCCGTGCGGGTCACCGTGGCCGACGTGAACGAGACCCCCGCCAAGCTCGTCTACGGCGCGCTGCTGCCCAATGGCGACCGTACCCTGTCCCTTGCCGTGACGCCCGGCGCGCAGCCGGCCTTCGCCACCACCGACCGCGTCGGCAGCGACACGTTGCCCCTGGCGGCCTGGCGCAACGCGCTGACCGGGGACTGGTTCTACGCCCCCGCCGGCCAGGCCATGCCCTACGCCTGCTACGTGGCCGCCGCCGACCCCGGCCTGGGCCGCGTGCTGGCTCCGGGGCAGGGCGCTTTCGACGTGCACCTGTACCTGCGCGCCGACGGCCTCACGCAGGAGATGAGCCAGGCGGCGGCGCAGCAGTTGGGACTGCTGTCGCAGGGCTACGTGGACCAGGGGGCGTTGTTCGCCTCCGTGGCCCTGGTGGGCGTGGCTGCCTGAGGTCCGCGTCCTGTCCGGCGCGGGCATTCCTGACTCTTCTGTTTTTTCTGATCCATCGCCAGTCTCTGTCTTCTTTTTTCGATGCGTGAAATGGGTTACGTTGCAGGGTCCATGTGTTTGAAAAGGAGACAGGTCACATGAAGAAAGCCCTCACCATCCTGGCCGTCGCGCTGTCGGTCGGCCTGACTGCGTTCGACGCCGAGGCCGCGCGCCGGCTCGGCGGCGGCAAGTCCAGCGGAATGCAGCGCGAGTCGGTCACGGCGCCGGCGCGCAGCCAGCCGGCCTCGCCCGCACCCACCACGCCCCAGTCGCAGCCCGCCACGGCCGGGGCTGCGGCCCCTGCGGCGGCGACGGCCGCCACCGCCGCCGCCGCGCCCGCCAAGCGCAGCTGGCTCGGCCCGGTCGCCGGCCTCGCCGCCGGCCTGGGCCTGGCGGCGCTGGCCTCGCACTTCGGCTTCGCCGAGGAGCTTGCCAGCTTCATGCTGATCGGCCTGCTGGTGCTGGCCGTGCTGGTGGTCGTCGGCCTCGTCATGCGCCGCCGCGCCGCGGGCGCGACGCCGGCTCTCGCCGCTTCGGGCGCGGGCGCGGGTGCGGGCGGCGGCCACGCCGGCTCGCCGCTGTCGATGCAGCGCACCGCCGAGCCCGCGGGCCAGCGCACCGGCAGCCTGATCGGTTCGGGCATCGGTTCGGGCATCGGCTCCGGCCTCGGCGCCCCGGCGCCGGCCGGCGTCATCCCGGCCGATTTCGACGTGGCGGGTTTCACCCGCGCCGCCCAGGCGAACTTCACCGCCCTGCAGGAAGCCAACGACGCCCGTGACCTGGTCCGCCTGCGCGAGTACCTCACGCCGGAGATGTTCGAGGTCGTGAAGGCCGACCTGGCCGACCGCGGCGACGCGCCCCAGCGCACCGAGGTCTTCGGCCTGGCCGCGCAGGTGCTGGCCGTGGTGGAGGAGGGTGACCGCTACGTGGCCAGCGTGCGCTTCACCGGCAGCATCCGCCACGAGGCCGGCGCCGCGCCGGAGGACCTGGACGAGACCTGGCACCTGGTCAAGGCGCGCAACGGCGCCGGTGGCTGGGTGGTGGCGGGTATCCAGCAGGCCTGAGGAGGCGCGAAGGGCGGGCCGGCCGGCAAGCTGCCGGTCAGGCCTGCACCTTCAGCCGGATCGTCTGCACGTCCCACCCCCGCTGCCGCAGCCGGGCGGCCAGCGCCGGCAGCAGCTGCCGCAGCTTGGCGGCGGCCGCGTTGCCCCGCACCAGCAGGCACCAGCCGCTGCCCTCGATCGGCCCGGCCTGGACCACCGCGCGCAGCGGCGGCGGGATCAGCGGCTCCACCGCCTTGAGCCGCTCGCCCGATTCCCGCGCCAGCGCCGCCAGCCCCGCCAGCGTGGGCGAGGATTCGGCCGCCTGCAGCAGGGTGACAGGCTGGTGGATCCGGTGGCGTTCGGGGTACATCGGCAGGGGCAGGGCGGGACTCGCCCGATTATCCCGGAAGGGCTTGCCAGCCGGTCCGGGCCGCCGCGTACCCGTGGGTAAAATCGTTGGTTTGTTCGGCGCGCCCGCGCGCCCGACGCCTTCCCGTGCATAACCCGTAAAGGATTGCGCGCCCCGCCGGCACCGCCGGCGAGGGACGCGCCGCGTTCATGAAGAACTTCCTGACCCAGATCTTCGGCTCCCGCAACGACCGGCTGCTCAAGCAGTACCGCAAGACGGTGGACCGCATCAACGCCCTGGAGCCGGTGTTCGAAAAGCTCGACGACGCGGCCCTGCGCGCCAAGACCCAGGAGTTCCGCGACCGCCTGGCCAAGGGCGAGACGCTCGACGCCCTGCTGCCCGAGGCCTTCGCCGTGGTCCGCGAGGGCTCCAAGCGCGTCATGAAGATGCGCCACTTCGACGTGCAGATGCTCGGCGCCATGGCGCTGCACAACGGCAAGATCTCCGAAATGCGCACCGGCGAGGGCAAGACCCTCACCGCCACGCTGGCCGTCTACCTCAACGCGCTGCCCGGCAAGGGCGTCCACGTGGTCACGGTGAACGACTACCTGGCCAACCGCGACGCCACCTGGATGGGCCGGCTCTACAACTTCCTGGGCCTGTCGGTGGGCGTGAACCTGCCGCAGATGCCGCGCGAGCAGAAGCAGGAAGCCTACCGCTGCGACATCACCTACGGCACCAACAACGAATACGGCTTCGACTACCTGCGTGACAACATGGTCTACGAGCAGGCCGACCGCGTGCAGCGGGGCCTGAACTACGCCATCGTCGACGAGGTGGACTCGATCCTGATCGACGAGGCCCGCACCCCGCTGATCATCAGCGGCCAGGCCGAGGACCAGACCGAGCTGTACATCGCCATCGACCGCCTGATCCCGCGCCTGGAGCGCCAGGAGGGCGAGGCCGACCCGCGCACCGGCGAAGGCGTGACCAAGCCGGGCGACTTCACCGTCGACGAGAAGAGCCGGCAGGTGTACCTGACCGAGCGCGGCCACGAGACCGCCGAGCGCGTGCTCGCCGAGAACGGCCTGCTGGCCGAGGGCGCCTCGCTCTACGACCCGGCCAACATCACGCTGATGCACCACGTGTACGCGGGCCTGCGCGCGCACCACCTGTACTTCCGCGACCAGCACTACGTGGTGCAGGCGGGCGAGGGCGGCCAGCGCGAGATCGTGATCGTCGACGAGTTCACCGGCCGCCTGATGGCCGGCCGGCGCTGGAGCGACGGCCTGCACCAGGCGGTGGAGGCCAAGGAGGGCGTGCCGATCCAGCCCGAGAACCAGACCCTGGCCTCGATCACCTTCCAGAACTATTTCCGCCTGTACGCCAAGCTCGCCGGCATGACCGGCACGGCCGACACCGAGGCCTACGAGTTCCAGGAGATCTACGGCCTGGAGACCGTGGTCATCCCGCCGAACCGCGTGAGCAAGCGCGAGGACCAGCTCGATCGCGTCTACAAGACCACCAAGGAAAAGTACGACGCCGCCATCGCCGACATCCGCGAGTGCTACGAGCGCGGCCAGCCGGTGCTGGTGGGCACCAGCTCGATCGAGAACTCCGAGATCATCTCCCAGCTGCTGGACAAGGCGAAGCTGCCGCACCAGGTGCTCAACGCCAAGCAGCACGCCCGCGAGGCCGACATCGTGGCCCAGGCCGGCCGCCCGAAGATGATCACCATCGCCACCAACATGGCGGGCCGCGGCACCGACATCGTGCTGGGCGGCAACGTGGAGAAGGCCATCGAGGCCATCGAGGCCGACGAATCGCTGGACGCCGCCGCCAAGGCCGCGCGCATCGAGGAACTGCGCGCCCAGTGGAAGAAGGACCACGAGCTGGTCACCTCGCTGGGCGGCCTGCGCATCATCGCCACCGAGCGCCATGAGTCGCGCCGCATCGACAACCAGCTGCGGGGCCGCTCCGGCCGCCAGGGCGACCCGGGCTCTTCGCGCTTCTACCTGGGCCTCGACGACCCGCTGATGCGCATCTTCGCGGGCGACCGCGTGCGCGCCATCATGGACCGCCTCAAGATGCCCGAGGGCGAGGCCATCGAAGCCGGCATCGTCACCCGCAGCATCGAGAGCGCGCAGCGCAAGGTCGAGGCCCGCAACTTCGACATCCGCAAGCAGCTGCTGGAGTACGACGACGTCGCCAACGACCAGCGCAAGGTGATCTACCAGCAGCGCAACGACATCCTCGACGCGCAGGACCTGGAGGCCCAGATCACCGCCCTGCGCGAGGGCTGCTTCACCGACCTGGTGCGCCAGTTCGTCCCCGCCGAGTCCGTCGAGGAGCAGTGGGACCTGGCCGGCCTGGAGAAGACCCTGGCCGAGGACTGGGGCGTGCAGGTCTCGCTGCAGGACAAGGTCAAGGAATCCGCCTCCATCACCGACGAGGAGATCCTCGAGGCGGTGGTCGCCGCCGCCCACGCCGCCTTCGCGGCCAAGCTGGCGCAGATCGGCGCGCAGAACTTCACCCAGTTCGAGCGCGTGGTCCTGCTGCAGAGCCTGGACACCCACTGGCGCGAGCACCTGGCCGCGCTGGACTACCTGCGCCAGGGCATCCACCTGCGCGGCTACGCGCAGAAGCAGCCCAAGCAGGAGTACAAGCGCGAGGCCTTCGAGCTGTTCGGCCAGCTGCTGGATTCGGTGAAGAACGAGGTCACCCGCGTGCTCATGACCGTGCGCGTGCAGTCCGGCGAGCAGCTCGACCAGGCTGCCGAGGCCCTGGAGGAGCGTGCCGAGCACATCGCCAACGTGACCTACACCGCGCCCACCGAGACCGGCGAGGCGCAGACCACGCTGGACGAGAGCACCGCCCGCGCCCCGGTGGCCCATGTCGGCCGCAACGACCCCTGCCCCTGCGGCAGCGGCAAGAAGTACAAGCACTGCCACGGCAAGCTGGCCTGAGGCCGGGATCCATGGGCCCCGGGGGCCCGTTGGTCCGGCCCTCGTGCCGGTAGCAAAAATCCGCCAATCTTTTTGTAACTTGACCTGTCAGGCCTGACAGGTTGTCGCGGGCACCTGCGGCCCGGGGTTTCTCCAATGGAAGGGTGTTCTTCCAGCGGAGGTTCCCCATGGACTGCGTGATCGACCCGGCGGCTGGCGTGGCCGCGCCCGTTTCCCCTTCCCACCCCGCGGCCGGCAGCCGGCCCGCGTCCACCGGCGCGCCGCTGTCGGCCGCCTTGCGCGAGCGCCTGGCGCGCGACTTCCATGACCGCTTCCACCGCGAGTGGGGCGGGCGGTTCTTCACGCATGGGCGCGTGCCCGGGCCGGACGCGATCCGCCTCGACGGCAACGACTACCTCTCGGTGGTGGACCATCCCGAGATCGTGCAGGCGCAGCTCCAGGCCCTCGCGCATGCGCGCAGCGCGGTGGTGCAATCGAGCATCTTCCAGTTCGGCGACACGCCGGCCGGCCGCTTCGAGCGGGACATGGCCGACTGGCTGGGCGCCGAGGACAGCTTCCTGTGCCAGTCGGGCTATGCCGCCAACCTCGGCCTGCTGCAGATCCTGGCCGACCCCGGCTCGCCGGTGTACCTGGACATGATGGCCCACATGTCGCTGTGGGAGGGCGTGCGCGCCTCGGGCGCCGTGGCCCATGGCTTCCGCCACAACGACCCGGCCCACCTGCGCAAGCTGATGGCCCAGCACGGGCCTGGCGTGGTGGTGGTGGACACCGTCTACAGCGCCACCGGCGCGCTGTGCCGCCTCGCCGAGGTGGTGGAGGCGGCCGAGGCCGGCGGCTCGATGGTGGTGGCCGACGAGTCCCATGCCCTGGGCACGCACGGGCCGCAGGGGCGCGGGCTGTGCGCGCACCTGGGGCTCACGCACCGGGTCCACTTCATCACCGCCAGCCTGGCCAAGTCCTTCGCTGGGCGCGCCGGCATCTTCACCCTGCCGCGCGAGCTGCGCGACTACCTCGCGGTGCACAGCTTCCCGTTCATCTTCAGCTCCAGCCTGCTGCCCCATGAGGTGGCCGGCCTGCACGCCACGCTGCACGTGATCCGGCGCAGCGATGCCGCGCGCGCCGCGCTGACGCGGCACACCGCGCGCCTGCGCGGCACGCTGGCGGGCCTGGGCTACCCGATCGCCCAGGGCAGCGAGCAGATCATCGCGCTGGAGGCCGGCACCGAGGTCGCCACCCTGGCCCTGCGCGACGCGCTGGAGGCGCGCGGCGTGTTCGGCGCGGTCTTCATCTCGCCGGCCACCAGCCGCAACCGCGCGCTGGTGCGCCTCACCCTGAACGCCGGCCTCACCGAGGCGGAGGTCGCGCAGGTCGAGGCGGTGGCGGCCGAGATCGCGCCGCTCGTGCGGCCCTGGGACTGGGCGGCGGCGCGGCGCCAGCGCGTGGCAGCCTGAACGCGGCCCTCCGGCATGCCCTGGGGCCGACCGCGAACGGCGGTCCCCTGCGGCGGACCTATGCGGCGGACCTATGCGGCGGTCCCGTACGGCGGCCCCATACGGCAGCCCCATACGGCAGCCCCATACGGCAGCCCCATACGGCGGACCCTGCGCCGATTCATGCGCCGATGCCACCCCTAGCGCGGCACCGCCCGCGGCGGCTGCTGCGCCAGCCAGCTCTCGTAGCTGGCTGGCGCCGGCGCCAGCACCTGGCCCTGCACGTTGAACAGCGCCGCCAGCAGCGATGCCTCGTCGCCCAGCGCGAAGGCCGGGCCGTGCTCCACGCCGCAGCGCCGGTCCAGGCCCTGGCGCAGCTCGAGGTTGGCGAGCCGGTGCCCGCAGCGGATCTCGGCCACCACGGGCGGCGGCAGGCCCTCCAGTTCGGCGAGCTCCGCCTGCGCGGCGAGGCCCTCGCGGGTCTCGAACTGCAGCCAGCCGATGCGCCCCGCGGCGTCCATGCCCAGCACGCCGAACGGGTCGCCGATCACCATGTGCTCGATCCAGCGCCGGCGGATGAAGTCCTCCAGGGCCTGCGGCACCCCGGGCGCGCGCAGCAGCGCGTGCTGTGCGGGGCTCAGCGTGGCGGCGATGATGGATTCGAAGCGCTCGCAGGCGCGCTGCGCCAGCATGTCCAGCGTCTCGATCAGGTGCAGCGCGATGTTGGGCGCCTGCTTGGGGATGTAGTGGTCGATCAGCCGCCGGTTGAAGGCATGCACGGCCACGCGCTCGTCGGCCTGGCCCGTGAGCAGCACGCGGGCGCCGGGCCAGTCGACCAGTTCGCTGAGCACCTGCAGGCCGTCCATGGCGGGCATCGAGAAATCGACCACGCAGACCTGGGTGAGGCCGTAGCGCTCGGTCGCCCGCGCCCAGTAGCCCAGGATCTGCGGCAGCAGCGGCTTGCCCTGGCGCCACAGGTCCACCAGGTACTGCACCTGCCAGCGGTCCGCTTCCCACAGCTTCAGCTCGCGGTGGAAGGCATGCACGCACAGCGTGGGCCGGGTGAACAGCCGCAGCGGCCAGTGGCGCGGCAGCACCATGGCCAGCATCTCGAGGTAGTCGGCGTCGTCGTCGAGCAGGACGACGGCGCCCGGCCGGCGGAACAGCGGCGGCCGGGCGCGAGGGGTCATGCGTCCCGGCCCGCCACCAGCGGCAGCTCGATCAGGAAGCGCGCGCCCTGGCCCGGCTCGGACTCCACCCGGATCTGCCCGCGCGAGGCGCGCACCACGCGCTGGCAGAAGGCCAGCCCCAGCCCATGGCCCGAGCCCTGGTGGGTGGAGACGAAGGGCTGGAACAGGCGTGCGCGCAGCAGCGGGTCCATGCCCGCGCCGCGGTCGATCACCGCGACGCGCCCGTGGGCGCGGCATTTCTCCACCACGATGCGCAGGTCGCCGGGGCCGGGGGGCTGCGGCAGGCTCGCGAGCGAGCGCAAGGCGTTCTTCACCAGGTTGTCGATCACCTGCCCGAACAGGTCGGGCGCCCCGGGAAAGGCGAAGTCGCGGATCACGTGCACCTGCACGCAGGCGCGCTCGCCCTCGCTGCGGAACGGGTAGCCCTCCACGCGGGCGCGCACCACCGCGGCCACCGGCACCGGGTCGTGGCGCGGACGCAGGTTCATCATCCGGGCGTTGGTGATCTGCATGTCGATCTGGCAGTTCATGCGGCGCACCATGCCCCCGAGCCGCTCGGCCAGCTCGCCCAGGCGGGCGGCGTCCGGCGCCGACGCCTGCGACTGCAGGCGCACCGCGTCACCGACCAGCGCGATGGTGGCCAGCGGCGTGCGCAGCTCATGGGCCATGATGCCCATGGTCCCCAGCGCCTGCTCGAGCTGGGCGCGCCGCAGGTTGTAGGCCGAGAGGCCGAGGATCAGCCCCATGTAGCCCGCGAAGGCGAGCAGCACGCCATGGGTGGTGGCTTCCTCGCTGGCCACGGGCTGCACGGCCGGGCCGGCTGCCGCGAACAGCAGCCAGCCCGCCGGCAGGCCGCCGACCAGCCCGACGCTGGCGATGCGCCAGTCGCTGAGGTGGAAGTAGATCAGGATGACCATGGCCAGCGTCGTGAGCCAGACCGTGTTGCGGTCGTTGCACAGGTACATCCAGGTGAAGTAGACGGGCAGCGAGAGCCAGGTGACGGCGCAGAACACCCAGGCGGCCTCGCGCGAGGGCGGCTGCTGGCGCAGCCCCGGTGCCAGCAGCAGGAACAGGCCCAGGCCGCCGGCGGCCAGGCGCTCCCAGGGGTTGTCGTAGGGCTGGGGCAGCCAGCGCGTCCACACCAGGTGGAACAGGGGATGGCCCAGCGCCGTCGACAGGCCCAGCGCCTGGATGCGCCGGGGCGACGGGTGCAGCAGCGGCTCGCGCAGCAGGTGCATCAGCAGGCCGGATGCGAAGGCACGCAGCCGGATGCGCCAATGGAGCCAGTGGATCCAGGGGGAGGCCGGCATGGGCACGAGGTCGTTGGCGGGTGGGGCGAGGAGGGGCCGCGAGCGGGTGATCGGAGGCGGCAATGTAATGCTATTGTGTCGGTTTCATCCGACGGGCAGGCCGAGGCCATGGGAGATCCTGTTAACTTTGACAGCGTCAATCTCGACAGCATCCTCAGCGACTGGTTGACGTCGCTGCGCGAGCATGCGGTCGAGGCCGTGGCCGTCCTCGGTCCCGACCCGTTCGGTGGCTTCGACGACCGCCAGGTCCTGTGCGTCCACCCGCCGCGCGCCGCCGACGCGGTGGGCGCGCTGGCCCGCAGCTGCGAGTTCGGCGCGCCCTGGCGCGAGTGCGACGCGCCGCTGGTGGCCTGGCAGCACATCGCCAAGGGCGGGGGCGTGCAGGACTCGCACTGGCGGCTGCTGGCGCTGGCGCATGGCTTCCAGACCCTGATCCGCGTGGAGTTCCCGCTGCCGGCCGAGCGCGCCTTCGAGTGCTTCATGTTCACGCCGCGCGAGATGGCCTGCCGGGCCGAGGCGGCGGCGATGGTGTGGTCCACGCTCAATGTCTGGCCGCTGGTGAAACGCTGCATCGCGCAGGAGCGTTCGGCCCTCAGCCCACGCGAGCGGCAGTGCCTCATGCTCGCCTTCAACGGCCTCACCGCACGCGAGAGCGCCGAGCAGATGAAATGCGCGGAGCGCACCGTCAATTACCATCTGGCCAACGCGATGGCCAAACTGAAGGTGGAGAACAAGTTGGCCGCGATCCAGCGGGCCTGCTGGATCGGCGCGATCTAGACCGATCCAGGAGACGCATGTTCCTCGCCATCGACGTCGGCAACACCCGACTCAAATGGGCCCTGTACGAAGAGGCCCGTCCCGGTGCGCCGCTGCGCGCGCACGGCGCTGAATTCCTCGAGAACATCGACAAGCTGGCCGACGGCGCCTGGCGCGCGCTGCCCGCGCCCTCGCGCATGCTCGGTTGCGCCGTCGCGGCCGACGCCATCAAGCTGCGCGTCGGCGAGCAGATGGAGGAACTGTGGGACGTGGCCCCGCGCTGGATCCACGCCACCACCGCCGAGTGCGGCCTGGTCAATGGCTACGACCACCCCACGCGCCTGGGCGCGGACCGCTGGGTGGCCATGGTCGGCGCGCGCCACCGCATGCTCGCCGCCGGGCCGGCGCGCCCGGTGGTGGTGGTCATGGTGGGTACCGCGGTCACCGTGGAGGCGATCAACGCCGAGGGCCGCTTCCTCGGGGGCTTCATCCTGCCGGGGCACGGCATCATGCTGCGCGCCCTCGAGTCCGGCACCGCCGGCCTGCACGTGCCCACCGGCGAGGTGCGCGAATTCCCCACCAACACCAGCGACGCACTCACCAGCGGCGGCACCTTCGCCATCGCCGGCGCGGTCGAGCGCATGGTGCAGCATGTCCGCCGGCACTGCGGCGCCGAACCCGTGGTCTACATGACCGGGGGCGCCGGCTGGAAGATGGCGCCGTTCCTCTCGGTGTCCTGCGAACTGGTCGAGAGCCTGATCTTCGACGGCCTGCTCGAGATCGCCCGCAGCCGCGGCCAGTCCTGAGTTTCGCGCGCCGGCCGCGCGGCGAAGCGGGCCCGCTCCCCGGCCCGCTCTCCTTGCCGCCCCTCAGGCGGACAAGCCCTCCACCGCCTGCTGCAGCGCCTGCCCGGCCTGCTCCAGCACCCGCAGCTTCCACGCCGACGCCTCCGGGTGGAAGGCGTCGCGCATCGCCTGGCGGACCGCATCGGCCACCGCCGGCGGCGCGTCCGGGTTCCTGTGCAGCCAGTGGTCGCCGCGCAGGGCGTCGAGCAGCTCCATCACCGGCACCGTGGCGGGGTGGAGCGCGACGCCGGTGTACTCGCAGAAGCGGCACTCCTCGCGCACCGTGGTCCACAGCAGGCCGTGGCGGTGCGGTGCCGGCGCCGTGCCGTCGTGGCCGCAGGTGACCGGCGTGCGCCCGCCGCCGCTCCACCAGCGCCGCGCCCGCGCCAGGGCGGCCGGGTCGTCGGGCCCGGCGTACACGCGATCGCCGACGCCGTCCAGGCCCTGGCCGGCGTGCAGGTCGACCCAGGCCAGGCGCGCCGCATCGCGCGCGTGCTGGCGCAGCACGCGCCGCCAGTTGCGGTTGCTCCAGCTCGGCGCGGTGCCGCCGTAGAACAGCCCGTCCGGGAAGTCGTACTGGCCCTGGGTCACGGCCGCGAGGAAGTCGCGCTCGCCGTGCGAGGCGATCCAGGCCTGCACGGCCGCCTGGTTCTCCGCCGTCGGCGGCCAGTTGGCGGGCAGCAGCAGGGGGTGCAGGTGGCGGTAGGCGTCGTTGGCCGGCAGCTTCGCGCTGAAGTCGATGAAGTTGCGGTCCAGGAAGACGTTCTCGTGCGTCGTCGCGCGCAGGTGCGCGAAGCCCCACGGGTTGAGGGCATGCACGTACAGCACCGCCACGCCGCGCACGTGGACGAAGCCGCGCCAGTTGGCGTCGCGCAGCGCCGCGACCTGCACCGCGCTGCCGCTGAAGCCCTCGATGCCGTGGCAGCCGCTGGTGACGATCAGCAGGGCCTTCGCGTCGAGCGGGCCGTCGCGCACCACGTCCATCGCCAGGTCCTCGCCGCGCGGGCCGCGGAAGGGGTGCAGCCGCTGCTCCACGGGCAGGCCGGCCTCGCGCGCGGCCTGCAGGAACTTCTCGCGCGCCAGCGCGTAGGTGGAGGAGAACGCGTCGATGTCGAGGTCGATCATCGCGGCATCACGGCGTCTCAGGCGCGCGGGCGGGCGAACCAGGCCTCGGCGAGGCGGACCCAGTAGGTCGCTCCCAGCGGGATCAGGTCGTCGTTGAAGTCGTAGCTGGGGTTGTGCAGCATGCACGGGCCGCCGCCGTGCCCCATCTCGCGGTGGCTGCCGTCGCCGTTGGCGATGAAGCAGTACGCGCCGGGCTTGGCCTGCAGCATGTAGGCGAAGTCCTCGGCGCCCATGGTGGGCTCCTGGTCCAGCACGTTCTCCTCGCCGACGATGGAGGCCATCACCTCGCGGCAGAAGGCCGCCTCGGCGGCGCTGTTGACGGTGGGCGGGTAGTTGCGCTCGAACGCGAACTCGCAGGTCGCCTCGTGCGCCGCGCACACATGCTCGGCCACCTGGCGCATGCGCCGCTCGATCATGTCCAGCACCTCCAGGGTGAAGGTGCGCACCGTGCCCTGGAGCTCGCAGGAATCGGGCACGACGTTGGTGGCCTCGCCGGCGTGGATCATGGTCACCGAGATCACGCCCGCGTCGATCGGCTTCTTGTTGCGGCTGATGATGGTCTGGAAGGCCTGCACCATCTGGCAGGCGATCGGCACCGGGTCGATGCCGTTCTGCGGCATGGCCGCATGGCTGCCCTTGCCGCGGATGGTGATCTTGAACTCGTTGGACGAGGCCATCACCGGCCCCGGGCTGGCGGCGAAGGTGCCGGCCGGCATGCCGGGCCAGTTGTGCATACCGAACACGGCCTCCATGGGGAACTGCTCGAACAGGCCGTCCTGCATCATCTCGCGCGCGCCGCCGCCGCCTTCCTCTGCGGGCTGGAAGATCAGGTAGACCGTGCCGTCGAAATTGCGGTGCGCCGCCAGGTGGCGGGCCGCGCCGAGCAGCATGGCGGTGTGGCCGTCATGGCCGCAGGCATGCATCCGGCCGGCGTGCCGGCTGGCGTGGGCGAAGGTGTTGAACTCCTGGATCGGCAGGGCGTCCATGTCGGCGCGCAGGCCGATGGCGCGGTCGCTGGTGCCGGCCTTGACGATGCCCACCACGCCGGTGCGGCCGAGGCCGCGGTGCACGGGAATGCCCCACTCGGCCAGGCGCGCGGCCACGAGGTCGGCGGTGCGCACCTCCTGGAAGCACAGCTCGGGGTGGGCATGGAGGTCGCGCCGCAGGGCCGCGATCTCGGGGGCCTGGGCGACGATGGGTTCAAGAAGTTTCATGGTCAGGGTGACGAGGCCGAGTCACGAGCTGCCAGTCTACCCACACGCTGCCCCCGCGGCCATGCTGTTACTCGCGCACCCGGCCCTGGGAGTCGATCAGGCTCAACTCCACCAGCCGCGAGCCGACCCGGGCGCCGGCGAAATGCACGCGGAAGCCGCCGAGGTTCATGTCGTCCAGGCTCTCCAGCGCCTTGCGCAGCTTCGCCCGCGTGGGCTGCGGCGCGCGGCGCAATGCCTCGGCCATCGCGCGGGCGGCCAGGTAGCCTTCGAGCATGTAGACATTGGGCCGGCCCAGGCCGGCCGCGCCGGCGGACTCGTGCAGGGCGCGCACCACCGGCAGGCGGGCGTCGTCGCTGCGCGGCACCACGCGCACCACCACCACGCCCGCGCCGGCCGGGCCGAGCAGGTCGGCCAGCAGGCTCTCGCCGGTGGTGGAAAAGCCGTAGATCGGGCCGCGGAAGGCCTTGGCGCGCAGCGCCTTGATGGCCGCGGCCGCGGCGCCCGGCTCGGCGATCACCAGCACCGACTCGGGCCGCGCCGCCACCAGCTTGTCCAGCCCGCCCGCCACCGGCGCGCGCGCCACCAGGTTGGCGCCCAGCCCGGTCATGGTGCGCTCGGCCGCGTCCAGCGCCGCCAGGGCCTCGCCGTCGGCCGCATGCAGGATGCCCAGGCGCCGCGCGCCCAGCGTCTCGGCATGGCGGGTGATGGCCGCGGCCTCCTCCGAGTAGCCGGGCCGCAGCGCGTAGACATTGGGATAGAGCGCGCCGCGGAACTCGTCGGCGGCGGACAGCGGCGCGAACAGCAGCAGGTCGCTGTCCTTGAGGATGGGGTAGGCCGCCGTGACCTGGGGCGAGCCCACGTAGCCGAAGAGGGCGAGCACGCCCTGGTCCATCAGCTTCCGGGTGTGGGCGGCGGTGCGCGCCGGGTCGCCCTGGTCGTCGAGCGTGAGCAGCTCGATGCGGCGCCCCTGGATGCCGCCAGTGGCATTGAGCCGCTCCAAGAACAGCCGGGCGCCCTGGTGGTAGGGTGCGGCGATCACCGAGCCCGGCCCGGTGAGCGCCAGCGACTGGCCCAGCACGATGGCGCCGCCCTGCGCCTGCGCGAGGGGCCCGGCGAGCGTGAGCGCCGCTACCATGGCGGCGCGGGCCCAGGTGGCGATGGCGTGGCGGATGTTCATGGCGGGACCTCCCTGTCCTCGTGGTCTGGCTCGGAATGAAAACTATAGGTTGACATCATGGAATCGCCAATCGCCTCCGGGGCGCCCGCCCCTGGCGGCGCCCGGCAGGTGCTGGGCGCCTGCCCGCACGACTGCCCCGACACCTGCGCCCTGGTGACCACCGTCGCGGGCGGCGTGGCTATCAAGGTCGCGGGCAACCCGGCCCACCCCCTCACCGGCGGCGTGCTCTGCACCAAGGTCTCGCGCTACACCGAGCGCACCTACCACCCCGGCCGCGTCCTCACGCCGCTGCGCCGCGCCGGCCCCAAGGGCGCCGGCCGCTTCGAGCCGGTCTCCTGGGACGAGGCGCTGGACGACATCGCCGCCCGCCTGCGCGCCATCGCCGCGCGCGACCCGCAGGCCATCCTCCCCTACAGCTACGCCGGCACCATGGGCCTGGTGCAGGGGGAGGGCATGGCCGGGCGCTTCTTCCACCGCCTGGGCGCCTCGCTGCTCGATCGCACCATCTGCGCATCGGCCGGCGGCGAGGCCCTGCGGCACACGCTGGGCGGGCGGGTCGGCATGAAGGTGGAGCACTTCGCGCATGCGAAGCTGATCCTGATCTGGGGCAGCAACTCCATCGGCAGCAACCTGCATTTCTGGCGGCTGGCGCAGGAGGCCAAGCGCGCCGGCGCGCGGCTGGTGTGCATCGACCCGCGCCGCACCGAGACCGCCGAGAAATGCCACGAGCACCTGCAGCTGCTCCCGGGCACCGATGCCGCGCTGGCCCTCGCGCTGATGCACGAGCTGGTCGCCAACGACTGGCTGGACCACGACTACATCGCCCGCCACACCCTGGGCTGGGAGGCGCTGCGTGAGCGCGCCCTGCAATGGCCGCCCGAGCGCGCGGCGCAGGTGTGCGGCGTGCCGGCGGCGCAGATCCGCGCCCTGGCGCGCGACTACGGCACGACGAAGCCTGCCGCCATCCGCCTGAACTACGGCATGCAGCGCGTGCGCGGCGGCGGCAACGCGGTGCGCGCGGTGGCCTGCCTGCCGGCGCTGGTGGGCGCCTGGCGCGAGCCGGCCGGCGGCCTGCTGATGTCGAACAGCGACTGGTTCCCGGCGCGGCGCTCCGCGCTGCCGCGGCCGGACCTGCTCGCCGGCCGCATGCCGCGCACCATCAACATGAGCACCATCGGCGACGACCTGCTGCGCGAGTCCTCACCGGCCTTCGGCCCGAAGGTCGAGGCGGTGGTCGTCTACAACAGCAACCCGGTGGCGGTCGCGCCCGAGTCCGCCAAGGTGGCGCGCGGCTTCGCCCGCGAGGACCTGTTCACCGTGGTCCTGGAGCATTTCCTCACCGACACCGCCGACCATGCCGACTACGTGCTGCCCGCCACCACGCAGCTGGAGCACTGGGACATCCACCCCGCCTACGGCCACACCGACGTCCTGCTCAATCGGCCCGCCATCGCGCCGGTTGGCCAGAGCCTGCCGAATGCGGAGATCTTCCGGCGCCTGGCGCGCCGCATGGGGTTCGACGACCCCTGCTTCGCCGAGGACGACGAAACCCTGTGCCGCAGCGCCTTCGGCGACGCGGTGGACTTCGACCTCCTGCTGGCGCAGGGCTTCGCCCCGCTGCCCGTGCCCGACGCGCCCTTCGCCGAGGGCGGCTTCCCCACGGCCTCGGGCCGCTGCGAGTTCTTCAGCGAGCGGCTGGCGCGCGCGGGGCAGGACGGCCTGCCCGGCCACCTGCCCAATCACGAGCCCGCGGGCAGCGACCCGCGCCACCCGCTGGCCATGATCTCGCCGCCGGCGCGCAACTTCCTCAACTCCAGCTTCGCCAACCTCGAGAGCCTGCGCGACATCGAGGGCGAGCCGCTGCTGGAGATCAGCCCCGGGGACGCCGCCGCGCGCGGCATCGCCAGCGGCGACGTGGTGCGCGTCTTCAACGACCGCGGCGAGTACCGCTGCAAGGCCCGGGTCTGCGAGCGCGCGCGGCCCGGCGTGGTCAACGGCCTGGGCATCTGGTGGCGCAAGCTCGGCCTGGACGGGACCAACGTCAACGAGCTGACCAGCCAGGCGCTCACCGACATGGGCCGCGCCCCGGTGTTCTACGACTGCCTGGTCGAAGTCCGGCGGGCCTGACCCCATGCGGCGTGACCCCATGCGGTGCGCGGTCGCCTCCCTCGTTGCCGCCCTGGCCCTGTGCGGGTGTGCCGGCGGCCCCGGCGCGGGCAGCGCGGGCGGCGACCGCGAGGACCTGGGCTACTACTGGCAGGCCGCCGCCGGCCACCTGCAGATGCTGCACGCCGCGCGCCCGGTGGCCGACTGGCTGGAGGACCCGGCCACCCCCGAGCGCCTGCGCGCGCGGCTGCAGCTGGCGCAGCGCATCCGCGCCTTCGCCAGTCGCGAGCTGGCCCTCCCGGACAACGCCAGCTACCGCCGCTATGCCGACCTGCAGCGCCCCGCCGCGCTGTGGAACGTGGTTGCCGCGCCGGCGCTGTCGCTCACCCTGCGCACCTGGTGCTTCCCGGTGGCCGGCTGCGTGGGCTACCGGGGCTGGTTCGACGAGGCCGGCGCGCGGGCCGAGGCGCAGCGCCTGCGCGAGGCGGGCTGGGATGCCACGGTCTACCCCGTGCCGGCGTACTCCACCCTGGGCTGGCTGAACTGGGCCGGCGGCGACCCGCTGCTCAATACCTTCATCGGGTACGGCGAGGGCGAACTCGCCCGCCTGATCTTCCATGAGCTCGCGCACCAGGTGCTGTACGTGAAGGACGACACCGCCTTCAACGAATCCTTCGCCACCGCGGTCGAGCGCCTGGGCGTGCAGGCCTGGCTGGCGCGCGAGGCGGGGGAGGGCGCCCGCGCGGAGTACGCCGCGGCGTCGCAGCGCCGCGACGCCTTCCGCGCCCTGGTGCGGGCCACGCGGCAGCGGCTGCAGGCGATCTACGAGGCGCCGGTGACGGGGGCCGGTGGCGGTGGCGCGACCGAGGCCGGCGCGGCCCGGGCGGGCGATTCCCAGGACCGCCTCGCGCGCAAGGCGCAGGTCCTGGCCGACTTCCGCGCGCAGTACGCGGGCCTGCGCGCCGCCTGGGGCGGCGACCCCGCGCGCCTGCGCCCCACCGACCGCTGGGTCGAGGAGGCCAACAACGCCTCCTTTGGCGCACAGGCGGCGTATGACGACCTCGTCCCCGCCTTCGAGGCGCTGTTCGAGCGGGAGGGGCGCGACTGGCGCCGTTTCTTCGCGGCGGTGAAGGAGCTCGCCCGCCTGGCGCAGCCCGAGCGGCAACGCGCGCTGCAGGCGCTGGCGGGAGGTTGAGGGACGCTGAAGCCGCTGAAGCCGCTGAAGCCGCTGAAGCCGCTGAAGCCGCTGAAGCCGCTGAAGAAGCGAAGAAGCTAAGAAGCGAAGAGGCGAAGAAGCGAAGAAGCGAAGAAGCGAAGAGGCGAAGAAGCGAAGAAGCGAAGAGGCGAAGAGGCGAAGAGGCGAAGAGGCGAAGAGGCGAAGAGGCGGCGCGTGCTCCCCGCTCAATCCGCCAGCTCGAGCCGCGCGCGGTCCACGTGCAGGCGCTCGATCGCGTCCACCGGCACGGTGGCGGCGGCGGCCTCCCAGAGGCGGGCGGCCTCGTCGCGCGCGGCATCGCCCTCGAGCATCAGCAGGCCGTTGGCCGCCTCCAGCAGGCCCACCGGCGAGCGCGGGTGCAGGCGCAGCCCCTCGCGCAGCAGGCGCACCCCGGTGTCGCGGTTGGCGCCGTAGGTCATGCCCCCGATCAGCGCGCCGACCTTGTCGATCACCTCGGCGTGGAAGGTGCCCAGGGCGATGTGGGCGTCCGCATGGTGCGGGCGCAGCGCGATCGTCTTTTCCAGGCCGGCCTTCACCTTGCCCGCCAGCCCCTGGGCCAGCGCCTTGGCCACGCTGATGCCCTGGCTGTAGCGGCCCAGGGCGATGGCCTGCCAGTACCAGGCGCTGGCGTTCTCGGGCTGCTCGCGGGCCTGGCGCTCGGCCTGGGCCGCCACCTCGAGCAAGAGGTCGAGGCTGGCGCCCTCGCGGGGTTCAAGGTAGGTCGCCTGCACGGTCATGGCCTTGCTGGCCACGGTCACGCCGTCGCCGCCGGCGGCCAGGCCGGCCTCGGCCGCGGCCTCGAACTCGCCGCGGTGGCAAAGCGTCCAGGCGCGCAGCACCGCCGGGTCGCGGGGCAGGGGCTCGGCGTCGCCGGCGTGCAGCCGGTCCCACTCGCGCGCCACGCGCTCGGCGTCGAACGGAAAGTCACCCGCATGCGGGAAGGCGGTCCAGCGGCCCATCTGGCAAGTCTCCTGCGGCATTGTTGTCACTCCCGGGGCGCGTCGTACGCGCCGACCAGGCGTAGCAGGTGCTCCCGCTGCCCGGCTTCCAGATAGGGTACCAGCAGATGAAGTACATGGTGTGCGCCCCGCAACAAGGCGTATTGCGCCGCCTCGGCTTCCAGCGCCCGGCGCGGGTCGCGCACGTACTCGAAACTCAGCCACCAGGTCAGCACCACCACCATGCTGGTGGCGGTGGGGCCGGACTCGCGCGGGTCGATGCGCAGGGCGCCGTGCGCGCCCATGCCGGCGAGCATGTCGCGCACGGCCTGGGTCTTGTCCTCCAGCAGCTGTCGGAAGCCCGCCTCCAGCCGGCGGTTGCGCGAGAGCAGGTCGTTGATGTCGCGGTACAGGAAGCGCGCGCCCCACAGGCGCTCGAACAGGGTGTGCAGGAAGAACCAGGCGTCCTCGACGTCGCGCACCCCGCCGGCGGCCTGCAGCAGCCCGCGCAGGCCCTCGGCGTAGCGGTCGAACAGGGCGTTGACCAGGTCCTCCTTGGCGCGGAAGTGGTAGTGCAGGTTGCCCGCGCTGATGCCCAGTGAGTTGGCGATCACCGGCGCGGAGACATTGGGCTCGCCAAAGCGGTTGAACAGGTCCAGCGTGGCATCGAGGATGCGTTCTGCGGTGCGGCGCGGGGCTTTGGCGGCCATGCGGCCCAGTGTAGGCAGGGGCCGCCGGCCCGCGGCCAAGGTGGAACCCCTAGCCGGAAAGGCTTCAGGCGGCCGGGGCTGCCCCTGCCCTCGGCGGCTTCAGCCGGCCGTGCCGGGCGGCGGCGCCTTGCGGCGCGCGGCGGGCCGGCCCGCGGCCTTCGCGGCCCTTGCCGGGGCCGCCGCCTTTGCGGCCTTCCTGGGCGCCGCCTTCGCCGCGGCCCGCGGCGCCGCTCGGGCGGCGGCGAGCTGCTGCTCGAGCTGCGCCACCCGATCGCGCAGCGCCGCCATCTCGGCCGCCGAGGGCACGCCCAGGCGGTTCAGGGCCTGCGCCACGCGCTCCTCGAAGATGCCCTCGAGCTTGCCCCACTGGCCCTGGGCCCGCGAGGAGAGGTCGCCGGCCATGGCGGCCATGCGCTCGGTGGCCTCGGCCATCCTCTCCTCGGCCGCGGCCTGGGTCTTGCGCTGGATCGCCGCGCCCTCGCGCACCAGCGCCTCGAACACCTTGCCGCCTTCCTCCTGCGCCTTGGCAAAGGCGCCCAGGCCGGCCTGCCAGATCTGGCGGGCCGGGCCCCGGGCGCCAGGCCCTGCGTCGTCGTCGTCGCCCGGGCCGGGCTTGCTGGCTTTCGTGACCATGGTTCCTCCATCGAAATCGAACCTTCCCACTCTAGCCCCGCGGTGCCGGCATGGCGTAGGAAGGCCTGCCTAATCCGCTACAGTCCCGCGCATGATCCTCGTCACTGGCGGCGCCGGCTTCATCGGCGCGAACTTCGTCCTGGACTGGGTGGCCCACACGGGCGAGCCCGTCGTCAACCTCGACAAACTGACCTATGCGGGCAACCGCGAGAACCTCGCCGCGCTCGACGGCGATGCCCGCCACACCTTCGTGCAGGGCGACATCGGCGACGCCGCGCTGGTGGCCCAGCTCCTGGCGAAGCACCGCCCGCGCGCGGTCCTGAACTTCGCCGCCGAGTCGCATGTGGACCGCTCCATCCACGGCCCCGGCGACTTCATCCAGACCAACGTGGTCGGCACCTTCCGCCTGCTCGAGGCGGTGCGCGCCTACTTCGACGCGCTGCCGGCCGGCGAGAAGGCCGCCTTCCGCTTCCTCCACGTGTCGACCGACGAGGTCTACGGCTCCCTCGGCCCCGGCGATGCCGCCTTCACCGAGCAGCACCGCTACGAGCCGAACAGCCCCTACTCGGCGAGCAAGGCCGCCAGCGACCACCTGGTGCGCGCCTGGCACCACACCTACGGCCTGCCGGTTCTCACCACCAACTGCTCGAACAACTACGGCCCCTTCCACTTCCCCGAGAAGCTGATCCCGCTGATGATCGTCAACGCCCTGGCGGGCAAGCCCCTGCCGGTCTACGGCGACGGCCTGCAGGTGCGCGACTGGCTCTACGTGAAGGACCACTGCAGCGCCATCCGCCGCGTGCTCGAGGCCGGCCGCCTGGGCGAGACCTACAACGTCGGCGGCTGGAACGAGAAGCCCAACATCGAGATCGTGCGCACCGTCTGCGCGCTGCTCGACGCGCTGCGCCCGCGCGCCGACGGCCAGTCCTACGCCACCCAGGTGACCTACGTCACCGACCGCCCCGGCCACGACCGCCGCTACGCCATCGATGCCCGCAAGATCGAGCGCGAGCTGGGCTGGAAGCCGGCCGAGACCTTCGACACCGGCATCCGCAAGACCGTGCAGTGGTACCTGGACCACCCCGACTGGGTGGCCCGCGTGCAAAGCGGCGCCTACCGCGAGTGGGTGCAGCGCCAGTACCAGGGCATGCAAGGCGCGCAGCAGCAATGAAGGTCCTGCTTTTCGGCAAGAACGGCCAGGTCGGCTGGGAGCTGCAACGCAGCCTCGCGCCCCTGGGCGAGGTGGTGGCCCTGGGCTCGCGCGGCGAGCCGCACCCCAGTGACTTCAACGAGCCCGACCGCCTCGCCGAGACGGTGCGCCTCGTGCGGCCCGACGTCATCGTCAACGCCGCCGCCTGGACCGCGGTCGACAAGGCCGAGTCCGACGCCGAGGGCGCGCGCCGCGTCAACGCGGTCGCCCCCGGCGTGCTGGCCCGCGCCGCCGAGGCCGCCGGCGCGCTGCTGGTGCACTACTCCACCGACTACGTGTTCGACGGCAGCGGCGACGCCCCGCGCGCCGAGGGCGCCGCCACCGGCCCGCTGAACACCTACGGCCGCACCAAGCTCGAGGGCGAGCAGCTGGTCGCGCAGCACACCGCGCGCCACCTCACCTTCCGCACCAGCTGGGTCTATGCCGCGCGCGGCGGCAACTTCGCGCGCACCATGCTGCGCCTGGCCGGCGAGCGTGACCGCCTCACCGTCATCGACGACCAGTTCGGCGCGCCCACCGGGGCCGACCTGATCGCCGACGTCACCGCGCACGCGATCCGCGCCGCGCTCGCCGATCCTTCGCGTTGCGGCCTGTATCACCTGGTGTCCTCCGGTGAAACCACGTGGCACGGCTATGCCCGCCACGTGATCGGCTTCGCCCAGGCCGCGGGCGTGGCGCTCAAGGCCGGTCCCGAGGCCGTCGCGCCGGTCCCCACCAGCGCCTTCCCCACGCCGGCGCAGCGGCCGCTCAACTCGCGGCTGGACACGCGCAAGCTGCGCGAGGCCTTCGGCCTCACGCTGCCCGACTGGCGCAGCGGCGTCGACCGCATGCTGCGCGAAGTGCTCGATCGTTGAACTTCTGACGGATTGATAACTTGAAGAGCTGAGCCCCCGCCTAGTCTCCGCCCGCCTCGACTTTTCTTCCACGGTGATGAAAGACGCGACGGGCGCAGCCGGCGACGGCGGCCAGCCCCTTCCTCCTGCCCGCGGCCAGCCCGCGACCCCGCCACCGCGGGTGGCCATCCTCCTGGCCACCTGCAACGGCGCGGCGTGGCTGCCCGAGCAGCTCGACTCGATCGCGGCGCAGACCCACCCGCACTGGCGCGTCTGGGCCTCGGACGACGGCTCGCGCGACGCCACCCCCCGCATCCTCGCCCGCTACCGCGCCCGCTGGGGCCCGGCGCGCCTGGGCGCGCGGCGCGGCCCGTGCCGCGGCTTTGCCGCCAACTTCGCCGCGCTCGCCTGCGACGGCGCCATCGAGGCCGACTACTTCGCCTATTGCGACCAGGACGACATCTGGGAGCCGGACAAGCTCGCCCGCGCCCTCGCGGCCCTGCGCCCGCAGCCTGCGGCGCGGCCGGCCCTGTACTGCTCGCGCACCCGGCTGGTCGACGCGCAGGGCCGGGCCATCGGGCACTCGCCGCTGTTCTCGCGGCCGCCCGGCTTCCGCAACGCGCTGGTGCAGAACATCGGCGGCGGCAACACCATGGTCTTCAACCGCGCCGCGCGCCGCCTGCTGCAGCGCGCCGGCGAGGTCGACGTGCTCACGCACGACTGGTGGACCTACCTCGTCGTCAGCGGCTGCGGCGGCCATGTCCACTACGACCCGCAGCCCTCGCTGCGCTACCGCCAGCATGCGCACAACCAGGTCGGCATGAACGCCACCTGGCCGGCCCGCATCCGGCGCCTGGGGCTGATGCTGCGCGGGCGCTTCCGCGCCTGGAACAGCCGCAACCTCGACGCGCTCGCCGCGCTGCGCCCGCTGCTCACCGAGGAGAACCGGCGCGTGCTCGATCGCTTCGCCCTGGCCCGTGACGCCCTGCTGCCGCACCGCCTCGCGGGCCTGGTGGATGCCGGCATCTACCGCCAGACCCTGGCGGGCAACCTCGGCCTGGCCGCGGCGGCCCTGCTGAAGAAGGTGTGAGCCGCCATGGCCGACTGCCCTGACCTCGCCGACCGGCCCGGCCGCCACGATCGCCACGATCGCCACGAGGTCGCCGATGGCGCCGGTGATCCCGGCGGCCCCGGCGATCCCGGCGGCCCCGAAGTCCCTGCCTCCCCGGTGCGCGCCCTCTTCACCAGCCGGTCCTGCGCCGGCGCCTGGCAGGTGCGGGGCGAGCAGGTGGCGGCCCTGCGGGCCAACTGGCGCGCGGTCCCGCGCCCCGCCGAGGCCGACCTCGCCGCCTGCGACCTGGTGTGCGTGGTCAAGCGGCCCGACCTGCAGGTCGTCGAGCGCGCGCGCGCCCTGGGCAAGGCGGTGGTCTTCGACATCGTCGACTCCTGGGCCCAGCCGGCCGACGGCCTGCGCCACGCCGGCGTGGCCGCGGCGCGCGCGCTGTTCGCGCCGGCCTGGCGCGCCCTCGGCGCCGACGGCTACATCTTCCCCACCCAGCGCATGGCGCAGGACCTGGGCGACCTGGTGCGCCAGGGCGTGGTGATCCACCACCACCACCGCCCCGGCATCGCCCGCAACCCGGTGCGCGAGCGCGTGGCCACCGTGGGCTACGAGGGCGCGGACTACCTGGGCGAGTGGCGCGGCCGGCTGGAGGCGGCGTGCGCCGCGCGCGGCCTGCGCTTCGTCACCAACCCCGCGCGGTACACCGACCTGGACATCGTGGTCCTCGCGCGCGGCGGCGAGCACGCCAGCTTCCTGGCGCGCAGCTACAAGTCCAACATCAAGCTGGCCAACGCCTACGGCTCGGGCACGCCGGCCCTGGTCCATGCCGGCGAGCTCTCCGCGCAGGAGACCGACTGCGGCGACGTCCTGTTCTTCACCGACGCGCCCGGCTCGCTCGAGCGCCAGCTCGATCGCCTGTGCGCCAGCCACGCGCTGCGCCTGGCCATCCACCGCCGCTTCCTCGCCGCCGCCGTGCGCTTTCGCCCCGCGCGCATCGCCGGCGCCTTCGAGGCCTTCTTCCTCCACCTGCTGCGCGAACGCGCCGACCGCCATGCCGATCGCCCTGCCGGCCTCCGTGCCTGATGCCCTGGCCTCCCTCGCGCGCCGGCTGCTGCGCCGGCCACAGGCGCGAGCCGCGCCGCCCGCGCCACCGGCCCGCCCGCCCAAGGCCCGCTGGCAGCCCCCGCCCGACGACGGCCGCGTGCGGCTGAACCTCGGCTGCGGCGACAAGCTGCTGCCCGGGTACATCAACATCGACGCCGCGCCCTCGCGCAAGGGCCGGGCGCCCGACGTCGTCGCCGACCTGCGCGCGCTGGCCTTCGGCCCCGGCGTGGCCGACGAGATCCTGGCGGTGCACGTGATCGAGCACTTCCACCCCTGGGAGGCCGAGGACCTGGTGCGCCACTGGCGCGACCTCCTCAAGCCCGGCGGCCGGCTGGTGCTCGAATGCCCCAACCTCCTGGCCGCCGCCCGCGCGCTGCTCGAAGAGCCCTCTCGCGCCGCCCGCGCGCAGGGCAAGGACGGCCAGCTCGCCATGTGGCCGCTGTACGGCGACCCCGGTTGGCGCGACCCGCTCATGTGCCACCGCTGGGGCTACACCCCCGAGACCCTGGCCGACCTGCTGGCCCGCTGCGGGCTGCGCCACGTGCGCCAGGAGCCGGCCGTCTTCAAGCAGCGCGAGCCGCGCGACATGCGCGTGGCGGGAGAAAAGTGATGCGCCTTCGCCACCTGCGCGACGCCTTCGCCGGCCAGGAGATCTACATCGTCGGCAGCGGCCCGACGGCCGAGGTCTTCCCGATGGACTTCCTGGCCGACAAGGTCTGCCTGTCCCTCAACGACAGCTACAAGATCCATCCTGCCGTCACCCCCGTGGCGCTGATGCACCACGCCACCTACAGCCGCGAGGGCAACACGCCCCAGGCGCCGCTGCACCCGCACTTCGCGGGCATCCGCTACCCGGTGGTCAAGGGCACGGGCCGCACCCGCGCCGAGGCGGTGGACTGGGAGCACCCGTACTTCTACTTCTACGACTGGCACCACGACATCGCCCGCATCCACGAGCTGACCAAGGACACCGACCACCTGTACTACACCCCCGAGGGCTGCTCGCTGCATGCGGCGCTGCAGCTGGCGTGGATCCTGGGCGCGCGCACCGTCTACACCATCGGCTGCGACAGCGCGATGCTCGCCGGCCGCCACTACGCCCGTTACGACAAGAACGGCTTCCGCGACGACGAGGTCCTCAAGCGCGGCCAGGCGCGCAACTACGACAGCTACGCGCGCGGCACCCTGATCGTGCAGGACTTCCTGCGACGCAAGGGCGTGCGCGTGCTCGGTCTCTCGCCCATCGTCGGCTACCACCGCGTCGACTGGCAGCACGCGGTGCTGCGCGGCGACGTCGCCCTCGACAGCCTGCTGGAGGCCCTGCCATGACCCTCGCCGTCTACGTGGGCACCGAGGACGACCAGCTGGTCGCCCAGAAGGTCCTCGCGTACTCCATCCACAAGCACGCGCGCCGCCCGGTGCGCGTGGTGCCGGTCAAGCAGCAGCAGGCGCGGGTGGGCGGCACCCAGTTCGGCTTCGTGCGCTTCCTCGTGCCCGGCCTGCAGGGATACGCGGGCCGCGCCATCTACCTCGACGCCGACCAGCTCGTCTTCGCCGACATCCACGAGCTCGCCGCGCAGCTCGAGGGCCCGCACAGCCTCGCGCTGGTGAACGCCCCGCACGGCCACTTCGGCGGCAAGCCGGTGGGCCCGGGCAACCAGACCAGCGTCATGGTCCTGGACTGCGACCGCCTGCGGGACTGGGACCCGCAGCGGCTGTTCGACGGCGTCGTTCCCAACCGCGCCACGCCCGGCCCGGGCCAGGTCCGCTACCGCGATTTCATGTGCCTGTCCTGGTTCGACCCCGCGCGCATCCAGCCGCTGGACCCGCGCTGGAACCACTTCAACGTGGTCGAGCCCGACACCCGGCTCGTGCACTTCAGCCACGTGCGCTCGCAGCCCTGGCGCAACCCGGCGCATGCGCTCACGCCGCTGTGGACCCGCTGGCTGCGCGAGGCGGTGCGCGCCGGCGCCGTGCCGCGCCGCGAGCTGCTGCGCGAGGTCTGGCGCGGCGCGGTGCACCGCCGCTTCCTGGCCTGCCTGGTGTAGCCATGGCGACCTGGCGTGTCTTCCTCGACGACGCGGGCGAATGCGCCACGCAGCGCGCCGTGCTCGCGGCGCTGGCGGCGGGCCTCGCCCGGCGCGAAGGCGTGCAGGTGCGCCTGACGAGCGCCGAGCCGCCCGCGCGCCGCTGGGCCGACGTGCCGCCCGCGGCCTCGCGCCGCCTCGCGGTGCGCCTGGAGGCGCTCGAGCCGCTGGCCGGCACGCGCACGCTGTTCCTGCCCGGGCACCTGGTGCCCGGCGCCGCGTCCGCACTGGTCGCGCCGCAGGACCCGGTGGCGTGGGGCGCGCTGTCCCGGCCCCTCGCGGCCGACGACTTCATCGACGTCGGCGGGCTGGAGCTGTTCGCCGCCGACAACGCCTCGCACGAGGCGCGGGCCCTGCAGGTCCTGGCCAGCCTGCGCGGCGACTACGAGAGCCTCAGCCGCCACGCCGGCTTCACTGCCACCCCGCTGCCCGCCTGGCTCGCGGTCCCCGCGCTGCGCACCGCGGCGCCGTTCACGCAGCGGCCCTGGTACGCCGCGCAGGCGCCGGCCCGGGCGGCCTGGCTCGCGGCGCTGGCGGGGGTGCTCGCCGAGGGCCGCCTCACGCTGGCCCAGGTGGAGGACGACGCCCGCCACGGGCGCGTGCGCCCCTCGCTGCCGCAGGACGCGCGCCGCCTGCTTGCCGGCGAGCCCGCCGCCGGCCTGCCGCTGCCGGACCTCACGCTCGACGCGCTCTTCGTCGTGCCCGCCTGCCGCGTGCCGCCTCAGCGCCTGGCGCTGCTGCAGGCGCTCCCGCGCCGGGCCGCCGCGGCCGGCGCCCTGCT
>NZ_JBHTGW010000009.1:0-228566 GCF_042675325.1 Ramlibacter sp. GCM10027632 | reverse complement strand
CCGGCGCGGGCCGGGCGGCGGTGGCCGCGGCGGGCGCCGCCTGCGCCGGGGTGCCGGGCGCCGGCGTGGCCGTCGCGGTGTTCGCGGGCGTGGCGGGCGCGGGCGCCGCCTGCTGGCGCTGGGTCACGTTGCTCGATTGCTTGCCGATCGAGGTGCCGCCCCCCAGGCGTTTGGCGGCGTTCGCATCCAGCGTGGCGAGGGCCAGGCAGCATGCCAGGATGGCCGTCAGGGTCTTCATGAGTCTCCGTCCTTCTTCTTCACTCGATACCGGTCACTGCGTGCGTGCCTGTCAGCACTTGATGCCGACATGGAGGGCGACCACCCCGCCAGTCAGGTTGTGATAGTCCACGTGGCCGAAGCCGCATTCCTGCATCAGGGACTTGAGCGTGTCCTGGTCCGGGTGCATGCGGATGGATTCCGCCAGGTAGCGGTAGCTGTCGGCGTCGCCGGCCACCATCTGGCCCATGCGCGGGAGCACCTTGAACGAATACCAGTCGTAGACCTTCTCCAGCGGCTTGGCCACCCGGGAAAACTCCAGCACCAGCAGTTTGCCGCCCGGACGCAACACCCGGCACATCTCGCGCAGGGCCTGGTCCTTGTGGGTCATGTTGCGCAGGCCGAAGGCCACGCTCACGCGGTCGAAGGAGGCGTCCGCGAAGGGCAGCTTCTCGGCGTCGCACACGAAGGTGGGCAGCACCAGGCCGGCGTCGACCAGGCGGTCGCGGCCGGTGCGCAGCATCGTCTCGTTGATGTCGGTGTGCACCACCCGGCCCGTGGGGCCGACCTTGCGGGCGAAGGCCATGGAGAGGTCACCGGTGCCGCCGGCGATGTCCAGCACCTGGTGGCCGGGTCGCAGGTCGGCCACCGTGACGGTGAAGGCCTTCCACAGGCGATGCAGGCCGGCCGACATCAGGTCGTTCATCACGTCGTAGCGCGACGCGACGGAGTCGAACACGCCGCGCACGCGGCGCGCCTTGTCTCGCTCGTCGACCTGCTGGAAGCCGAAATGGGTGGTGCTCATGGTCAGGAATCTAAGGGGATTGGATCGCGCGGGGCTGACAGCCCTGCCGTGGGATCAGGAATTCGCCCGGTCAGTGGCCGCAGGACTTGCCCGCCGCCTGCGGCATCGGGTCGTCCCGCGAGCGGCCGGACTGCTGCAGGCGCTGCGCGTACTCCTGCCACAGCCGCTCCTGCTGCGAACCCAGGAAGTAAAGGTAGTCCCAGGTGAAGATGCCGCTGTCATGGCCGTCCGAGAAGGCAGGCTGCACCGCGTAGTTGCCGACCGGCTCGAGGCCGACCAGGGTGACCTCGCGCTTGCCGGTCTGCAGCACCTCCTGCCCCGGGCCGTGGCCCTGGACCTCGGCCGAGGGCGAGTACACCCGCATCAGCTCGAAGGGGATGCGGAAGTCCGCGCCGTCGGAGAAGGCGATCGCCAGCACGCGCGAGGCGCCGTGCACGGTGAGGGAGACGGGCGTGGGGGTATCGGGGGTGAGTCCGGCCATGGGGTGTCAGCGGGAGGCGCCGGGGGCGAGGCGCTGGCGCAGCGCGTCCTCCAGCGCGGGCAGGCGCGCGGCGACTTCGGCGAGGCGCGCGGCCGGGGCGGCCTGGCGCGGCGCGGCCCAGACCGGCGCGGGGAAGTGGGAGTCCCAGTCGTACCGGGCGATCAGGTGCCAGTGCAGGTGCGGCACCATGTTGCCCAGGGCGGCGAGGTTGATCTTGGCGGGGCGCAGGTGCTCGCGCAGGGCCTGCTCGATCGCGGCCACCGCCTCCATGCAGTGCGCCCGGTCGGCGGCCGGCAGGTCGGAGAACTCGGCGACATGGTCGTTCCAGACCAGGCGGTAGAAGCCGGGGAAGCCGGCCTCGTCCGCATGGATCACGCGGAAGCGGCCGGCCCGCAGCACCAGGCGGCCGCCTTCACCCTCGCACAGGGGGCAGGCGGCGGCCATCAGACGAGGACGCGCTCGATGCCGCCCTGGTTGGCGGCCTGCACGTACTGCGGCATCCAGTCGGCCCCCAGGAGCTGGTTGGCCATCTCGATGACGATGTAATCGGCCTCCAGCAGGCCGTTGTCCAGGTCGTTGCCGTAACGCGACAGGCCCTGCAGGCAGCTCGGGCAGCTGGTGAGGACCTTCACGTTGCCCTGGGCCGGCATGCCGGCCATGGAGCGCAGCGCGTCGGCCTCCTTGCGAAGCTGTTCCTCCTTGCGGAAGCGGACCTGCGTGGAAATGTCCGGCCGGTTCACGGCCAGGGTGCCCGACTCGCCGCAGCAGCGCTCGGTCTTGAGCACCTGGTCGCCCACCAGCGCCTTGACGGTCTTCATCGGGTCCTGCTGCTTCATCGGCGTGTGGCAGGGGTCGTGATAGAGGTAGGCGCCCTGGCCATCGAGCTTGTAGCCCTTCTCCATCAGGAATTCGTGGATGTCGACGATGCGGCAGCCGGGGAAGATCTTGTCGAACTCGTAGCCCTGGAGCTGGTCGTAGCAGGTGCCGCAGGACACCACCACCGTCTTGATGTCCAGGTAGTTCAGCGTGTTGGCCACGCGGTGGAACAGCACCCGGTTGTCAGTGATGATCTTCTCGGCCTTGTCGAACTGGCCCGAGCCGCGCTGCGGGTAGCCGCAGCACAGGTAGCCCGGGGGCAGCACGGTCTGCACGCCGGCGTGCCATAGCATGGCCTGCGTGGCCAGGCCCACCTGTGAAAACAGGCGCTCGGAGCCGCAGCCGGGGAAGTAGAACACCGCCTCGGATTCGGTCGTGGTCGCCTTCGGGTCGCGGATGATCGGGACGTAGTTCTTGTCCTCGATGTCCAGGAGCGCGCGCGCCGTCTTCTTCGGCAACCCGCCCGGCAGCTTCTTGTTGATGAAGTGGATCACCTGCTCCTTCACCGGAGGGGTGCCGTGCGTGGCGGGCGGCCTGGCCGCCTGCTTGCGACCGAAGCCGCGCAGCAGGTCGGCGGCGAAGCGCTGCGCCTTGTAGCCCACGTCGACGATGGCGGTGCGGGCCAGCTTGATCGTCTCGGGGTTGGTGGCGTTCAGCATCAGGGCGGCCGCGGCGCCACCGGGTCGGAACGACTTCTTCCCCATCTTGCGCAACAGGTTGCGCATGTTCATCGACACGTCGCCGAAGTCGATCTTCACCGGGCACGGCGTCAGGCACTTGTGGCAGACCGTGCAATGGTCGGCCACGTCCTCGAACTCCTCCCAGTGCTTGATCGACACGCCACGGCGTGTCTGCTCCTCGTACAGGAAGGCCTCCACCAGCAGGGAAGTGGCCAGGATCTTGTTGCGGGGGCTATAGAGCAGGTTGGCGCGCGGCACGTGGGTGGCGCACACCGGCTTGCACTTGCCGCAGCGCAGGCAGTCCTTGACGCTGTCGGCGATGGCGCCGATGTCCGACTGCTGCATGATCAGCGATTCGTGCCCCATCAGGCCGAAGCTGGGCGTGTAGGCATGCGACAGGTCGGCCTGCAGCGTCACGCCCACCGGCGTGGTGATCTGCGTGTCGCGCAGCAGCTTGCCGCGGTTGAAGCGGCCCTCGGGGTCGACGCGGCGCTTGTACTCGGCGAAGGGGGCGATTTCCTCGTCGGTCAGGAACTCGAGCTTGGTGATGCCGATGCCGTGCTCGCCCGAGATCACGCCGTCCAGCGAGCGGGCCAGCACCATGATGCGCTTCACCGCCTCGTGCGCAGCCTGCAGCATCTCGTAGTCGTCGCTGTTGACGGGGATGTTGGTGTGCACGTTGCCGTCACCGGCGTGCATGTGCAGCGCCACCCACACCCGGCCCTTGAGCACGCGCTGGTGGATGGCATTCACCTCCTCCAGGATCGGGCGGAACGCCAGGCCGTTGAACACCTGCTGCAGCGGCGCGCGGACCTGGGTCTTCCAGCTGGCGCGCAGGCTGTGGTCCTGCAGCTGCGGGAACAGGGTGTCGACGCCGTCGAGCCAGCCTTGCCACAGCGCGCGCACCTTCTGCAGCAGCGCCACGGCCTCGCCCACGCGGCCCTCGAGCAGTTCGGCGGCCGGGATCTCGCTGGCGTCGTCGCTCTTGCCCAGGGGCAGGTTGCCGCGCTCGAAGAAGGCCTGGAGCTCGTCGACCAGCTTGAGCTTGTTGCGCAGGCTCAGCTCGATGTTGATCCGCTCGATGCCGTCGGTGTATTCGGCCATGCGAGGCAGCGGGATCACCACGTCTTCGTTGATCTTGAAGGCGTTGGTGTGCTTGCTGATGGCGGCGGTGCGCTTGCGGTCCAGCCAGAACTTCTTGCGCGCCTCGGGGCTGATGGCGATGAAGCCCTCGCCGCTGCGCGAGTTGGCCATGCGCACCACCTCGGAGGTGGCGCGGGCCACGGCGTCGGCGTCATCCCCCACGATGTCCCCGATCAGGACCATCTTGGGCAGCACGGCGCGCTTGGACTTGGTGGTGTAGCCCACCGCCTTGAGGTAACGGTCGTCGAGGTGCTCCAGGCCGGCCAGCAGCGTGCCGCTGCGTTTCTGCTCGGCGAACATGAAGTCCTTGATCTCGACGATGCTGGGGACCGCGTCCTTGGCGTTGCCGAAGAACTCGAGGCAGACCGTGCGGGTATGGGCCGGCATGCGGTGCACCACCCAGCGGGCGCTGGTGATCAGGCCGTCGCAGCCCTCCTTCTGCACGCCGGGCAGGCCGGAGAGGAACTTGTCGGTCACGTCCTTGCCCAGGCCCTCCTTGCGGAAGGTCTTGCCCGGGATCACCAGGGTCTCGGTGCGCGCGGGCTTGCTCCAATCGATCTTCTTCGCGTCGCCCGGGAAGTAGCGCAGCTCGAAGGTCGCGACCTCGGCGTCGTGGATCTTGCCAAGGTTGTGGTCCATGCGAACCACCTCGAGCCACTCGGCCTGGGGCGTGACCATGCGCCAGGAGACCAGGTTGTCCAGGGCCGTGCCCCAGAGCACGGCCTTCTTGCCGCCGGCGTTCATGGCGACGTTGCCGCCCACGCACGAGGCCTCGGCGGAGGTCGGGTCCACCGCGAACACGAAGCCGGCGCGCTCGGCGGCGTCGGCCACGCGCTGCGTGACCACGCCGGCCTCGGTCCACACGGTGGGCACGGGCTGGGCATGGCCGGGGATGGCGACATGCTCGACCTCGGTCATCGCCTCGAGCTTCTCGGTGTTGATCACCGCGCTCTTCCAGGTCAGCGGGATCGCGCCGCCGGTGTAGCCGGTGCCGCCTCCGCGCGGGATGATGGTCAGGCCCAGCTCGAAGCAGCCCTTGACCAGGGCGGCCATCTCGGCCTCGGTGTCGGGGGTGAGCACCACGAAGGGGTACTCGACGCGCCAGTCGGTCGCATCGGTCACGTGGGAAACGCGCGAAAGACCGTCGAACTTGATGTTGTCGCGGGCGGTCAGGCGGCCCAGCACGCGCTGGGCGCGACGGCGCAGGCCGTCGACCTCGTCGAAGCCGCGGCCGAAGGCCTCGACCGCGCGGCGCGCGGACTCGAGCAGTTCGCCCACCAGGGCGTCGCGCGACGCGTCATGGTCCGGCGTGCGGCGCTTCTCGACTTCGCCCAGGCGGTGGTGGAGCGCGTCGACCAGCAGGCGGCGGCGCTGCGGGTTGTCCAGCAGGTCGTCCTGCAGGTAGGGGTTGCGCTGGACCACCCAGATGTCACCCAGCACCTCGTACAGCATGCGGGCGGAGCGGCCGGTGTGGCGCTCCCGGCGCAGCTGGGACAGTACCTCCCACGCACGCTCGCCGAGCAGGCGAATGACGATCTCCCGGTCGGAGAACGAGGTGTAGTTGTACGGAATCTCGCGCAGGCGAGGGGCCTGCTCGTCGGAGGCGGCCAGGAGGTGATTGAGCGTGGTCGGTGCGTTCATCGCATGCGGACAAATCAGCCGAAAGGATGCAGGACCGGCTGACAGGGGATCTTACCCGAGGGAGCCAGCCCTTCCTGCCCGAGGGACAAGGCGGCTTGCGGGCCGCGCGGCCCGGCAGAACAATGGCGCCAGGCCCGCGCCGCGAGTCCGCATGAAATCCTGGCCCTACCCCCTCTGGATCGCCCACCGAGGCGCCGGCCGCCTCGCGCCGGAAAACACCCTGCCCGCTTTCGACACCGGGCTCGCGCACGGCTTTCGGATGTTCGAGTGCGACGTCAAACTTTCTTCCGACGGCGTCGCCTTCCTGCTCCATGACGACACGCTCGATCGCACCACCAGCGGGCGGGGTCCGGCCGGCGCGCTGGACTGGGCGGCGCTGTCGGCGCTCGACGCCGGCGCCTGGCACTCCCCCGCCTTCGCCGGCACCGGCCTGCCGACACTGTCGGCCCTGGCCCGCTGGTGCATCGCGAATGACGCCCTGGTCAACCTCGAGATCAAGCCCTGCCCGGGCACGGCCGCCGCAACCGGCGAGGCGGTGGCCCGCGAGGCCCGGGCCCTGTGGGCGGACGCGGAGGTTCCGCCGCTGCTCACCTCCTTCGACGCCGAGGCGCTCGAGGCCGCGCGCACCGCCGCCCCCGGACTGCCCCGCGGGCTGCTGCTGGAGGCGCTGGCCCCGGGCTGGCTCCATGCGGCCCGGGACCTGGGCTGCGTCGCCGTGGTCGCCCACCACCCGCTGTGGACACCCGCCATGGCCGCCGACGTCCACGCCGCCGGCCTGCGCTGCCTGGCCTACACCGTGAATGACGCCGCCGAGGCCGCCCGCCTGCTGGAGATGCGGCTCGACGGGCTCATCACCGACCGGGTCGACCTGTTCGACACCGACTGGGTGCAGCGCCGGGCCGCCCCAGCCGAATAAAATCAGCCCCGACCAGACACCGACGGCATCCCCGGATGCCGTCTTTTCTTTTTGACGAAGACCATGAGCGACATCCCGCAGCAACCCGGCCTTTCCAGCCTGTCCAAGTCCTTCGAGCCGGCCGCCCTCGAGGCGCACTGGGGCCCGTTGTGGGAGCAGCGCGGCTACGGCCGGGCCGGCTTCCGCGGCACGGGTGCGGCCGACACCGGCGCCCCCTCGTTCGCCATCCAGCTGCCGCCGCCGAACGTGACCGGCACGCTGCACATGGGCCATGCGTTCAACCAGACCATCATGGACAGCCTCACGCGGTACCACCGCATGAAGGGCTTCAACACGGCCTGGATCCCCGGCACCGACCACGCCGGCATCGCCACGCAGATCGTGGTGGAGCGCCAGCTGCAGCAGCAGGGCGTGAGCCGCCACGACCTGGGCCGCAAGAACTTCGTGGCCAAGGTGTGGGAGTGGAAGGAGCAGTCCGGCAACACCATCACCACCCAGATGCGCCGCATGGGCGACACGGTGGACTGGTCACGCGAGTACTTCACGATGGACGACAAGCTCTCGCGCATCGTGACCGAGACCTTCGTCCAGCTCTATGAGCAGGGCCTCATCTACCGCGGCAAGCGCCTCGTCAACTGGGATCCGGAGCTCAAGACCGCCGTGTCCGACCTCGAGGTCGAAAGCGAGGAGGAAGACGGCTCCCTCTGGCACATCAGCTATCCCCTGGCCAGCGGCCAGGGCGCGCTGACCGTGGCCACCACCCGTCCTGAGACCATGCTGGGCGACGTGGCCGTCATGGTCCACCCCGAAGACGAGCGCTACCAGCACCTGATCGGCCAGCAGGTCACCCTGCCCCTGTGCGACCGCACCATCCCGGTCATCGCCGACGAGTACGTGGACCGCGAGTTCGGCACCGGCGTGGTCAAGGTCACCCCGGCGCACGACACCAACGACTACGCCGTCGGCCAGCGCCAGGGCCTGCCGATGATCAACGTGCTCACGCTCGACGCCAAGATCAACGAGAACGGCCCCGCCAAATACCAGGGCCTGGACCGCTTCGCGGCGCGCAAGCAGATCGTCGCCGACCTGGAGGCCCTGGGCCTGCTGGTCGAGGTCAAGAAGCACAAGCTGATGGTCCCGCGCTGCGCCCGCACCGGGCAGATCGTCGAGCCCATGCTCACGGACCAGTGGTTCGTCGCCATGAGCAAGGTCAGCGACAAGGACCCCACCGGCAAGTCCATCGCCCAGAAGGCCATCGACGCGGTCGAATCTGGCCAGGTCCGCTTCGTGCCCGAGAACTGGGTCAACACCTACAACCAGTGGATGAACAACATCCAGGACTGGTGCATTTCGCGCCAGCTGTGGTGGGGCCACCAGATCCCGGCCTGGTACGACGAGGACGGCAAGGTCTACGTCGCCCGCGATGAGGCCGAGGCCCAGGCCCAGGCGCCCGGCAAGACGCTGCGCCGAGACGAGGACGTGCTCGACACCTGGTACTCCTCGGCCCTGGTTCCCTTCTCCACCCTCGGCTGGCCGGAGAAGACGCAGGACATGGACCTGTACCTGCCGTCCACCGTGCTGGTCACGGGCTACGACATCATCTTCTTCTGGGTCGCCCGGATGATCATGATGACGACGCACTTCACCGGCCGGGTGCCGTTCCGTCACGTCTACATCCACGGCCTGGTGCGCGACGCGCAGGGCAAGAAGATGTCCAAGTCCGAGGGCAACGTGCTCGACCCGGTGGACCTGATCGACGGCATCTCGCTGGCCCCGCTCCTGGACAAGCGCACCACCGGCCTGCGCAAGCCCGAGACCGCGCCGCAGGTGCGCAAGCTCACCGAGAAGGAATTCCCCGAGGGCATCCCGGCCTACGGCGCCGATGCCCTGCGCTTCACCTTTGCCTCGCTCGCCTCGCTGGGCCGCAGCATCAACTTCGACTCCAAGCGCTGCGAGGGCTACCGCAACTTCTGCAACAAGCTCTGGAACGCCACCCGCTTCGTCCTCATGAACTGCGAGGGCCAGGACCTGGCCGAGGAAGGCGCGACCCGGACCGCCGCGGACCGCTGGATCGTCTCGCTGCTGCAGCAGGTCGAGGCCGAGGTCGCCAAGGGCTTCGACGAGTACCGCCTGGACAATGTCGCCAACGCCATCTACCAGTTCGTCTGGGACGAGTACTGCGACTGGTACCTGGAGATCGCCAAGGTCCAGATCCAGACCGGTGACGATGCCCAGAAGCGCGGCACCCGCCGCACCCTGATCCGCGTGCTCGAAGCGATCCTGCGCCTGGCCCACCCGGTCATCCCCTTCATCACCGAGTCGCTGTGGCAGGTGGTCGCCCCCGTGGCCGGCAAGGGCGGCGACTCCGTCGCCGTCGCACCCTACCCGCAGTCGCAGCCCGAGTTCATCGACGCCGCCGCCATCGCCTGGATGGGACGCCTCAAGCAGGTCGTCGATGCCTGCCGCAACCTGCGCGGCGAGATGAATGTCTCGCCCTCCACCCGCCTGCCGCTGTACGCCGTCGGCGACGCCGCCTTCCTGCGCGAGGCCGCCCCGGTGCTGCAGGCCCTGGCCAAGCTCAGCGAGGTCAAGGTCTTCGACGACGAGGCCGCCTGGGCCGCGGCCGCCCAGGCTGCGCCGGTGGCCGTGGTGGGCGATGCCCGCCTGTGCCTGTTCATGGAGATCGACGTCGCCGCCGAGAAGGCCCGCCTGGCCAAGGAAGCCGCCCGCCTCGAGGGCGAGCTGGCCAAGGCGAACGGCAAGCTCGCCAACGAGTCCTTCGTCGCCAAGGCGCCGCCCGCGGTCATCGAGCAGGAGCGCCTGCGCATCGCCCAGTTCAGCGCCACGCTGGCCCGGGTGCGCGAGCAACTGCAGCGCCTGGGTGCCTGAAGCCGGGGCCGGCTGGATGCCGCGGCATCCGGCCGTTAAGATGACCCGCGGCAGGTGTCCCCGTCCGACAGCAGCTCGCGCCTGAGGCAGACGCCCCCGGCCGGCTCCGGCCGGGACATTCAGGCGAACCCACCGATCCCCACGAACGCAGTCGATGAAGCCCTCCAGCACGCTCCAGAAGGCCGTCTTTCCCGTCGCCGGGCTCGGCACGCGTTTCCTGCCGGCCACCAAGGCCCAGCCCAAGGAAATGCTGCCCATCGTCGACAAGCCCCTGATCCAGTACGCCGTGGAAGAGGCCTACGAGGCGGGCATCCGGCACATGGTTTTCGTCACCGGCCGCAGCAAGCGCGCCATCGAGGACCATTTCGACACCGCCTACGAACTCGAGACCGAACTCGAAGCCGCCGGCAAGGACCAGCTTCTGGAGCTCGTGCGCTCCATCAAGCCCGAGGACATGGACTGCTCCTATGTGCGCCAGTCCCGCATGCTCGGCCTCGGACACGCCGTCCTGTGCGCGCAGCCCCTGGTGGGCAACGAACCCTTCGCCGTCCTCCTGGCGGACGACCTCATGATCGGGCCCGAGGGCGGCCGCGGCGTGCTCTCGCAGATGGCACAGAAGTTCAGGGAAGTCGGGACCTCGCTCCTGGCCGTCCAGGAAGTTCCGCTGGCGCATGTGCGCCGCTACGGCATCGCGGCCGGCGAGCCGGCTGGCGACGGCCTGCTGCGCGTGCGGCGCCTCGTGGAGAAGCCGCTCCCCGAGGACGCGCCGTCACGCCTGGGCGTGGCCGGCCGCTACATCCTCACGCCGGCCGTGTTCGACCACATCCGCCAGCAACCGAAGGGGGCCGGGGGCGAAATCCAGCTCACCGACGGCATCGCCCGCCTCATCGACACGGAGGGCGTCCATGCCTTCCAGTACCAAGGCAAGCGCTACGACTGCGGCAGCAAGCAGGGCTTCCTCGAAGCCACCGTGGAACTGGCGCTCAAGCACCCCGAGGTGGGGCAGGAATTCAGGCAGTACCTGAGAAGCCAGATCTGCTGAGGCCTGGCCAGGCCATCCGCCTCAGCGGCGGCGCAGCACGTGGATGTATTCGCTGCCGAACGTGCTCTGTTCGACCAGCTCATTGCCGGTCTGGCGGGCAAAGGCCTGGAAGTCCCGGACGGACCCGGCGTCGGTCGCCACCACCTTCAGCAGCTGGCCGGACTCGATCTCGGCGAGCGCCTTCTTCGCCTTGAGAATGGGCAGGGGGCAGTTCAGTCCGCGGGTGTCGATTTCCTTGGCGATGTCCATGGGTGCATCCTTAAGCTGTATCGATTCTAGGCGCTGGCCGGCGGCTCGAGGAAACGCGGCTCGATCCCCCGGCGTCGAAGCCAGTCCGCCAGCGCCAGCCCGGTGCCGGCACGCCAGCAGCGGACCTCGTCGAGCGCGAACCGTCGCCAGTCCACCAGTTCCGGCGACAGGCGCACCTCGCCATGGGCCACGGCGTGGAAGGCAATGATGACTTGGTTCATGCGCTGGAAGTCATACACGCCGATCAGGCTCAGCGCGCTCACCTCGAGCTGCGTTTCCTCCCGGATTTCACGCACGATGCCCGCTTCCGCGGTCTCGCCGGCCTCCATGAAGCCGGTGATCAGCGCATAAGTCTTGCCGGGCCAGGCCGCGTTGCGGGCCAGCAGCACGCCGCCTTCGTACTCGATCACCGCCGCCAGCACCGGCGTCGGGTTGTTCCAATGGGTCCAGCCACAGGCCGGGCAACGCAAACGCTCGCGCGGCCCGCCGTCCTCCTGCGCGGTGATAGGCGCCAGCCGGGCGGCGCACATCAGGCAGAAGCAGGGCGTCGCCGGGGTCATCGCACGTCAGGCGGGGAACACGCCGGTGGACAGGTACCGGTCCCCCCGGTCGCAGACGACGAAGACGATCGTCGCGTTCTCGACCTTCCGGGAGATCTCCTGCGCCACCCACAGGGCGCCAGCCGCCGAGATACCGGCGAAGATGCCCTCCTCGCGGGCCAGGCGGCGGCACATGTCCTCGGCATCGTCCTGGGACACGTACACCAGCTCGTCGACGGTGCTCGGGTCGTAGATCCGCGGCAGGTACTCCTGCGGCCACTTTCGAATGCCGGGGATGCGCGAACCTTCGCTGGGCTGCGCCCCGATGATCCGGATCGCGGGGTTCTTCTCCTTGAGGAAACGCGACACGCCGGTGATGGTTCCGGTCGTTCCCATCGCGCTCACGAAGTGGGTGATGCGGCCCCCGGTCTGTTCCCAGATCTCCGGGCCGGTGGTTTCGTAGTGGATACGCGGGTTGTCGGCGTTGGCGAACTGGTCCAGCACGCGCCCCTTGCCTTCGCGCTGCATGTTCTCGGCCAGGTCGCGGGCGTACTCCATGCCGCCGCTCTTGGGCGTGAGCACGAGCTCGGCGCCGAAGGCCTTCATGGTCTGGGCCCGCTCGATCGACAGGTCCTCCGGCATGATCAGCACCATCCGGTAGCCCTTGATGGCGGCGGCCATGGCGAGGGCGATGCCGGTATTGCCCGAGGTGGCCTCGATCAGGGTATCGCCGGGCTTGATGTCGCCGCGCTCCTCGGCGCGGCGGATCATCGACAGTGCCGGCCGGTCCTTCACCGACCCTGCGGGGTTGTTGCCTTCGAGCTTGCCCAGCACCACGTTGCCCCGCCGCTGGTTCTCCTGCGCGCCGATGCGCTGCAACGCCACCAGCGGCGTCTTGCCGATGGCGTCTTCGATGGTCGGGTACTTCATGCGTGTCACTGTGCCATAATTTTCGACCGCTCCTTCGAGCCTGGCCCGAGTGGTGAAATTGGTAGACGCAGGGGACTCAAAATCCCCCGCCGCAAGGCGTGCCGGTTCGATTCCGGCCTCGGGCACCACGCGATGTACCGCCCTTCCCGGGCGGAACCTTCCTCCGGACATGGTCACGAACTGGCACTGCCGCATTCGCGGCTAGAGTCATTCCAAAATGAACCTCATGTCCATCGCCAAGCCTCTTCCCGCAGCCGGCGGCGCCGAGCTGACCTTGAACACCTTCCGCGAAGTCGCGCGCGAGTGCCCGCCCGGCGCCGTGCTCACGGTGGAAGGCAACCAGCTGACCGTGCTGGGCAAAGGCAGCCTGAGCGGACGCGATGTCGCCATGGTCGGCCCCACCCTGGCGATCCGATCCTTCCGTGCGGTGATCAGCGAAGAAATCAGTCCGTTCGCCAGCCAGACGATCACCTCGCGGCACGGCCTGGCGGATGCCTCCAGCCGCCTCGAAGGGCACGCGGTCGAAGCACTGGTCGCCGAGGCCCAGGCCATACAGCAGCAACGGGACCTGGAGTTGGTGATGCTGGGCGTGGCCGATGCGGACCGGTTCAGGGCGCTCGGCAAACGCCCAACCGACTGACCGACCAGTCAGTCACAGGAAGATAATAAAAAACGTACTACTTTGTTTGACTAATTAAGAACTCTAGGGCATCTTTACTACTCGTCTGTAGTGCCTTGGAGTTGCTGTGATTACCCATCCCACCCAAGCCGAAGCCCGGAGCACCCCCTCCGCAGCCTCCGCGGTTCCCGCCCCTCGCGGCCAGCTCCTGGCGCCGGCGGACGAAGCCCTCTTCCGCAAGCTCGTTCATGACCACAGGCAGCGCCTGTACCGGTTTGTGGTCAAGCACATCGGCTGGGGCACCGATGCCGAAGACATCACCCAGCAAGCATTCGTCGAGGCGGCACACAGCTACTCCACATTCAAGGGTGAGTCTGAGTTGTCCACCTGGCTCTACGGCATTGCCATGAACCTGGTGCGCAACTACCTGTCACGCTCCCCCCACCGTCGCTATGTCTTCGAGGACGACGAAGTTCTCAATGAAACCTCCAGCAACCGGCCAGACCCGTCCGAGCAGCTGGCTCAGACTCAATCCGTCAAGGCCCTGCAGAAGGCCCTCGAGGAACTCCCGTCGGAAATGCGAGATGTGCTCCTGCTCGTGGCACTAGATGAATTGAGCTACGAAGAGGCCGCTGTGATGCTTTCCATCCCGGTAGGCACCGTGCGCAGCCGCGTGTCCCGCGCCCGCGCCTCGCTGCGCAAGCGACTTGCCGGCCAGCACCTCGGCCTGGGCTTCTGACCCCCCGCACGGCCGGCTCCTCCACGAGCCGGCCCCCAACCTCCACTCAGGGGCCGCCGCCCACCTTCAGCGGCGGCATCGAAGTCACCAGCTTCGGGCGGATCATGAACAGCCGCTCACGCTTCTGGATCACACGCGTCTTGTTGGAAAACAGCAGCCCGACCCCCGGGAGGTCCCCCAGCAGCGGCACCTTCTGGTCAGAGTCGACCGCCTGGTCCGAGCTGTAGCCGGCAATCAACAGCGCCTCGTCCTGCTGGACGATCGCCTGGGTGCTCACCACACTGCGCCGCACCGTCGGCAGCGAGTCGACCTGGCGGTCCTGGATCTGTCCGTCCTCGATATCGATCGTCAACTGGATCGACGGCTGTACGCCGTCCACGAGCCGGGGCGTCACGCGCAGGGTGGTTCCGGCGGTGACGGGCGAGACCGTGGCCACGCGCTCCCCCTGCACACGGATGTAGAAGGTCTCCGACAGGTCAAGGAGGGCCCCGATGTTGTCCGTGGTCAAGACCGAAGGGCGGCTCTGGATGCGGGCGTCGCCCCGGTTCTCGAGCAGGCGGATCTGAGCAATCAGGTGATTGCCCACGTCGAACGCCAGCGTGCTCGAATTGAAACTGCCCCCCGACGGCCCACGGACCACCGACAGCGTCCCCGGTGCCGGCGGCCCGATGACGCCGAATCCAGCCGCCGTGTCGCCCCTGCGGCTGGACCAGTTGATCCCGAGCTCACGCGCCCGTTCGGTGTTGATGTCGATGATCATGGCCTCGATCTCTATCAGCGCCGTCGGCACGTCGAGCTGTGCGATGAGCCGCTCGTACATCGGCATCCGCTCGGGAATGTCGTGGATGACCAAGGCGTTCAGGCGGGGGTCTGACTGGATCGAGGCCACGGTCCGCGCGCGCCCGTCCGACGCTCCTCTCGCATTGCCCGCAGCCCCCTGGGCCGGTGCCCCTCCGGCTGGCGCGCCGGCCCGTGACGCCGGTGCCTCAGCGGCAGGACCGGCCGTACCGGACGACGCGCCGACGCCCGCAACTGATTCGGAGGCCACGGTGGACGGCCGCAGCCCCGAGAGCACCGGCAGCGGCGACTCCGTCACGCCCCCCGCTGCGGCGGAAGCGCCCGCGCCTACACCCACCAGGTTGCGCAGCACCGTCGCCAGCCCAGCCTGGCGGACCTGCCGGTCGCGGTACTGGATCAACCGGTCCTCGGACGACGCGTGCCGCAGCCGGAACACCATCACCTGGTGAGCGCTCGCCCCCGGCGGCAACTGACGCAAGGTCGCCTCGATCAGGCCCACGTAAGCTGGAGGCCCGGACACCAGCACGATGCCCTGATCAGGCAGCTCGCCCCACCCGAACCGCGCGTCCAGGACGCCAAGGTCCCCCAGCGCCTGTCGCAGCTGCGCCTGGCTGCCGCTCGGGACGGGCAGGCTGCGGGTCACCGCATCACTCGCGCGGCTGACATGCAGCGTACCGGCATGGGTGAACCAGCTGAAGCCGTAAACGCCACCGAGGCGGGAGATGAACTCGGTGGGGTTGCGCGTCGTGAAGCGGCCATTCACCGTCCCTGCCACGCCGGGCTGCAGGGACAGCGACAGGCTGAACCCCGAGGCGAACTCGCCCAGGACACTCTCGAGGGACACATTGTTGGCGAAATAGCTGTAGGGGGCATCGGGCCATGGCACCGGCCCTGCGTGGGCCGCTCCCGCACAGGCTGCCATCCAGGCCACGATCACGCGGGCGCGCCGCACCGCAACACGAAGCGTCGACCAGCCGGAGACTTTCAGGACATGGAAGTTCATGGTGTCTCCCCTCAGGCGACGCGCCGGGCCGCCCATTCGCTGCACACGTCGCGCCAGAAGGTCAGCAGGTTGAGGAAAGCGCCCAGCTCCTTCTCGAGCCCCTCGACCCCGAGGGTGTTTGGCAGCACCCGCTGGAGTTGGAGGCTGTCGAAGGCCTCCTCTATCACCAAGCCGGCCGCATGGGCGCGCAGCAGCCCGGCCCCTTTGGCGGACAGGCGCAGCAGCAGGTCGTCCGCCATGCCTCGGGGCCATTGCCCCAGGTCGGCCAGCCTCGCGACCAGGGCAATCCGCCCTTCGGATGCGGGCCGCAGTTGCACCCGGTAGCGATCATCGAACTCCAGAACCAGCCGCCCGTCCGGGCGGAAGGCTTCGGGTCCGAGGCCGTTGCGGTCCGCGTAGGCACGCGCCAGCGGATGAATCGTAGTCATCGTCATCGCTCACTCCTCACTCTGGCCGATCTCCCGCACCATGCGCAGCACCGCGGCGACGGGTTCGATCAACTCGCTGGGGATGTACTGGTCGACCGAGGCGGTCTCCATCAGCGCCCAGGCCAGCGGCACGTTCTCGAGGACAGGGACGCCCGCTTCGCGGGCAGCTTGCACCATGCGCGCCGCCAGCGCGCCTTCCCCCTTGGCCAGCACGACCGGCAGGGGCGTCCGGCCTTCTTCATAGTCGATGGCGATGGCCAAGTGGACTGGGTTGGTCACCACCACGGAAGCCTGCCGGGTCTTCTGCACCGCCCCTTCCTGCAACATCTCCTGGTGCAGGTGCTTGCGTTGGTGCTTGATGTGCGGATCGCCCTCGGCTTCCTTGTACTCCTGCTTGACCTCGTCCTTGGACATCATCAACTGCTTGACGTGCTGGTGCCGCTGCCAGGCGAAGTCGGCTGCGGCGATGATGGCGTAGCCCACGGAGATCTTCACCATCATGGACTTGAGCAGCAGGCCCAGTGCGACCCCGACCCCCGCCAAACCCGCTTGAGGCAAGGTCAGTAGCACCGGCAGCGAGTCGCGCAGGACCACGTAGATGATGGCCGAGAGTACGGCGATCTTGAGGTTCGATTTGAGGAACTCGACCAGATTCTTCTTGCCGACGATGTTCTTGACGTTGTTGACGACGTTCAGTTTCTTCCCGGAGGGAGTGACCGACTTGATCGAAACCAGCATGCCGGTCTGGAGCATCTCGACGAACAGCCCGAGCCCGATCACGATCAGCAGGTAGGGCAGGAGCAGCGCGATCGAATCGCGCAGCAGCTGCGTCACCACCACGTTGACCGCGTCCTCGAACTGCATGCGCAGCACGCTCGCCGGCAGCACCATCATCTCCCCCAGGCGGCGCACGATGGCCTCGGAATCCGCCAGCATGTACCCGAACAGCGCAAGGATCAGGACCGTCTGGGTGAAGTCCTTGCTGTGGGCGACCTGGCCGTCCTCGCGCGCCTTCTCCAGCTTCTTGGGTGTCGGCAGCTCGGTCTTCTCGCTCATCGCCCGCCTCCCGCGGAGGACCGCCATTGGCCATCCAGGGCCGGAACGATCTCGCGCAATTGCTGCAGCTGGCTCCCCGTGTAGTCGAACAGCGTGGTCATGTACAGGATCAGGACCAGCAGGGCCAGGGCACTCTTGATTGGCATGGCCATGAAGAACACCTGCAGTTGCGGAACGAAGCGACTGACCAGCGCTAGCCCCATCTCCGAAAGGAACATGGCAACGATGGCGGGCGCCGACAGGACCAGCGCCGTGCGCACGATCCGCATCAACTGCTCGAGGAAGAATGGCGCCGCTCCCTCATGCAGCACTGGCGCCCACGAGAAGACGTTCCACAGCCGGAAGCTCTCGTACATCACCTCCAGGAGGAGCAGGAATCCGCCGCTGACGAAGAAGAAGACGATGAAGGCCTGGTTGAACAGGATTCCCAGTGGCGAGCTGTCGTTGCCGGTGAGGGGATTGAGGGAGGCCGCAATACTCGCCCCCCGCTGGTTGTCGATCAGGAAGCCGATGGCCTCGAAGACCCAGAAGGGAATGGCCACCATGAACCCGAGAATGAAACCAACGATCGCCTCCTTCACCAGGATCAGGAAGACCACGGCGCCGTCCGGCCCGGCCGAGGTCACCTGGGGCATCAGCGTCGGCGCTACCAGGGCGCCGAATCCCGCGGCCACCCCGAGGCGAAGCATGCCTGGCAACTGGGCGCGCCCGAAGATCGGGATGGCGATGAACATCCCCAGGATCCTGGGCTGCGAGTACGCCAGCGCCACGAGGAAGGCCTTGCCTTGGGTGTAGAGCGTGGCCTCGTCCATGACCGGCCTAGCGCCCGACCTGCGGGAACATCTCGAACACCGAGATCGTGTAGTTGTACAACTCACCGCCAACCCATCGCGCGGTGAGCGCGAGCATCGCCATCACGGCAATCAGCTTCACGGCGAAGGACAGCGTCTGCTCCTGGATCTGCGTCAGCGCCTGGAACAGCGAGAACAGGGTGCCGACCACCGAGGCCACGATGATGGGCGGCAGCGACAGCCACAAGGTGAGGTACAGCGCCTTGATCATGAAGTTGACGAGTTCGGCGGTATCCATGGTCCCTCACGCATAGGTCAATACCAGGCCCTGGATGAGGCGGGTCCATCCATCGACGGCGACGAACAGGAACAGCTTCAGGGGCAGGGAGATCGTCACCGGCGAGACCATCATCATCCCCATCGCCAGCAGGATGTTGGAGACGATCAGGTCGATCACCACGAACGGCAGATACAGCAGGAACCCGATCTGGAATGCGGAGGTCAGCTCACTCACGAGGAAGGCCGGCATCAGCACCAGGAAATCGGTGGGCTTGACGTCCGCGGCGAGCTCGGGCCCCCACATCTTCTGGGCGGTACGCACGAAGAAGTCACGCTGTTCGGGCTTGGTGTGCCGCTCCATGAAGCCCCGCAAGGGTTCTCCCCCCGTGCGGACGGCAGTCACCAGCGCAGCGACATTGCGCGTCGCGGCAGGCTGCTGCATCACGCCGTCGTAGATCCGGTTTCCGATCGGCGCCATGACGTAAAAGGTCAGGATCAGCGAAAGGCCGTACAAGGCCATATTCGGCGGGATCTGCTGCACGCCCAGCGCATTGCGAACCAGCATCATCACGACCGAGATCTTGAGGAACGACGTCGTGACCACCACCACCAGCGGCACCAGCGCGAGCAGCGCCAGGACGGCGAGTAGGGTGATGGGGTCGAGGCTGTTCATTCGGACGCCTCTTCCTCGCCGGAGGCTTCGGCCGGTTCGGGAGGCCTCTCCGGCTCGATGAGGCGCCCGACGACCACGCCCAGCCGGCCGTCGATTTCCACCAGCTCGCCCCGCCCCACCAGGACGCCGTTGACGCGCAGGTTGACTGCCGACGCGAGCGGCTGCTCCAGGTCGATGACCTGCCCCGGCTGCAGCGTGCGGATCTCCGCCAGGGTCATCGTCCGCTGCCCCAAATCGAACGACACCTGGAATGGCAACTGGTCCAAGTCTCCCGCCTGGGAAATATCGCCTTCGTCGACCATGGCATGACCTCCTTGCATGAATGGCTGGACCACCACCAGTCCCGCCCCTTCGCATCGCACGCGCAGGCCCGCTTCACCGGCTGACAGCCAGAACTCGCCCGCCGCCGTGAGGAAGGGATGCTGCAGAAGCACTGCATCGCCCGGGCGCAGCTGCGCGAACTCCTCCACCGTCAGGCCGGAACGCCCGATCTCGGCCCGCAGGCGCACCGGCAAGGAATCGACAGCCAGCTCGTTGCGAACGGAAGGAAGCCGGGCCACCAGGCCTGCGGCGAGCATGAGCCCGAGGCTGGAGGTGGCCAGACGTGCATGAATCACGGATTCGTCATGCGCCGCCTCGATCAGAAAGACATGGCGCAGCTCTGCGGGACGCTTGCCACCCCGCACCACGGCATCGATCGTGACCTGCCCCTTGCGCAGGGCTTCCAGCGCCTGCATGACTTGCGAGCCAGCGGCCTCCAGCAACGGAGTGACGAAGGCATCGGGCAGCGCGGGCACCTCCAGCGCGGGATGGCACGCCTGGACCCAGGCCTGGGCGGCACTCGCCGGAACGGCGAGTTCGAAAGGCGCCCCGCCCCACTGCAGCCGAATCCGCCATTCGCTGTCGTCCGGCTCGGACTGCCACGGCTCCATCAAGGGAACGAACCTGAGCGTCCACTCTCGCCCGCCCCATTGCACGGCATGCGCATGGGCGCGTTGCGCCAGTGCCGTACGCGCGAGGGCCTCCTGCCGGGTGAGGCGCGGCCACTCCGTCGCAATGGCGGGAGCGGACAGGGCCGCCGGCATCAGATCGAGGATGTCATGCTTCATGGCGCACCGCTCACCTCGAACAGTTGGGGATCTTCCTCGTCGTCGGCCTGCACCCGCAGCAAGACATCACGCCGCAGCTGCCGCGCCAGCTCGGGGGCCTGCAAGGGCGCCGCACGCACCAGGCGTCGCCGGGAGGTCTCGTCGCGGCACAGGAAGTCGACTTGCAGCCGCCCCTCGATTTCCTCGATCGACACGGTCACCCCGGGCAGGAGGTCGTCCTTCAGGTTCATCCGGACCTGCTTTCCGCCGGCTCGCCCCTCGCCCACCATCAGGCGGCTCAAGGCTTCGCCCACCCGGGAAGCGAGCTCCGAAGTCAGCGGATCGGCCGCACCGGCCGCCGGCTTCAGCGACCCCAGGAGCGATGCCGGCGACGGCAACCCCGCGGCGACGGGCGCGGGCCCCGGCGGTGGCGAGGCCATCGCCTGAGCGAACCGGTCACTATCTCCGGCGTCCGGTTGCGCCTGCTGGCCGGACGCACCTGTGTCGGGCGTTCCGGCGCCGAAGCGGGGGACCGAGACGTCCAGGCGGATGCTGCGGTCGGTACTCATTCGTCTGCCTCCCCGCCGCCCCATTCCGCACGGCTCTTGCGCATCTCGGCGGCCTCTTCCATCTCGGCATCCTCCTTGCGTTCGACTTCGCGGATCTGCGCCACCGCGTGGTTGCGGGCTAGCTCGACGAACTTTTCCTTCATCCGCGTCGCCTGCACGTGGGTGGTGCGGCAGTCGTCGAGCTCCTGCTGCTCCCGGACTTGCTCCTCGTGAGCGCGATCGAGGAGGACCGAGTGGTCTCGTTCCTGCGAGCGCATGGCGGCAACCGAGGTGTAGACATCCTGGATATCGCGGAGCAGCACGATGGCGCTGCACAGGTCGTCGAATAACGCCCGCTCCTGGCGCTCGGCGTGGGCGCGGAACTCCATCAGACGCCGTTCGGCCGACTCCCGCTCGGCCTTCGCACGGGCCAGGACCAGCCGCTGCTTGCGCACCGCGAGTTCGGCCTTCCCCTCCCTGAAGGTCTTGATCGCCAGCAGCTCACGGAACATCGACAGGGCCATGGCTATCTCCCCACGAGGGCCAGGAGTTGGTCCAGGGTGTCCGTGAAGGCCGATTTCTCGTCCGTCCGCTGCCGCAGGAAGGCGAGGATGGCCTCTTGCCGGTCGATCGCCTCGTCGGTCGTCTCGTCTCCCCCTCGCTTGTATTCACCGATCTTGACCAGCAGCTCGACTTCCGCGTACTTCGCCATCAGCTCCCGCAGCCGGCCCGCAGCTGCACGATGCTCCGGCGACACCACGTTGTTCATCACCCGGCTGGCTGAAGCGAGCACATCGACCGCGGGGTAATGGTTGGCCGCCCCGAGCTTGCGTGACAGGACGATGTGGCCGTCGAGAATGGACCGCGTTTCGTCGGCGATCGGCTCGGTCATGTCGTCGCCTTCGACAAGCACCGTATAGAGGGCAGTGATCGATCCGCGCTCGTTCATGCCCACGCGCTCCATCAGCTTGGGCAATGTGGCGAAGACGCTGGGTGGAAATCCCCGGCGGGTCGGAGGCTCTCCCGCTGCCAGGCCGATCTCGCGCTGTGCCCGGGCGAAGCGGGTGACGCTGTCCATCAGGAACAGGACCCTCTTGCCCTGGTCCCGGAAGTACTCGGCGATCGCGGTGGCCACATAGGCGGCCTTGGCCCGCTCCATCGAACTCTTGTCGGATGTGGCACAGACGATCACGCTCTTGCGGCGCCCTTCCTCGCCCAGCTCGTGCTCGAGGAACTCGCGCACTTCCCGGCCCCGCTCGCCGATCAGGGCGATCACGGTTACGTCGACGTTGGCGCCCTTGACCAGCATTCCCATCAGCGTCGACTTGCCGCCGCCAGCCGCGGCGAAGATTCCCATGCGCTGCCCCTCGCCGCAGGTGAGGGTGGCATCGAGTACCCGGACACCCAACTCCAGCGGCTGGTGGATCAGCCGCCGCTTGAGTGGGTCAGGCGCATCGGCGAAGACCGGATAGAACTTCTCTGAGACCAGCGGGCCGCGCTCCTTCTCGTCGAGGGGACGGCCCAGGCCATCGAGCACCCGCCCCAGCAGCCCGCTGCCCACCGGCACCATGTGGGCCCTGCCGGTCGGCACCACCTCGGTCGACCCGCTGATGCCGTACATGTCCCCGATCGGCGTGAGCAACGCCGCATCCTTGACGAAGCCGACGACCTCGGCCTTCATCTCGAAGTCCTCGCCCGGATTGCGAAGCAGGCACACTTCCCCGACCTTCACCGTCGGGACGACGGCCTTGATGATGGTCCCGATGACCTGCGTCACCCGTCCCTTGATGCGCAGGATCGGCGTGTCCTCCAAGGCCAGGGACATCATGTCGGTGACGTAGTCGAACTGGCGCATGGAGCTCATTCCCCGGTCAGACCCTGCTTCCCAGGACCTTCAGGAAGGCGGTCCGCAGGGCTTCGAGCTGGCTGTCGATACTGGCCTCCACCAGACCGATCTCGCTTTCCAGGATGCATGCGTCTCGCCCCAGCCGGCTGTCCGCCACGATGTCGAGGTAACCGACGCCCGGATACGCAGCCAGCAGGTCGTTGATCCGCTCCTTCACCGCATCGACCTGTTGCGGGTTCAGACGCAGGGTCATCTGCTTCTGGTTTCGGACCACCGACAGGACATTGCGCACGGTGATCAGGACCCGCTCGCGTTCGTCGAAGTCACAGATGATCTTCTGCACGGCCTGCATGACCAGGTCGACCATCTTCGACTCGACCTTGCTGAAGTAGTCGACATTCCGGGTGACGTTTTCGATCATCTGTTCGGCCTGCTCGAGCCGGGCCTCCTCCCGGCCCTCCTCGTAACCCCGGCGGCGCTCTGCCTCGAATACTTCCCGGGCAGACGCGACGATCTCCTCGGCCTGATTCCTGGCCAGTGCAATCGTTGCCTCCACACTCCGCAACGCGCCAAGCTCCGAGGCCCGCACGATCCTGCACCCCGGTTGCAACCCGATCTGCACGCTGTGGCGTGGCGTCAATGCGCCGTGGGGAATGAAGAAAGCCATTGCGGGTCCATCTCATGGAGTACGGCGCGTGCGACGCCCAGCGCGGCGGGGCCCGCCGCCAGGCCCTCGGGCAATTCTTCGACGGCCTGGCCAGCGACGGTGGGCAGGCGCCAGGTGGCTCGATGCGCCAGCGGCGGCGCCCCTTCGGCCAGGGCGAGTGCGAGCATCGCGCCTCCCAGGCGGGACGCTGCCGCCCGGACATCCGACACGTCGAGCCGATGCAGCGCATCCCGACCCGCCAGCACACCTGCGCGATGCCGCGCGAAGTCGAGGCCATCTTCGCCCAGGCTCTGCGTGAGGGTTGCGACCTCCTCCCGCGAAATGACCTGGCGCACCGCAGAGGCGATCACGACCAGGCCACACCACAGGGCCAATCGTTCGAACTCCGGGTCGGGTAGCAAGGCGATTGGCAGAACGGGATCGTCGAGCCTTTCGACCGGATCCCATGCGGCGTCCTGCAAAAAGGCGGCAGACCAATGGCGGTGCACGATCCGGTCGATCCTGCCACCCCCACTGCCAGCCTCACCCCATACGCGCATCGAGGCCGGCAGGAATTGAGTTCTGCGGGACGCATGGACCCAGCGGGCAGGACACAGGTTGAACGACAACCAGGCCTCGGTCCAGGGCTGATCCATCCATCCGGGTTGGGCGACGCCTGGCATCGGTCAGGCCTCCGGCTTCGGGGTGGCGCGGTTCGGCCACCAGTACTTCCACGCCAGGAATCCTGTCCCGCCGACGCACAGGAACAGGAGCATGGCGAGGACGACGACGACGGGGAGCAAGGCGTCCGAAGCCTGTCGCGCCTCGCCCGGGGATGCGGGCTTCCCGGGCTGCGCATTCACCAGGATGATCGACACCTTGTCCGCGGTCAGCCCGGGGATGCTGTTGGTCACCAGCCGGCGCACCAGCGGCTGGACGGTGTCGAGGTTGTAGCCCTCCTGGTGCTTGATGAAGACCGCCGCCGAGGACGGGACACCGGCCTCGCCCGTCGGGCTGCGCTCGGGCAGCACCACATGGACGCGCGCCACCACGACACCGTCGATTTGCGACAGCGTCGCGCCAAGCTCCTGCGACAGGGCATACAGGTACCGCGCCCGCTCCTCCAGGGGGGAGGAAATCAGGCCTTCCTTCTTGAACACCTGCCCCATGCCGGCAAAGCGCTCACGGGGCAACCCTTTGTCTCGCAGAAGATCGACGGCCCGCCCCATCTGGTCGGACGCGATGCTCACACCGACCATCCCCTCCTTGCCTGGCACCTTTTCCGCCGGGATACCCGCGTTCTGCAGGGCCGCCATGACCTCGTTGGCCTCGGACTCGGGCATGGCGGACATCAGCTCGACCTTCCGCCCGCACCCTGAGACGGCCATCGCCAGGATTGCCAGGGCCACCCATGACAGGAGCGATCGAAGGAAGGTCATGGCATCTTGACCAGTTGGTCCACGTTCTGGATCGACTTGCTGACCACCTTACCCAGGAGGTCGTACTGCAAGGAGGTCACCGCCACCTGGAACTGCAGCGACAAACCTTGCTGGAGCGTCAACGGAGCCGCATTGGGGTCCAGGACCGCCTGGATCTTCCCGTGGGCGGCTCGCATGTCGTTCGAGACGTTCTGCATGGTGGAGAGGATCGATTCGCCCAGGTTGAGTGGCCTTCCGGGCGCCATCGATCCGACCGGCAGAGCGATTCCACTGGTTAGGGCGGCCGGGCCCGCGGGGTCGTCCGGTGCGACGGAACCTGCCGGCCGCATAATCTCGGCGAATCGCGCGGCCGCGGCACCGTCGGCGGGCGGAAGCGAAGCAGGGACAGTCACGACAGCGGGTGCCGGTGTCGCCGCGACAGAGGCCGCAGCTGCGGCGATGGCGGTCAGGTCCATGTCATTTCCCCTCAAGGACGGTGGCGGACTCGCCGAGCATGGCCTTCGCGAGCGGGAAGCCGCCGGCAAGGCGCAGCGCACGCACGTGCTCGCTGCCGCGACCGGCCAGCTGGAGTGCCAACGCACGGAAGGTGTGGAGTACAGGCGCGTCCTGGTCATTCACGCGCAGCAGCCCGCGGTCCAGGGTTAGGACGGCGTCGTTCGCACTGCCATGGTTCATTTGGGCGGACGCGAGCCCGACATACACCGCAGCGCTCTCAGGCCTGACGCGCTCCAGCGCCTCGAAGATACGCTGCGCCCGACGTGCATCGCCACGTGCCGCAGCGAGGAAACCGATCTCCGTCAACAGCCTGGCTTCATTGGGTTCGACAGACATTCATGTTTTCGATGACAGCAGTTCCGCCAATGCCTTGGCGCGTGACAGCACGCCCGGCACTGTGTCTCTCCCCTCACAGAATCGGATCACCACCTCCAGCGCCGCCAAGGCATCCTGGGGGCGTTGCATCAACAGCAGGCACTCCGCGACGTTGAGCGCATGACGCGGGTCGTCCGGGTCCAGCTGGAGCGCGAAGTGGTAGACCTCCATCGCATCCTCGAACCTGCCAAGGAGGCGATGCGCCAGCGCCAGCCCATTGAGATACCGAGGCTGGGTGGGCTTGAAGGTGGTCAGCATGCAGAACTGCCGGAACGCAGCCTCGTGCTGGCCTGCGGCGACCTGCTGGCGGGCCAGTGCGTAGATCGATTCGGCCTCCGCATCCGTCAGCAGGTTGCTGGAGGGAAGCTCCTCCAGTACACGGCGGATCTCTTCGATGGAAGCGCCTGCGGGGTTGAACGTCGTGTCCATGGCCTGATCCCGAGCGGCCTCAGCCGCGTGCGATCACCTTCGCCTGTTCGGCGTTGGCGGCCCACATCTCCCTCAGCGAGCGTGTCAACTCGTCCGCCGCCTGCTTGGCGTTCGAGGCGTTCTCCTGGGCACGTTGCGCATTGCCGAGTCGGCCTTCGCGCTCCTTGTCGATCAGCAAGGCTTTGGCGCGTCCCACGGAGGCATCCTGCTGGCTACCAGCGGCAGCGAGTTCGGTGATCCCGCCCAGCGCCGACCCAACGCCCTGGGCCGTCGCCACATTGGGCGTGCTGGCGGCAACCTTTGCCTGAATGACCCCTTGGACGATCATTCCAGCGCCTTTGACCGTGGAGGCATCGCGCTCCTTCTGTGCGGCGAGCAGGCTGGTCTTGAAAGACTCTTCCGCCTTTTCCTCAGCGATGGATCGCTCCTTTGCTCCCACCTCTCGCTCCAGGTTGCGAATCTCATGCATTACCTGGATGAAAAGGAGTTGGAACTCGTAGAGGCTCGGACCTCGCGACTCGGACTCGATCTTCCCGGCGGCGGAGCTCATCGCAGCCAAACGCTCAGGGTCGGGCTTGGCTTCCTCCAGCTGACTCGTGGGATCCCAGCCCTCTGCGAGTGCCGTCCGGATCCGGCCTGCCGCCGCTGCATACTGCTCTGACGAGACTTCAATGCCGACACGGGCCAACACAAGGCCCTTCAGCGGCTCGCCGTGTCTTGGCGCGGATGCAAAGGTCGGCAACGACGCCGTATGGACATTCGAATTCGAGATTTCAGGCATGGAACGCTCCAGGATTTCGTGGTCGGATTCACCCTCGCGCGGGAGGCTTCTGGCTCATGACCTGCTTCTGGCTCTCCCCCATCTCGTGGAGGATCTGGCTGACCATTTGCGTGAGCTCAGTCTGGTTCGTGTAGGCCTCCTTCAGGACTTCCTGATTGAGGTTCATCTGCGCGTAGAGCGTCTCGGCCAACGCCTTCACGCGCTGGATCTGGGCCTGAACCTTGTCGGCCTCGTAGGTGGCCTTGGCGACCTCGATGTTGATCATCCCCTTGTCGACCGCCTGCATGCTTTGCATGATCAAGGAGGCCTTCTGGATCGTAGATGCGTTACGGGCCAAACTCGCCGCTGTTGAGCTGCCCCCGGTCAACATGCTCAAGGCAACCATCTGGGCAACAGATGCGGCAACGGTGAAGGTGGCAGAAACGATCATCACCTGCTGATCGTCGGCCCCCATCTGGCTTGCGATCTCGCCCATCGCTTCGCCATAGGCGGCCGGGTTGATGACTCCCTGGCCCAGTCCGCCCATGATCTTTCCGACCGACTCGGCTGCCGATGCCTTGACACCGCAGGCCTTGAGTGACTCCGTCAGTGCGCCCTTGATCAGGCGATCTGTATCCAGCGGAGGGCCTCCAGCGGCTCGGCTGATGTCACTCAGGATGGCCGTCCCAAGGCTGAGGAAGGCGAAGTTCGAGATCGCCGCCTTGACAGCGGGCATCTTGACCCCGGGAATGGAGGTCAGCAGGCCAATACCCGTGGCCATGCTGAGGAATTTCGACAACCGGCCGAACATGCCGAACACGCCGCCGCCCTTCATCTTGGCAGCAATGCGCGCGCACTTTCGGCCCCACTCCTCGATCTTTCGGATCTGCTCTTCGTTGTTGCGCTTGTTGATCGTTCGATCGCCCTCGAGACCCTTCTGCGCAGCCTTGATCTGTAGTTGCGACGACTCCTCAATCAGGTAGGCCAACCCGAAGATGCCGGCTGCCGAAACCTGGGATGCCGAAGGCCTCTCAAGCATTGGAGTTCCGTTGCCATCGGTGATGCGCGGAACGCCTCCGCGCGGAAGACCAATTCGCGCCGGTTCACCGTCCCGTCCACGGATTTCGATGAAACGTGGAGAAGCGCCGCCGCCCGGCCCGGACGTCTTGCCAGCCTGACCCTCACCGCCCAGCCAGGTTGTCGGCGGCAGATGGCCGCCCGCACGGATGTCAGTGCTCATGACCGTCTCCGGTGCCATCGGCGGCATGTCTTACCAGCAGGGATGCGAGCCCCTGCGCACGCTGTAGGAGGGCGTCGTGGACGCCGGGCTCACACTGCGCGATCACCGTATCGAGACTCTCGAGCGCGTCATCCACCCGGCCGAGGGATAGAAGGCATTCGCTCAGGTGAAAAGTAGGCGCGGGGTCTGCGGGGTCAAGGACGATAGCGACGGTGTAGACCTTGAGGGCATCCTCGAGCCGCCCGGCCATTTGCAGACTGGCGCCCAAGCCGATGGCGAAGCGCGGCTCCATGTGGTCGTTGAGCGCCAGGTAGCCGAAGACATGGACCGCATCCTGGTAGCGACCTTGCTCATAGAGCCCGTGGGCGACCGCATACAGCGATTGAAGGTCGGCATCGGCCAATCCTCGCAGATGCCCCAGCGGCTCGCCCGCCAGCAACGCATCGCCCAGTCGGTCGGCCAGAAGCGCGGCAGAATCGAATGTTTCGTTCATCGGTCGCTCACAGGGTCCGTGGATCGCTAGCGTCAACGGCCGAAAATGGTCTGGAAGACTTCCCGCTGCGTCCGGTTCATCGTCGCCATCCCCTCGAAGTAGGTGGTCCGCAAGTTGTTCGTCTGAGTGAGCCGCATCGTTTCGATCTGCTGCATCGCGCTCACCGAATCGCTTTCCCCCTGGATGCGGGTGAGGGCGGCCTGGATCTGCGACTTGGGAATCACGCCAGAAGTCACGGACGCAGCCGGCTCACCCGCTGCGCCGCCGCCGACCTTGGCCATCTCCTGGCGAAGACGCGCATCGCCACGGTCGCCATGTCGATCCGTGTAGCTGGCGAGCGCCTTTCCCGCGGGTGACTTCAGGAAGGTTCGGACCTCGTCCAGAAGAACAGGGCCCCCAACCCCTGTTAGGGCGGCAGCATCCTTACTCTCAACGTAAGTGTCTTTCGTAAATGGCACCACACGCATCAGACGCTCACGCGCCTTCGCGTCAGTGAGGAAAGTGAGGATCTCCGGAGTGACTTTCTCGAGCACTTCGGGACTTGCGGCCAACGCTGGCAAAGGCTCTTCTGCCGCGACGACTGTCGAGCTGGTTACGGTCGATGAGCCAATAGCCGCGGTCGACTCAAAAGGCTGCACACCCAACTTGCTCGAAAGGTTGTCGATCTTCGTCTTCAGCGCCGGGTTGGCATCGAGGATGGCCTTGATGTCCTCATTGGGCTTCTTGTTGCTGCACAGGCCATCCAGGTCCTGCAACGCCGATTTCAATTCGGTGAAGTCCTTGATGCGTTGGGTCGTAGAGCTGAAGGTCTTGATCATGCTTTCCATCTGCATGTCGACCACTTGGGTCCTCTCCGCCAGCGCCAGCATGTAGAGCATTGGCGGATCGAGGCGCTGGACCGGCTTGCTTTCGACCGGCGCGACGGGGGTATTGCCCCCGACTTGCATTGTGGACATGGGCGGCTCCCTTGTTGGACTTGATCTGGCTCTTTCCGGACCCGAGGGGTCAGACCAACTGGCGATTCCTGCGTATGGAGCGCCTAGCAGGGGCGCCTCCATCCGCGGAAGCCATCACTCTCTCGAGTTCTTCGTCTGCACGCTGCTGCTCCTCTCGAACCATGCGTTTCACGCTCTCTCGGTCGAGCGGATCGAGCCTGTCCATGACGCGCGCCAGCTTGGCGAGATCGATGCCGCTGTCCTCGAGCAGGCGGTTGGTTCGATCACGGTCCTCGCGAACACGCTCCAGTAGGGCGTCGGCTTCGGCCAGGATCCTCGCGATGCGGTCGTCGGATTCGTCCACGGATCGTCTCCATGCAAGTGGTCTTGTTCTGCCTCGGCCCCGCGTGAGCTGCGATGCCATCACGGCAGGTCGGAGCATCAGTAACCGGGGCTTGGATTCGGTTCCGGCCAATCTACGGACGATCGTCAAAGGAACCACGCCGGAGGCCGTGTTACTACCGGCCAGCACGGCCCTCGCCACCCGCCATCCCGCCTCACGACCGCCTCACCCAGGAGCCAGCATGCACCCCCGTGTCGACAGCAACGCCTTTGGCCCGATCCCGTCAGGTCCCGGCTTCAGCCAGCAGGCGTCCACGCCCTCCGGCTCCCTGCGTGGCGACGCTTGCGTAGCGAAGGACCCGGCGCGGATGCTGGCGGACGCAGCGGAGGAAACGAGCCGCGAGTTGGCCGACAAGGTGGGCCAGAAGTCCCTCGGTGCACGCCAGGTCAAGGCGGGCAAGCGCCCCATGACGCTGTCGATTGAAAAGTGCCAGGAGTACCTTGAAAAGGCTCGGTCCCTCGACGACAAGGCACGTCAAGAGCAATTCACGCGGCAATGCCTGCAGACCGGCGCTCGGCAGGCACATGAACAAGCGGGCCGGCAAGCCCCGGGAAACCCGACGGAGCAATATGCCCTGCTCGAAATGACTCGCCTGGAGGGAAAGGCACGCAACGCCCCCCCGGACGTCATGGCGCGGATCGAGGCCGCGCTCGAAAACCTGGCCGATACCTACGGCAAGGAGATCGAGACCCGCCTCAATACGATCGATGCCGCCGTCAGCTACGGCGAGACCGCGAAGGAGATTTCGACCTTCCAGGCGAGCTTCGACGTTCTCGCCGCTCGCCGCATGAGCGTCGCCGGTACGCTCGACCTGGTCGTGCGGCAATTGGCCGGCGACCGGACCGGCTCGAAGCTGGAGTCCGGATTCGACGCCCTGATTGCCGCTACGGGCCGGCAGCTGGCGATCTGTTGCTCCGCCCCGGAGAAGGAGCACCTCCAAGCCGTCAACACGACCTTGAACGACCTCAAGGTCATGAACACGGTCAAGGCCGGTTGCGAGGAGTTGCTCGTCCGGACATTCGAGAGCGCCGCCAGGGGAGCCTGAGATGCTCCCCGCCTCCGATGCCGACGTGCAGGCGCAGGCATTCGAGTTGATGAAGGAACTGGTCGCGATCACGGGCGAGAAGTGGGTGAGCGCCAGCCGCTTTTCTGCGATCGCCGACCGCTTTGGCGCTAGCCAGACGCAGCAGCGCATCGTGTTCCTGACCGGAATCAAGGCCTTGATGCGCGATATCCCGGTCCAGGTCTTTCCGGACATGGACGCGCGCCAGGCGATCCTCAACGCTGTCCAAGATGCTCTCGACCATGCGATCGAGCAGGAAGACGAAGAACAAGAGGAGTAGGCCATGACGTGGATCCGCGACACCGTTGCTGATTTCGGCCGACACATCGGCATCGATTCCCTGGAGCTGGGGCCGGAAGAATCGGTCCAGCTGACCTTCGCCTCCGGCAGCATCCTGGCCGTCGAGCCGACCCACAGGCTCGACGAGGATGAAATCCTGGTCTACATGGGCCGCCCCGTCGGTCACCAGCTCGCGCCCCTGCTGCGCATCGCGATGACGAAGGCCCACGTCGACCATGGCGGCTCGATGCCGATCCAGGTCGCCTCGAGGGGCACCGGACCGGATGCCATGCTGATTGCGCTGGTACGGCTGCCCCACCGGACCTTCACGCCGCAGGCCCTGGTGCACGCCACGGATCACCTGGGCCGGTGGCTAGATGAAGTTTCGGCCGGCGGGAGCCGCTGAGGCAACGGTGGCGCCATGAGCGACTTCCGAATCGGTTCCGGTCCTTTCTTCGAGCGCGGGATCGACCAGATCACCTTCCGGCGCAACGAGGGTGCGCAGGGACTTCCTGACCGGCACCACCTGATCCCCGCCGACCAGGCCAGTCGGCCGCAACTTGAAAGGTTGCTGGCACGTCCGACGCTGGACAGCCTCGTCGAGGACGCCATCACGCCCGATATCGAGGACCCGGAACTCCTTCTTCCGGCCCGGTTCAGGGGTGTCCTCAAGAACACCTTGGCGACATTGAGGCGCCGGTCGGAGAAGGAAAAGGATCCGCGGTCGAGGAATGCCCGCGCGCTGGCCCGGGCTGCCGGGCTGCTCGCAGAGGAGGACGAGCTCCGCGACCTGGCACAGATGTACCTGTCCACGCTCTACCAAGGCTGAAACCCACATGGACAAGGACGAACGCTCACTCCTCCGGATGCTCGCCCATGTCCTCCTGCAAAACGCACGGCCAGAGAAGGCGGCGATCCTTCTTTCCGCATTGGACGTGATGGAGCCCGAGCAACCCCAGGTCCTGAGAAGCCTCGCCGTGAGCCTGCTGAGGGCCGGCAAGGCCGGACAAGCGCTGGAGACCCTGGACCGCCTAGCCATCGCTGGCGGGGGCGACGCAGTCTTCCACCTTCTGCGGTCCCAGGCCCTGCTGGCGCTGGACCGGTCTGACGAGGCGCACGCGGCGATGCAGGCGTTCCTCGCCCAGCGCAAGTCTGTCCCGCCAGTCCCCGAACCCTGAGGCCACTATGCAAGCCTTGCAAGCCCAACTCCAGCGGGTCGTTCTTCTTGCCACGAGCCGCAACGACCTCGTCCTCGCCTTCATGCTGGTGGCCATCATCTTCATGATGATCCTGCCACTCCCGACCTGGCTGGTGGACGTGCTGATCGGGGTGAACATGACCGTCTCGGCCATGCTTCTGATGGTGGCGATGTACCTCCCCTCCCCGCTGGCCTTCTCCAGCTTTCCCTCCGTCCTGCTGGTCACCACATTGTTCCGCCTCGGGATCTCGATCGCCACCACGCGGCTGATCCTGCTCCAGGGGGACGCCGGACACATCATCTTCACCTTCGGGAACTTCGTCGTCGGCGGCAACCTCGTCGTAGGTCTCGTCGTCTTCCTGATCCTCACCATCGTGCAGTTCGTGGTGATCACCAAGGGCGCCGAGCGGGTGGCCGAGGTCGCTGCGCGCTTTTCACTGGACGCCATGCCGGGAAAGCAGATGTCGATCGACGGCGACATGCGCGCCGGGACGATCGACATGGAAGAGGCCAAGCGCCGCCGCCGTGTGGTGGAAAAGGAGAGCCAGCTCTATGGCGCCATGGACGGCGCGATGAAGTTCGTCAAGGGCGACGCCATTGCAGGACTGATCATCGTGGCGGTCAACCTGCTCGGGGGGATCCTGATTGGAACGATGCAGCGCGGGATGACCGCCGGCGAGGCGGTCAAGACCTACTCCATCCTCACGATCGGCGATGGATTGATCGCGCAGATTCCGGCACTGTTCATCGCCATCTGCGCCGGCATGATCGTGACGCGGGTCCAGGGTGACGAAGGTCCATCGAACGTGGGGCGCGATATCGGGGCACAGGTCCTCGCGCAGCCGAAGGCGCTGGTGATCGCCTCCGCGGTGGCGCTGGGCATGGGGTTGATCCCGGGCATGCCAACGCTCACCTTCCTGGCCCTGGCCGGCGTCCTTGGCGGCGTCGGATTCACCCTCATACGGGGAACCCGCAAAGTGGTCGACGCCCGGACCGGTCAGGTGACCGAAGTACCGGCCATGCAGGCCGCCGGCGAGACCGACAAGAAGACCAAGCCCGACGCAGGCGAGGAGTTCGCCCCGACCGTTCCCCTCCTGATGGACGTGGCCTCGCACCTTCGCGCGAGCTTCGACCCCCAGATGCTCAATGACGAACTGCTCAAGATCCGCAGGGCCCTCTATTTCGACCTTGGCGTACCGTTCCCCGGCATCCAGTTGCAGTTCAACGACAGCCTTGCTCCGGAGACTTACAACATCATGCTGGCCGAGGTCCCGGTCTCCCAGGGCAAGCTGCGCCCGGACCACCTCCTGGTGCGGGAGGCCACCCACAACCTCGACGCACTGCAGGTGCCTTACGAGACGGACAAGAAGTTCCTTCCGAACATCCCGACCCTGTGGGTCACCACTTCACTGAAGGAATCGATGGCAAAAGCCGGGATCGCGTTCATGGATCCGGGCCAGATCCTCACCTACCACCTTGCATTCGTCCTCAAGCGGTATTCGGGGGACTTCCTCGGCATCCAGGAGACCAAATTCCTGCTGTCCGCGATGGAGGCGAAGTTCCCGGACCTCGTTCGCGAAGCGACTCGGGTCCTGCCGATCCAGAAGATCGCCGAGATCCTGCAGCGGCTGGTGTCCGAGGACATCTCGGTTCGAAATCTCAGGACGATCCTCGAGGCCCTGATCGAATGGGGGCAGAAGGAAAAGGACTCGGTGCTCCTGACCGAGTACGTGCGGTCCACGCTCAAGCGGCACATCAGCCACAAGTACTCGAGTGGGCAGAACTTGCTTCCGGCCTACCTGCTGGCGCCCAACGTCGAGGACGTGCTGCGTGGCGCGATCCGGCAGACCAGCGCCGGCAGCTATCTGGCGCTGGAGCCAGCGACCAGCAAGCGGCTGGTCGAGAACATCAAGAAGACGGTGGGCGACCTGTCGGCAGGCGTCCAGAAGCCTGTGCTCCTGACATCCATGGACATCCGCCGTTACCTGCGAAAGATGATCGAGCAGGACCTGTACGAGTTGCCGGTCCTCAGTTACCAGGAACTGACCCAGGACATCAACATCCAGCCGCTGGCCAGGGTGGAACTATGAGTCCGCGGGCCTCAGACGCTGGCAAGCGCGGTATCGATGCCGGGCGTGACGACGAACAACTTCAGGAACCCGCTCATCTCGAAGACGTCGCGGACCATGTCGCGCATGCCGGACAGGGCCAGCCGGCCCTGCGCCGCGCGCAGCTTCTTGCCTGCCAGGAGGATCACGCGAAGGCCCGCGGAGCTGACGTAATCCATGTCGGAGAGGTCGAAGACGAGCCGGGTGCACCCGGCTTCTATGCGCTCGAGGACGACGCGTTCGAGCTCGGGGGAGGTGGCGCTGTCGAGGCGGCCCACGGGACGCAGGATGGTGATGTCACCGCGTGTTTCCTGATGGAGGTTCATCGCTCGCAACCTTAAAAAGAAGGTTTTTATTTTAGTCATTTATTGCTAAAAACATACCCATGGACAGAGACCGCATGCTCGAACTGCGAGTGCTGACTGGCACCCACGCCGGTGCGCGGGCGCTGCTGTCCGAGGGCCCCCAGGTCCTGGGGAGCGCCAGCGATTGCGACCTGATCCTGAGCGACGAGGGCGTGCAGGGGAGGCACCTTCGGATCGAGCGCGATCCGGATGGCGGGATCGTCCTGCGATGGGAGGACGAGGCCGTCACCCCGCTGCGTATCGCGGCCGGTGAAGGCGCGGACATCGGACCGGTGCAGATCGCCATCGACGAAGCCGGCGCACCGTGGCGTACCGACATGCCGCTGCGAACCCCCGTGAGGACAGGCACGGGCGCCACCGGCCCCCACGCGGACGAAGCGCCCCATGCCGGCATCGAACCGGGAGCGGTCGCGCCGTCGGCCCTGGGCGCTCCTGGCGCTCGCCGCAGACCGAAGACTGCGTCGAACTGGCACCGTCGGGCGGCCCTCGGAGGCGCGGTGATGCTCGCGGTTCTGCTCACCATCGGTGCATGGAACTGGCGGATGCGGCTGGCGGTCCCCGTCGCGCAGACGCCCGTGCCCGCCCTGGATGCCGCGCCGCCAACCCAGGCCGCTACCCTGGACCGGGTGATCCGCCAGCTCGGGATGGCCCATCGCGTGCGGGTCGAGACCCGTCCCGGCATGATTTCGGTCGTACGGGCCGTGGGCATCTCGGACGAGGAGGCGGAGGTACTGGCCATCGCGTTGTCACGGCTGTCGCCAAGGCCCGCGCTCGAGATCACATCCGACCAGGAGCTGGCCGCCGCGGTCGCGGAATTCGTGTCCCGCATGGCCCGCGAAAAGGCGCCTGGGCTGAGGGTCCGCTACCTCGGGGACGGTCGCTTCGCGGTGGCCGGGCGGGTGGCAGATGACGGCCTGCGGCGAGAGATCCAGTCGGACCTCAAGCAAGCGTTCGCCCAGGCGCGCGAATTCGAGTGGCATTTGGTGACATCGCCGGAGGCCACCACGAGCCTCGTCGAAGACCTGCGCAACGCCGGCTTCGACGACGTCGCCGGGAGGTGGGACGAAGGCGCGGCGCGCCTGAGCGTCAGCCTCGACGAGAGCAGGGTCCGTGCATGGGAGGTTGCGCTAGCCCGGCTCGTAGGCACGCACAACCTGCCGCTGCGCGCGACGATGACGCTTCGCCAGCCGCCCCGAGCACGGCCCGGCCCGCCACAGCCCGCGCTAAGAAGCGTCATGGGAGGACCCCTGCCCTATGTGGTGCTGGTCGATGGGCGCAAGGTGATTCCAGGCGGCGATGCGGATGGATGGACGCTGGTCGAGATCCAGGCCCGCGCGGTGGTGTTCGAAGGCGTCGGCGGGCGCAGGGTCAGCATGGAGCGATGACGATGGAGCACATGACCGAACTCGAAGGACAACTGGCGGGACATCAGGGCGACCAGGTTCGCCGGGCGTCAGAGCAGACCCTGGACCATATCGAGCAGCGCCTTCGCACGCGGATCAACGCCGGCCTTCCGGCGGGCGAATTTGCGACTGCGAATGCGCTGCTCGATGCCACCCTCGCCGCACGCGAGGTTCTCGAACGCTGGCCCTCGACGGGCAAGCACCGTTGATCCCACCATCCAGGAAACGCTCATCACCCAGGAGGTCAAGATGGCAGCAAGCAATTCGATCAGCATGGAGTCCCTCAACACCACGCTCACGCCGGTCTACAACAGCGCAGAGACGAAACTGTTGACCCGGATCGAGGGCCTCGGCGAGAACCCGAGTACCGGCGAAATGATGCTGATGCAGCAGGAGATGACCCGGTGGACCATGCTGGTGCAGATCCACAGCACGCTGGTCAAGGACTTCAAGGACGCGATGCAGGGCGTGATCTCGAAGATGAACTGAGGGCGCCTGCGCACTCAGACCCGCATGAAGTGGGCCTGCACGCGTGGTTCGCCCCGATCCGGGTCTGGCTGCCCCTGGACGGCGGGCGCGCCTGCTGGCGCCTCGAGGAGTACGCCCCATTCCTCGACGGCCGAAATGAAGCGGGCCACCAAGTCCGCGAATGATGCCGGGTCCGCACCCTCGAGGGGCACCGAACGGCACAAGACGATTTCGTTGTAGAGGGTGTCGACCGCGAGCGTGGCACCCGCGGTCCGTGCGCCAAAGAGATTGCCTTCAAGCAGCTGCAGGAAGACGGCTTCGCGACCCTCGCTCGGCACGGTCCCCAGCGTGCTGTAGATCTGCAGGCAGTCGTTGGCGGCATCGTGCTCGAAGTTGACTGCGATCTTGCCGTCGACGAGCAGACGCGCACACCCGTTGGCGTCGAAGGTGAAGCCGGGAAGGTTCACCCCGCGCCCGAGGTTCTGGAGAAGGTCTGCTGCGTTCATTGCGTTCCCCGAAACGGCCGACATGGTCCAGCTTAGCCGCCGCGACGTGGCTTGTGAAGACGAGATGTCATGCGCAGGCCAGTCCCCGCTCCCCAGGCACATAGCGCAACGACACGCAGGTGATGTCGTCGGCCTGCGCCGTCCCGCCCTCGAATCGCCGGACCTGGCGCAGCAGGGCCTGCGGCAGGTCGCCCACGCCGCCATGGGCCATCACGGTGTCGAGAAGCCGGTCCTCGCCGAACATGCCGCCTCCCGGGTCATGCGCCTCGGTGATGCCGTCCGTGTAGAGCAGCAGGGTGTCCCCGGCACGCAGTTGCACATGCCCCGACAGGAAGTCGACCTCGTCGAAGATGGCGAGCGCCGCGTTCTGGTTGCGAGGAAGCATGGACACCCCGGCGCAGCGATCGCGGATGACCGGTGGGTTGTGGCCGGCATTGACAAAGTCGAGCGCGCCGCTGCGCAGGTCCAGCACGGCGAAGAAGGCGGTGACGAACATCATCTGCTCGTTCTCGGCGCACAGCTGGTCGTTGAGTCGGGCCACCACCTGCGCGGGCTCACGCAGGAACATCGCATTGCTCTTGAACAGCGTGCGCGAGATCGCCATGAAAAAGGCGGCCGGGATGCCCTTGCCCGACACGTCGGCAACGACGAGCGCGAGGTGGTCATCGTCGATCATGAAGTAGTCGTAGAAGTCGCCGCCGACCTCGCGGGCGGGCACCATGAGTGCGTTGACCTCGACATCCCGCGCCGGCGGCGGGTGACGCGGCAGGATGGACTGCTGCATGTGGCGCGCGATCTCCAGCTCCTGCTGGAGGCCGGCCAGTACGGTCTGGTGTGCCATGGCTTGGTGGAGTTCGCGCAGCAGCCCCACCAGCCGGCCGTGCTGGATGCTCAGGAGCCCGGTCATTCGGGCGAGGATGCGGGTGAGTTCAGCCAGCGAGTCCTCGCCGGCAGCGGCGGACCCAGCTACCCCCGGAACGACCTCGAGGGCACGGAGAATGTCGGAGCGGACATCGGCGTCGAGGCTGTCGGCAAGGAGCCTCAACTGCTGGTGGATCGATCCGGCCTGGAGCATGCGCGGCGCATCGCAGGGTTCGCTCAGGGCGTGCATCCGCAGCAGCTCGTTGCGTACCGAGGACAGGCCCAAACCAAGCGCCGCAAGGAGGAGGCTGGCCCCTGCAGAGGCCAGCTCCGGCGACATCCACGGAAGCCGGTCACGATGCCAGAGGGCCACCGCGAATACGATCCACAGGCCAGCCCAGGCGAGCACGAAGGGGGGCGCGGTTCGAACCCTAGACGACATCGCCATCACTCATGTGGTGTTCCTCCCCGCAAGCCACTCGCGCCAAGACCATCACGTTCGCGCCAAAACGCGAACCATCAGGTTAACATCGATCGACTGTGACCTTTCACACGGCGTCCAGATGAACGCAAGCACGCTTCCGCCCAGCGCACCGTTCCGGCGAGACCTGCGCAGCCGGGTCGGCGAGTTCGATGCGCTCGCAAGGTCGCTGACGGCCTGGGGCGAGACCCAGGGCGTGTCCGCCCGTGCCATGCAGGGCGTCGTGCTGATACTCGACGAACTGTTCGCGAATGTGGTCATGCACGGCTACCGGGACGATCCGGACGGCGATGTCGCCATCGAGGCCATGCTGGTCGATGGTCAGGTGCAGGTGACGCTGACCGACCACGCCCCGCATTTCAATCCGCTCGAGGTCGACGAGCCGGACATCAGCCTGGATCTCGAGGAGCGGGAAATCGGCGGCCTCGGGCTGCTGTTCGTGCGCCGAACCGCCGATGCCCTCGCCTACGAGTCCCTCGATGCGCAGGGCCGGCCGGCCAACGTGCTGAGGTACGCCAAGCGCGTCGCCTGAGGTCCGCGAGCCGCGTGGCGGCACGCGGCGCATCCGCCCGCCCACAGGCATCACCGGCGCCAGCCGACACGGCGCCGGTTCGACCGCGCTAGCGTCGCTTCTGGCGCGACGACCCCGCGCTCCTCGCGCGACGACCATGCATCCGCGGCTTTCCTGCCCCCCCTGCAGGCGCATCGCGCCCAGCCTGCACCGGTGGGTCCCCTATGCGATCGTGGCGCTGGCGTTGTTGGCTGTTTCGCAGTTGCTATGGCGATGGCAGACATGGCCCGTCAGGACGCTGCTGAACGCTCTCGAGGCGCCCCCCCCTTGAAACCTTCCGTGCGGGTCCAGACCGCGGTCGGCGCGATCCTGGGCGCCTGGGCCGTGGGCCTGGTGGTGGCAAGTGCGCGGTTGCAGGCCTGGCAGCAGGAAATGGCACAGGTGTTGGCCGAGGTCCAGGCGGACGCCCTGGTGCGGGCCAGCCCAGGGGGAGCGGCCGGCGCCGCACAGCCCCAGTGGCAGCGCCAGCGCGCCATCGCGCTCATGACGGCCGTGGAGCGACTGCAGGACGGTGCGGCCTGGACATGGGTCATGCCGGGCTCCTGGTCGGTGTTCGATGACCTCGAGGAACGCGCCCTGGCCCGCATCGGGCGGACCTTCGGCCAGGGCGTGGTACAGGCGCTCGGCCGAGAGGTCGAGCGCCGGGCGGCGGCCGCGAGCGGCGCGTCCCTGCACCCCGGCACGGGATACCTCGAGGAAGGCGGAGGGTGCGGCCTCCCCCCGGTTGCCGCCGGCGGGCTGGAGCTGCCGGTCGAGGCGACGCCCGAGTTCATCGCCGTGTTGCGACTGGTCGAAGAGGCCGAACGACTGGACCAGGCCACCGCAGCCTTGCGCCGCCTGCGGCACCCGCACGCGCACGCGGACGACCTGCGGCTCCTGGCGGACTCGATCCTCGGTACGGCGCTGCGCGGGTCGACCCCGCGCAGCCTCGCCTGGTTCGCCGCCCATGGAGACCCGCAGGACCCCGGGTTCGACGCGATGACGCTGCGGCTACAGGGAGCAATGCGTTGCGGCGTGCGCGCCGCCATGGACAGGCTGCACCGGCGACTGGTCGAGGACAACCCGCTCCTGGCCCTGGAGCAGGCGGCCTGGCTGTCGGCGCGCGCCGACCTGTTCAACCGTGAAGAAGGCACCGCCCTGGCGCGCCTGCACCGGGCCTCTGGGCAGCTCGAGGCGCTCGACGCGCTGCTGGCGACACAGCCGCATGGCTGGATGGGCGACGAGGCCGCGCCGTTCGGCAGGGCCCACCAGGCGCTGGTCGATCGCATGAGGACGATGACCTCGCTGGGGCCGGAGTTCGCGCAAGCGCTCGAACACTCGGCGCAGGACTGGCGCGAGCGGCTGCAGGCGCGACTCGCCGAACGGCTCGCCCGCAGCGCCGACCGCCTGGCCTGGGATCGGGACCATCACCGACTCACCCTACCCCCCGGTCGCGCTGCCCTGCGCGAAGGCCTCCGGGCGCTGTTGCGCGAGCCGTTCATGGCGCCACGGGACGACGGCAAAACGCCGGAGGCCGCATCGGCCCAGACGGCCACCCCGGTGGCCTTGGTGCCTCCGGAGGCCTTGGCGGACCTCGTCGAGCAGCGCCTGCGCGTCGAGCGCGAGGTGCTGCCCCGGCTGCCCCAGGCGTTGCAGGTGCCGGCCCGGGCGTTCGTCGATCAACGCGTGGCGGGACTGGCCCTGACGCAGGCCCGGTCCTGGCTGCTGGAGGCGCCGCCCCAGGTGCGCGAGGACCGTCTGCGGCAGCTCCAGGCCGACCTCGAGGCGGCGGGGGCGCCCTCGCTGTCGGCGTGGATCGGCCTGCGCCTGGCCGAGGAGGCGCTCGGCTCGCCCCTCGAATCGCCCCTCAGTACGCCGGGCGCCCCAGCAGGCCGGCCGCCACCTGCGGATAGCGCAGGCGAAGCCGAAGCTCCTGCTTCATCCGCCGATTGACCAGGCGGCGCGACTCGCTCATGAAGCTCAGAAGCACCAGCGGCAGCTGCGACTGCGCCGTGCTGCGCGCCAGCCGAGGCGGCCGCGGAAGGCCGTACAGGTCGGCCGCCAGGTCGAAGTAGTCGCCCATCTTGAGCTCGGTGTCGTCGCTGGCGTTGTAGACCCGCTGCGGTGCGCCGTGCCATAGCGCCGCGAGCATGGCGCGGGCGAGGTCGTCGGCGTGGATGTGATTGGTGTAGACGTCGTCCTCGGCCCGCAGCACCGGCGTGCCCCGCTGCAGTCGCTCACGCGGCGTTCCGCCCTCGCGGTCGACGGCATAGATGCCGGGGATACGCAGGATGTTCGACCGCACCCCAGCGGCGCGGCCGAAATGGCGCACCAGCGCCTCCGCATCGGCCCGCCGCTGGGCGCGCGGGGTGGAGGGCGCGACGGGGCGGCTCTCGTCGACCCGCTCGCCGCCGCAATCGCCGTACACGCCGCTGGTGGAGCCGTAGGCCAGGGACCGCGGCGGCGTGCGCCGGCGCAACGCGCGCAGCAGGGCCTGGGTCCGCGGGTCCCGCCACCACTGGCCGCCCGCCTCCGACGGGGGCGGCGCGAGGTGGACGACGCGGGTGGCCAGCCCTGCGAGCCGCGCGAGGGTGGCAGGCTGGTCGAGGTTGCCGGCCAGCGGTGTGATGCCCGCGGCCCGCAGCAGGGGCGCGCGTGCGGGCGAGGAACTCAGGGCCAGCAGGCGCGCGCGGCCGGCCTGGGCGCGGGCGACCCGCAGCCCGACGTCGCCGCAGCCGACGACCAGCAGGCGCTCGCGCCGGAAACGGGCCGGCAGCGCGCCGAGGGGGGTCTGGTTTGAAGGCAAAATTCGTGGGTTTGATATCGAAGAAAACGAGGATACCCAAGATGACCAGCGTGACCGCCGCGGGCGGCTCCTTCCAGGTGACCGTGCAACCCAGCGGGCGCAGCTTCGGCGCGGAAGCCGGCGAGACCCTGCTGGCCGCCGCCATCCGCCAGGGCATCGGCCTGCCCTATGGCTGCAAGGACGGCGCCTGCGGCTCCTGCAAGTGCCGCAAGCTTGAGGGGACCGTGACCCATGGCCCCCACCAGAGCAAGGCGCTCAACGCCGACGAGGAGGCCTCGGGCTACATCCTGACCTGCTGCGCCACCGCCTCGTCCGACGTGGTGCTGGAGTCGCGCCAGGTGACCGACGAGAGCGCCTTCCCGGTCAAGAAGATGCCGGTGCGCGTGCAGGCCCTGCAGAAGCTCTCGCACGACGTGATGCTGGTGCGCCTGCAGCTGCCCGCCGCGGACACCATGAAGTTCCATGCCGGCCAGTACGTGGAGTTCATCCTGCGAGACGGCGCGCGCCGCAGCTATTCGATGGCCAACGCCGCGCACCTGATGGTGCGCAACGAAGGTGGCGTGGCCAGCGGCCCCGCGGTGGACCTGCACGTGCGCCACATGCCGGGCGGCAAGTTCACCGACCATGTGTTCACCGCGATGAAGGAAAAGGACATCCTGCGCGTCGAAGGCCCGTTCGGCAGCTTCTTCCTGCGCGAGGACTCCGACAAGCCCATCGTCCTGCTCGCCTCCGGCACCGGATTCGCGCCGATCAAGGCCCTGATCGAGCACATGCAGTTCAAGGGCATCACCCGCCCCACCGTCCTGTACTGGGGCGGCCGCCGTCCCGGTGACCTGTACATGGACGACTGGGTGCGCGCACAGTGCGCGCAGATGCCGAACCTGCGCTACGTGCCCGTGGTTTCCAACGCCCTGCCCGAGGACAACTGGACCGGCCGCACCGGCTTCGTCCACAAGGCGGTCCTGGAGGACCTGCCGGACCTGTCCGGCCACCAGGTCTATGCCTGCGGCGCGCCCATCGTGGTGGAGTCGGCTCGCACCGAGTACAGCGCGCAGGCCGGCCTGCCGCCCGAGGAGTTCTACGCCGACTCCTTCACCTCCGAGGCGGACAAGCACGGCGGCTGACGCCATTGACCCGCCGCCCGGTAACAGCACGTAACCGGGGTTGATGAGACCCCGGCGGCTTTCCATAACTTCAGGCCCGCTCACCTGGAAACAAGGAGAGACCGCCATGAGCCTCCTGCACCTGCCCCACGGCATCTTCCACCGCCACCCGGCGCAGCATCCCGTGAAGGCGGCCAAAGCCGCCCGCGTCACGCAGGCCCGGCGCAAACAACTGGGAATCCGCGGGCTGCAGGTACTCGGGGGCCTCGCCCTTGCCGGCGTCATCGTGGCGCTCAACGTGCTGCTGTCGCAGCGCACGGAGCAGGCCCTGGCTCCCAGCGAATTTGTGCAGGCTGCGATCGCGGCTTCCATCGCCACGGTGGACGAATTCGCCGAGGCGAAACTGCGGGCCGTGGAAGCGGAATTTCCGCCCCAGTTCTGAGGCACCGGTCGCGCGGCGGGCCGCGGCCGGGTCAAAATCGGCGTCATGAAACGCCGTCACCTCCTTGCCCTTTCCGCCGCGGCGGCCTGCGCCGCCCCGTTGTCCACGCTGGCCCAGTCGCGCCCGTTGCGGCTGGTCGTGCCGTATGCCGCCGGCGGCCCGATCGACGTCACCGCGCGTGCGCTCGCCGAGCGGGTGCGTGAGACGCTGGGCACAGTGATCATCGATAACCGCCCGGGCGCGGGCGGCAACCTCGGCGCCGACCTGGTGGCCAAGGCGGCGCCGGACGGCCTGACCATCGGCGTCGCTGCGGTGGCCACCCACGCGATCAACCCCTGGCTGTTCTCGAAGATGCCGTACGACGCCGCGCGCGACTTCGCCCCCATCACCCAGATGGTGCGGGTGCCCAACGTGCTGGTGATGAACGCCGAGACCGCGCAGCGCCTGAAGATCCAGACCCTGGCCGACCTGATCGCCTACGCCAGGGCCAACCCCGGCCGGCTCAATTACGGCAGCGGCGGCAATGGCAGCGCCGGGCACTTGGCCGGCGAGATGTTCAAGCGCGATGCGGGCATCTTCGCGGTGCACATTCCCTACAACGGCGGCAACCCCGCGCAGCTGGCGCTGCTGTCCGGGCAGGTCGACTTCAACTTCGACAACCTGGCCACCGCCGCGCCCAACATCCGCGCAGGCAAGCTCAAGGCCCTGGCGGTGACGACGCTGCAGCGCTCCACCGCGCTGCCCGAGATCCCCGCGGTGGCCGAGACGCTCAAGGGCTTCGCCATCGACACCTGGTGGGGCCTGGTGGCGCCGGCCGGCACGCCCGCCGACGTGGTGCAGCGCCTGAACCAGGCCTTCGTCGCGGCCCTGGGTGCGCCCGAGACGCGCAGCCGCTTCGGGCAGCTCCTGGCCGAGCCGGTGCCCACCACGCCGGAGGCCTTCGGCGCCTTCATGCGCGCCGAGCTCGCCAAGTACGAGCGCGTGGTCAAGGCCTCGGGCGCCAAGGTGGACTGAGCGCCGGTCGATCCGGCGGCGCCCCTCGCGCCGTCCTACGCCGGGCGTGGGACATGTCCCACGAGCCCGGCAACGCCAGGTTCCTAGATTGGCCCTTCGAGCCTGCCTCGAAGAAAGGTCGATCATGCGAGCACGCCTCCTGCTCCTGTCCGCCCTGGCTGCCCTGTCCGCTGAAATGCCGGCGATGGCGCAGACCAGCGGCAACCCCTCCACCGCCTCCTGGTGGGAGCCCGGCTCGGGCCGCACCTCGATCGGGCTGAACCTGGGCCGATCCCGCTTCCACACCGACTGCGCCGCCGGCTTCGGCTGCGACAACCGAAACACCTACTGGAGCCTGTACGGGCGCAACATGGCCAGCGACCGCTGGGGCAGCCAGCTGTCCCTGGTGCACATGGGCGAAGCCGACCGCGGGGGCGGCGGCACCCGCGCCTACGGGCTGGACCTGAGCCTGGTGGGCCGGGTCCCGGTGACCCAGTCCCTCGGCGCCTACGGCAAGGTGGGCGCGGTCTGGGGCCACACACGCGTGAACACGGCGGCCGCCGCGGGCCTGCCCTCCGGCACCGAGAACGGGCTGGGCCTGTCCTTCGGCGCGGGCGTGAGCTGGGACTTCACGCCCAAGCTGTCGGCGGTGCTGGAATGGGACCGCTACGACTTCAAGTTCGCGGGCACCGGCCGCGAGGGCGTGCGGGCCACCAGCCTGGGCCTGCAGTACCGGTACTGACCCCCGCGGACGCGCCGCTCACTCGCCGAGGTAGGCGGCGCGGACCTTGGGGTCGTCCAGCATGCGGCGGGCCTCGCCGGACATGGTGATGAGGCCTGACTCCATGACGTAGCCGCGGTCGGCGATCTGCAGCGCGCGGCTGGCGTTCTGCTCGACGAGGACAATGGTCACGCCCTGGGCGTGGACGTCACGCACCACCTCGAAGATCTTGTCGACCATGATGGGCGACAGGCCCATGGAGGGCTCGTCGAGCAGCAGCACCTTCGGCCGGCTCATGAGGGCACGGCCCATGGCGAGCATCTGCTGCTCGCCGCCGGACATGGTGCCCGCGAGCTGGTCGCGGCGCTCCTTCAGGCGCGGGAAGATGGTGAAGACCTTGTCGATGTCGGCCAGGATGTCCGCGGAGTCGTGGCGGATGTGGGCCCCCATCTGCAGGTTCTCGAGGATGGTCATGCGGGTGAACACGCCGCGGCCCTCGGGCACCATGGCGAGGCCACGCTTGACCAGGTCCCAGGCGCCCTGCCCCTTGATGCTCGAACCCAGGAATTCGATGTCGCCGCCGGCCATGCCCAGCGTGCCGGTGATGGCCTTCATGGTGGTGGTCTTGCCGGCACCGTTGGAGCCGATCAGCGAGACCAGCTCGCCCGCGCGGACCTCGAAGTCCACGCCCTTGACGGCCTGGATGCCGCCGTAGGCGACCTTCAGGCCCGCGACCTTGAGCAGTACGTCCGCCATCTCAGTGTCCTCCCGTGCCGAGGTAGGCCTCGATCACCTTCTCGTTGCGCTGCACCTCGGCGGGCGTGCCCTGCGCGATCTGCTTGCCGTAATCGAGCACGGTGACGCGGTCGCACAGGCCCATGACCAGCTTCACGTCGTGCTCGATCAGCAGGATGGTGCGGTTGTCCTTGCGGATCCGGTCTATCAGCTCGCGAAGCTGCACCTTCTCGGTGGCGTTCATCCCGGCGGCGGGCTCGTCGAGTGCGATCAGCTGCGGGTCGGTGGCCAGGGCGCGGGCGATCTCCAGGCGGCGCTGGTCGCCGTAGGACAGCGTGCGGGCCTTGAAATCGGCGTACTTGCCGATGCCCACGTAATCGAGCAGTTCCTGCGCCCGGGCCGCGATGGCGGCCTCCTCGGCGCGGAACGCCGCGGTGCGCAGGATCGCCCCCACCAGGCCCGAGCCGGTGCGGATGTGGCGGCCCACCATGACGTTTTCCAGCGCCGTCATGTCGGAGAACAGGCGGATGTTCTGGAAGGTGCGCGCAATGCCCGCCTTGGCCACCTCGTGGACCGCGGTGGGCTGGTAGGGCTTGCCCGCCAATTCGAAGCTGCCGCTGTCGGGGGTGTAGAGACCGGTGATCACGTTGAAGAACGTGGTCTTGCCCGCGCCGTTGGGGCCGATCAGGCCGTAGACCTGGCCGCGCTCGATGGTGAGGCCCACATCGGACAGGGCCTGCAGCCCGCCGAAGCGCTTGGAGATGCCGGCCACGCGAAGGACGATGTCTGCCATGGCGGTCTCCTCAGGCGGCCTTGTTCAGGGACTTGCCATGCTCGGGCGAGGGCCACAGCCCGCGCGGGCGCAGCAGCATGACGATGATCATGGCCAGGGCGATCAGCAGCTGGCGCAGGATGGAAGCGTCCAGCCGCCCGCCGGTCATGGCCTGCAGGTCCAGCAGGCCCGAGACCCAGCGCAGCACCTCGGGGAGCGCCGACAGCAGCACCGCGCCCAGGATCACGCCCGGCAGGTGGCCGATGCCCCCGAGGACCACCATGGCGACGATCATCACTGACTCCATCAGGCTGAACGACTCGGGCGAGACGAACCCCTGGAAGGCCGCGAACATCGCGCCCGAGACGCCGCCGAAGGTGGCGCCCATGCCGAAAGCGAGCAGCTTCATGTTGCGGGTGTTGATGCCCATGGCCTTGGCGGCGATCTCGTCCTCGCGGATCGCCATCCAGGCACGTCCGATGCGCGAGAGCTCCAGGCGGTGGCAGATCACGACGCTGGCGACCACCAGCAGCAGGAACAGGTAGTAGTAGAGGGTGACCGAGGACACGGTGAACCCGCCGAGCTCAAGCGGCTTGCCGAAGTTCAGGCCGAAGATGCGGATCGGGTCGATCTGGCCCAGGCCCTTGGGGCCGTTGGTGAGGTTGACCGGGTGGTCGAGGTTGTTCAGGAACACCCGGATGATCTCGCCGAAGCCCAGGGTCACGATGGCCAGGTAGTCGCCCCGCAGCTTCAGCGTGGGCGCCCCCAGCATCACGCCCAGGATGCCGGCGAGCAGCGCCCCCAGCGGCACCACCAGGAAGATGGAGGTGTGCAGGCCGGTGGGGAACATCTGCGCGAACCAGGCGAAGGTGTCGGACAGGTGCGGCGAGGCCATCAGGCCGTACATGTAGGCGCCGATGGCGAAGAAGGCGACGAAGCCCAGGTCCAGCAGGCCGGCGAAGCCCACCACGATGTTCAGGCCCAGGGCGAGCAGGACGTACAGCAGCGCCATGTCGGCGATGCGGACCCAGAAATTGCCCATGGACTGCAGCAGCAGCGGCAGGAGCAGCAGGAGGACCGCCGTGACGGCCAGGGTGCGCTTGTTCTGGAAGTTCAGCATGTGCGGGTCTCCGGTCTCAGGCGCGGTCCGCCACGCGCTCCCCGAGCAGGCCCGAGGGGCGCAGGGTCAGCACGATGATCAGGACGATGAAGGCGAAGATGTCGGTGTAGTGGCTGCCCAGCACGCCGCCGGTGAGGATGCCGATGTAGCCCGAGCCGATGGATTCGATCAGTCCCAGCAGCACCCCGCCCACCACCGCGCCGGCGAGGTTGCCGATGCCGCCGAACACCGCCGCCGTGAATGCCTTGAGGCCAGGCAGGAAACCCATGGTGTGCTGCACGGTGCCGTAGTTCAGCGCCCACATGATGCCCGCCAGAGTGGCCAGCACCGCGCCGATGATGAAGGTGGCCGAGATGACCATGTCCGGCTTGACGCCCATGAGCGCCGCCACCCGCGGGTTCTCGGCGGTCGCCCGCATGGCGCGCCCCAGCTTGGTGTAGTTCACCAGGTACATCAGCACCGCCAGCGAGATGGCGGTGATGGCGAGGATCAGGACCTGGGTGGTGGTGATCACCGCGCCGCCGATGTTCAGGGGCGCCACCGGCAGCACCGAGGGATAGGGCTTGTAGTTCGGCTTGAAGATGATCATCGCCAGCGTCTGCAGCAGGATGGACATGCCGATGGCGGTGATCAGGGGCGCGAGCTTGGGGCTGTTGCGCAGGGGCCGGTAGGCGACCTTCTCGATGGCGAAGTTCAGGGCGGCGGCAACGACGCAGGAAACCACCAGGGCCACCAGCAGCATCAACCACCCTGGCATGCCGGGCACCGCATCCTGCAGGCCGGTGAGGATCGCCCAGCTCGTGAGGGCCCCCACCATCAGCACCTCGCCATGGGCGAAGTTGATCAGGTTGATGATGCCGTACACCATGGTGTAGCCCAGGGCTACCAGGGCATACATGCTGCCCAGGACCAGACCGTTGATGATCTGCTGAAGCAGGATATCCATGACGCGTGTTCTCCGTTGTGGCCCGGGTCCGTCAGTCAGTTAGCAAAAAACCCGCCATGTGATGCGCGGGTCCCGGATCTGCAGAAGATTCTAGCCACCGCGCTGACGCGCCCCCGGCGGGTTTTCCCTGCGCGGCGCCGGCCGCCGTGGCTACGTCTTGCCAGCCTCGCGATCGCGCTCACGCAGCATCCGCAGCTTCTCCGCGATGCGGATCTCCAGGCCCCGCTCCACCGGCTGGTAGAAGCGCGCCGGCGCCATGCCCTCGGGGAAGTAGCGCTCGCCCGCGGCGTAGCCGCCCTCCTCGTCGTGGGCATAGCGGTAGCCCTTGCCGTAATCGAGGTCCTTCATCAGCTTCGTGGGGGCATTGCGAAGGTGCATGGGCACCGGGCGGGTGCCGTCCTTCTGCACGAAGGCGCGCATCTGGTTGTAGGCGGTGTAGACCGCGTTGGACTTGGCGGCCACGGCCAGGTAGACCACGCACTCGGCCAGCGCCAGCTCGCCCTCGGGCGAGCCGAGGCGCTCGTAGACCTCGGCGGCATCCAGCGCCAGGCGCAGCGCGCGCGGGTCGGCCAGGCCGATGTCCTCGGCAGCCATGCGCACCAGGCGGCGGGCGATGTAGCGCGGGTCGGCGCCGCCATCGAGCATGCGCACGAACCAGTACAGGGCGGCGTCCGGGTCGGAGCCGCGCACGCTCTTGTGGAGGGCGCTGATGGTGTCGTAGAACTGCTCGCCGCCCTTGTCGTAGCGGCGCATGCGCTCGCCCAGCACCTTGAGCAGCCAGGCGTCGGTGATCTCGGCGAGCTTCTGCGCGCCGGCGGCGACCGAGAGGGTCTCCAGGGTATTGAGCAGGCGGCGCGCGTCGCCGTCCGCATAGGCCAGCAGGCGCGCCAGGGCCGCCGGCTCCAGCGCCGGCACGGCGCCGATGGCCTGGGCCCGCTGCACCAGCTGCGAGAGGTCGTCCTCCGACAGCGGCTGCAGCACGTAGACCGCGGCACGCGAGAGCAGCGCGGAGTTCACCTCGAACGAGGGGTTCTCGGTGGTGGCCCCGATGAAGGTGAACAGGCCCGACTCCACGTGCGGCAGGAAGGCGTCCTGCTGGCTCTTGTTGAAGCGGTGGACCTCGTCGACGAAGACGATGGTGCGCTGCGCCTGCAGGCCGGAGGCCGCGTGCTGGGCCTGTTCGACCGCCTCGCGGATGTCCTTCACGCCGCCGAGCACCGCGCTGATGGTGATGAACTGCGCGTCGAAGGCCTGGGCCATCAGGCGGGCGATGGTGGTCTTGCCCACGCCCGGCGGGCCCCACAGGATGCAGCTGTGGGGCTGGCCCGACTCGAACGCGATGCGCAGGGGCATGCCCTCGCCAAGCAGGTGCTGCTGGCCGATGACGTCGGCCAGGGTGGCGGGACGCAGGCGCTCGGCGAGCGGGGGATGGGCCGAAGCCTTCGGGGAACTCATTCGAGCCCCCGCGCCCGGGACGGCGTGTCCTCGCTGCCCCCCGAGGGGGCACGAACTTGCTTGGGGCGGCCCGGCGCTGCGTTCACTGCCGGATCACGTCGGCGCCCGCAGGCGGCCGGAACTGGAAGGTGGACTCGGGCAGCGCGGGGTTGACCTCCACGCGCGAGAAGCTCATGACCGAGCGCTGGCCGAAGGCGTCGAGGATCTCCAGCGCCGCCAGCTCGGGGCCGCGGAAGCCCACGCGCACGCTGCGCAGCTGGCCATCCTTCGCCCTGGGCGTGGCCTGCACCCACTGCAGGCCGCCCTGGTCGGGCGCGGCGGCGAGCTCGAAATCCTGGCGCAGGGCCGCGAGGTCGGCGGCGGTGGCGATCAGCGCCGCCGGGGTGGAGGCGAGCACCTGCGCCTGGCGGCGGGCGGTGACCTGGTTCAGGTCCGGGTCGTGCAGCCACAGGGTCTGGCCGTCGGCGACGATGGTCTGCTCGAAGGGCTTGCGGTAGGTGAAGCGGAAGCGGCTCGGGCGCTGGAACTCGAAGGTGCCTGACGAGGCCTTGGTGCGCGCCGGCTGCCCCTCGCGGACCGGGCCGGTGACGGCCTGGGTGAACTCGGCGCGCCCGGTGCGGGCGGAGCGCAGGAACGCTTCGAGCGCCTCCAGGCCGTCGGCGCGCGCGGGCAGCGCCGCGGCCGCCAGCAGGGCGCACAGGCCCAGGCACAGGGCACGTCGGAACAGGGCCACGCTCACTCCGCGGTCCGGTTGGGCACGAGGATGTCGCGCTGGCCCTGGCCGTTCATGGCACTGACGAGGCCGGCGTTCTCCATGTCCTCGACCAGGCGGGCGGCGCGGTTGTAGCCGATCTTGAGGTGGCGCTGCACCAGAGAAATGCTGGCCTTGCGGTTCTTGAGGACCACCTCGACCGCCTGGTCGTACATCGGGTCCTTCTCACCACCGCCCTCGCCGCCCTCGCCGCCTTCGCCGCCGGGGCCGCCCTCGTCGTCGACGGTGCCGCCTTCGAGGACGCCCTCGATGTAGTTGGGCTCGCCGCCCTGCTCCTTGAGGTAGCTGACCACGCGGTGCACTTCGTCGTCGCTGACGAAGGCGCCGTGCACGCGCACCGGCAGGCCGGTGCCGCTGGCCATGTACAGCATGTCGCCCATGCCCAGGAGCGCCTCGGCGCCCATCTGGTCGAGGATGGTGCGGCTGTCGATCTTGCTGGAGACCTGGAAGGCGATGCGGGTGGGGATGTTGGCCTTGATCAGGCCGGTGATCACGTCCACGCTGGGGCGCTGGGTGGCCAGGATCAGGTGGATGCCGGCGGCGCGCGCCTTCTGGGCGAGGCGGGCGATCAGCTCCTCGATCTTCTTGCCCACCACCATCATCAGGTCGGCGAGCTCGTCGATCACCACCACGATGTGGGGCAGGCGCTCGAGCGGCTCCGGGCTGTCGGGGGTGAGGCTGAAGGGGTTGTAGATGAACTCCTCCCGCGCCTTGGCCTCGTCGATCTTGGTGTTGTAGCCGGCGAGGTTGCGCACGCCGAGCTTGGCCATGAGCTTGTAGCGGCGCTCCATCTCGGCCACGCACCAGTTCAGGCCGTGGGCGGCCTGGCGCATGTCGGTGACCACGGGCGCGAGCAGGTGCGGGATGCCCTCGTAGACCGACATCTCCAGCATCTTGGGGTCGATCATCAGCAGGCGGACGTCGCGCGCCTCGGCCTTGTACAGGAGCGACAGGATCATCGCGTTGATGCCCACCGACTTGCCCGAGCCGGTGGTGCCGGCAACCAGCACGTGCGGCATCTTGGCGAGGTCGGCCACCACCGGGTTGCCGATGATGTCCTTGCCCAGGCCCATGGTGAGGAGGGACTTGGCCTCGTTGTACACCTGCGAGCCGAGGATCTCGGAGAGGCGGATGGACTGGCGCTTGGCGTTGGGCAGCTCCAGCGCCATGTAGTTCTTGCCCGGGATGGTCTCGATCACGCGGATGGACACCAGCGACAGCGAGCGCGCCAGGTCCTTGGCGAGGTTGACGATCTGCGAACCCTTCACGCCGGTGGCCGGCTCGATCTCGTAGCGGGTGATCACCGGGCCGGGCTGGGCCAGCACCACCCGCACCTCGACGCCGAAGTCCTTGAGCTTCTTCTCGATCAGGCGCGAGGTCATCTCCAGCGTCTCGGCGGAGACGGTCTCCTGGCGGCCCGGGGCGCCGTCGAGAAGGTCGACCTGGGGCAGGTTGCTGTCACGCAGCTCGGTGAACAGCGGCTTCTGGCGCTCCTTGGCCACGCGCTCGCTCTTGGGGACCTCGACCACCACCGGCTCGATGAGGACCGGCGTGTGGTGCTGCTCCTCGATCTCGTGACGCTCCTCGAGCACGGTTTCCTCGCGCTCGCGGGCGGCCTGCTGGCCGAAGGCGAGGTCCTCCTGGATCTCGCGCTGCTCGCGGCGGGCCGCGAAGAAGCCGTCGATGCGGGCGCCGATGTGCTCGGCCACCTGGCCCCAGGAGAACCGGAAGACGGCGCCCATCGCCAGCACCACCAGGGTGAGGCAGACCAGGCCCGATCCGGTGAAGCCGAGCCAGTGCACGGCCGACGGGCCGGCCAGGTAGCCCAGGGCGCCGCCGGCGTGGTCCGGCAGGCGCGGCTCGAAACGGTAGAGGCGCGACCACTCGAGGGCCGAGCTGGCCACCAGCAGCAGGGCCAGGCCGGCCCAGAAGGCCAGGCGGTCACGCAGGCCGCGGGGCGGGGGCGCATCGTCCATGCCGGCGCGCATCCAGCGCGCCAGCGCCGCGAACCAGGCCCGCACGCCGGCCGCCACACACCACCAGACCGAGTAGCCCAGGAGGAAGAAGCTGGCATCAGCCAGCCAGGCGCCCAGGCGGCCACCCCAGTTGCGCACCGGGCCGCCCGTGCCCGAGGTGGAGAACGCCGCGTCCTGCACCGAGTGCGTGACCAGGGCCAGCAGCCAGAACGCCAGCGCCAGCAGCCCCAGCACCAGGGCGATCTCCTGGGCGAAGCGGCCCAGGCCGGGACGGTCATCGGCCTCGCGCGAGGCCGTGGGGGAGGTCAGGGTATGGAGCGAATACGTCATGGACTGCGGTGCGAACCCGCCTAGATTATCCGAGGGTACTGAGCCGATCCTTGATCAGCATGGACCCGTCCTCGCGGGTTTCGATGAAGCCGCGCTCTTCGAGGTCCTTCATCACGCGGCTGACCATCTCGCGGGAAGCGCCCACCATCTTGGCGATGTCCTGGCGGGAGATGCGTTCGCGGATGGTGAGCAGGCCCTCGCGATCGGGTTGGGCGAACTCCAGCAGGGCGCGGGCGACGCGGCCGTAGACATCCATCAGGGCGAGGGATTCGATCTTGCGGTCGGCCTGCCGCAGGCGCTGCACCAGGCCCTTCATGATGGCGTAGGCCATCGAGCTGTTCTCCGGCAGGCAGCGGGCGAACTCGGCGCGGCCCAGGGCGAGCATGTCGGTCTGCACCTCGGCGCGGACGGTGGCGGAATGGGCCTCGTTGTCGATCAGGCTCATCTCGCCGATGTAGTCCCCGGGCTGCAGGGTGGCGAGGATGACCTCGCGGCCGCGCCGGTCCGAGGTGATGACGCGGGTGCGGCCGGTGAGGATGATGAACAGGGTGTTGGACTTGTCCCCCTGCTCCACCACCACCTCGCCGCGCTTGAAGCGGCGCTTGACCACGGCATCCGCCACCGACTCGGCCTGGGCCGAGGTGAGCAAGGCGAACAGGGGAACCCGGCGAATGAGCTCCAGGTTGGAAAGCATCGACATCTCCACCCTCCCCGGCCGGGTGCCTGCCCGGGTGGCGGCGAACCTCGACCATCGGTTCTTACAATCGCTGCCATCAAAAGGGACAAGTGCCCGGCCCGCCAAGGCGAGGGATACTTGCCGACTGGCCCAGAAATGTACACCGCGCGTGAAACCGTACGCGCAAGTTTTACCAACATGAGCACACAACACGCCAAAGTCCTCATTCTCGGCTCCGGCCCGGCCGGCTACACCGCCGCCATCTACGCCGCGCGCGCCAACCTCAACCCGCTGCTGATCACCGGGATCGCCCAGGGCGGCCAGCTCATGACGACCACCGACGTCGACAACTGGCCCGCCGACGTGCACGGCGTGCAGGGCCCCGAGTTGATGCAGCGCTTCATGGAGCATGCCGAGCGCTTCAAGACGCAGATGGTGTTCGACCACATCAACCAGGTCGACCTGTCCAAGCGCCCCTTCACCCTCACCGGCGACAGCGGCACCTACACCTGCGACTCGCTGATCATCGCCACCGGCGCGTCGGCCCGCTACCTGGGCCTGCCCTCCGAGGAGGCCTTCATGGGCAAGGGCGTGAGCGCCTGCGCCACCTGCGACGGCTTCTTCTATCGCGACCAGACCTGCTGCGTCGTCGGCGGCGGCAACACCGCCGTCGAGGAGGCGCTGTACCTGTCCAACATCGCCAGCAAGGTCTACCTGGTGCACCGCCGCGACAAGTTCCGCGCCGAGCCGATCCTGGTGGACAAGCTGATGGAGAAGGTGGCGGCCGGCAAGATCGTCCTCAAGACCTTCAAGACGCTGGACGAAGTGCTGGGCGACGCGACCGGCGTGACCGGCATCCGCGTGAAGGACGTCAACGACGGCAGCACCGAGGACATCGAGCTCAAGGGCTGCTTCATCGCCATCGGCCACTCGCCCAACACCGGGATCTTCCAGGGCCAGCTGGAAATGAAGGACGGCTACCTCATCACCCAGGGCGGCAACAACGGCTTCGCCACGCAGACCAGCGTGCCGGGCGTCTTCGCCGCGGGCGACGTGCAGGACCACGTGTACCGCCAGGCCATCACCAGCGCCGGCACCGGCTGCATGGCGGCCCTGGATGCACAGCGCTTCCTCGAGCAGCACGAGTAATCGAGGCGCGACAGGCCGGTTCACGCGCCGCCGCGGAACCGGCCTTGCCGGGCCCTCGAGGGTGCCCCGCCAGGGCCCGTGGCGCAGCCGCTGCGGGCTGGGCTATAATCGCAGGCTTTGCTGGATCCGTGCCTGGGAATGCACATGCCGGCAGATGGGTTACCGCCACCCGAATAATTCTGGCGAGGTGAGGTGCTCGCGACAGCGACCACCGTTTTGACTGGAGTGCTCCATGGCACGCAAGTGTGAAGTCACGGGCAAGGGCCCGATGGTCGGGAATAACGTTTCCCACGCCAACAACAAAACCAAGCGCCGGTTCATGCCGAACCTGCAATACCGCCGTTTCTGGGTCGAGAGCGAGAACCGCTGGGTGCGCCTGCGCGTTTCGAGCGCCGCGCTGCGCCTGATCGACAAGAACGGTATCGACAGCGTGCTGGCGGACCTGCGTGCCCGCGGCCAGGCCTAATCAAGGAGAATAGACATGGCTAGCAAAGGCGGACGCGAGAAGATCAAGCTGGAGTCCACGGCCGGTACCGGTCACTTCTACACCACCAGCAAGAACAAGAAGACGATGCCCGAGAAGATGGCGATCATGAAGTTTGATCCCAAGGCTCGCAAGCACGTCGAGTACAAGGAAGTGAAGCTGAAGTAATTCGGCCCACCCCAGGAAAAGCCCCGCACCGCGGGGCTTTTTCTTTGGCGCGCCGCTGGTCAGGCGGGGCGCCGGCCTTCGGGCGGGCAGGCTTCCCGCTCGGCGCGGCGGCGGGCTTCGATCTCGCGTTCGATGCGGTCGATCTCCATGCGGATACCCCGCCACGCGCCGGTGAGGGGCGCGAAATAGAGGCGGATGCTGTCCTTGAGGATACGACCGAGTGCAAGGCGCTGCTTCGTCATTTGAACGTCTCCTTGGCCAGTGACCAGCCACTGCGAGCGAGATACAGGGCAAACAGTACCAAATCCATCGCCAGCATGACGTGGGCCGAGAACTCGATCGCCCACTGCGTGAACAAGCTCACACCCAGGCGCTGGACCGACCCGGCCGCCAGGTCAAGCGCGACCGCAAGCCCACCCAGGACACCGAAGATGAAGGTGCCGAACAGCATGTGCATGAGCTGTTCCTTCACCAGTTCGCGGTGGTTTCCCACGATCGCCCTCCCCCTCTGTGCGCGGCGCAGTGTAGGGGGGACGGGTTGTCGGTGTCGAGATAAAACTGTTGCCGCGCTGGAAAAGAAAAAGCCCCGCGGTGCAGGGCTCTTTCAAGGCGACGCCTGGCGCGTCAGGCGTGCGCGGCGCGCAGGCGCTGGGAGAAGTGCTGCAGGCGGGCGATGCCGCTGTCCTCGGCGCGCTTGCACCAGGCGGCCAGGTCGGCGGCCAGCTGCTCGCGCGAGACGCTGGTGTTCAGCCACATCTGGCGCAGCTCCTCGCGCATGGTGAACATCTTGTCGATGGCCGGGTGGGCGGCGCGGGCCTGGGCCAGCTGGGCGCGGGCGTCGGCCGGCACGCGGTCGTCCTCACGGTGCAGCCACCGGCGGCAGGCCTTGAGCAGCGCGGAGTCCTGGCCCTTGGCGGTGACGGCGGAGATCTCGTCGGCGCAGGCGCGGCGCATCTCGCGGGCGTAGCGGGCCATGACCTCGTAGCGGTTGGCGATGACCGCCTCCAGGGTCTTCTCGTCGGCCACCGGGCGGATGGAGCCCAGCTGCAGCTTCGGCGGCACCTTCTTGACCTTGGCCCAGCCCAGCTTCTCGAAGAAGCGGATGTAGACCCAGCCGATGTCGAACTCGTACTTCTTGACGGAGAACTTGGCCGCCGTCGGGTAGGTGTGGTGGTTGTTGTGGAGTTCTTCGCCGCCGATCAGGATGCCCCAGGGCGAGATGTTGGTGGAGGCGTCGGGCGCCTCGAAGTTGCGGTAGCCCCAGTAGTGGCCGATGCCGTTGATGATGCCGGCGGCGGTGACGGGGATCCACAGCATCTGCACGGCCCAGACCGTGAGGCCGGCGGCGCCGAACAGGAGCACGTTCAGGATCAGCATGATCGACACGCCCAGCGCGCTGTGGCGGGTGTACAGGTTGCGCTCGATCCAGTCATCGGGCGTGCCATGGCCGAACTTGGCGACGGTCTCGGCGTTCTTGGCCTCGGCGCGATACAGCTCGGCGCCCTTCCAGAAGACGGTCTCGATGCCGCGGGTCTGCGGGCTGTGGGGGTCGTCCTCGGTCTCGCACTTGGCGTGGTGCTTGCGGTGGATGGCGACCCACTGCTTGGTCACCATGCCGGTGCCCAGCCACAGCCAGAAGCGGAAGAAGTGGGAGGGGATCTTGCCCAGGTCCAGGGCGCGGTGGGCCTGGCTGCGGTGCAGGAAGATCGTCACGCTGGCGATGGTGATGTGGGTCGTCACCAGGGTGTAGATGACGATCTGCCACCAGGTCAGATCCAGCAGGCCGTGGGCGAAGAAATCGATCGCCGCGTTCAGCACGGCCCAGTCAGGAAGCATCATAGGGGGGGAGTCAGTCCTCAAAGGTCAATCGATCGATTTTACGGCTGAGGGTTCCCCAACGCCAACCCCCGAGAACTTAATGACTCACCATGACCCCATGATTTTCAGGTCTTGACCCACGCCGCGGCGAAAAAGCCGTCCATGGCATGGCGGTGCGGCCACAGGCGCAGGTAGTCGCCCGAGCACAGGGCCTGGACATCGCCGAGCTTCAGGCCGGCCAGGGCCTCGGCAGCCGGCAGCACGCGGAAGGACGGGTCCTCCGCGGTGAAGGCCTGGGCGATCGCCTCGTTCTCCTCGCGCAGCACGCTGCAGGTGGCGTAGACCAGCCGGCCGCCCGGCTTGAGCAGGCGCGCAGCGCTGCGCAGGATGGCGGCCTGCTTGGCGGTGAGCTCCGCCACCGCCTTGGGCGACTGGCGCCACTTCAGGTCAGGGTTGCGGCGCAGGGTGCCCAGTCCGGAGCAAGGCGCATCCACCAGCACCCGGTCGATCTTGCCGGCCAGGCGCTTGATGCGGTCGTCACGCTCGTGGGCGATGGCCGCGGGGTGCACGTTGGACAGGCCGCTGCGCGCCAGGCGCGGCTTGAGCGCGTCGAGGCGGTGGGCCGAGGTGTCGAAGGCATAGAGCCGGCCGGTGTTGCGCATGGTGGCGCCGATGGCCAGGGTCTTGCCGCCAGCGCCGGCGCAGAAGTCGACGACCATCTCGCCGCGCTTGGCGTCGAGCATGGCGGCGAGCAGCTGCGAGCCCTCGTCCTGCACCTCGATGGCGCCGCGCGTGAAGGCGTCCAGCTTGGTCAGCGCGGGCTTGCCCTCCAGGCGCAGGCCCCAGGGCGAGAACGGCGTGGGCTGCGAGGCAATGCCGGCGGCCTTCAGCTCCTTGGCGACGTCCTCGCGCTTGGCGGTGAGCGCGTTGACCCGCAGGTCCAGCGGCGCGGGGCGGTTCAGGCTGTCGACCAGGGCCCAGAACGCGTCGCCGAGCTGCTCCTTGAGCGGCTGCACCAGCCATTCGGGCAGGTTGTGGCGGTGGCGCTCCAGCAGGTCCTCGGGGCGCACCGCGTCGCACTGGTCCAGCCAGCGCTTTTCGGTGTCGTTCAGGGCGCCCTGGAGGAAATCGCGCGGGCCGGCGAAACCCAGGATGGCCATGCGCCGCTCCTTGGGGCCGCTGCCCGAGGGCGCGAAGTGGTCGAACAGCAGCTTCTGGCGCAGGACGGCGTAGACGGTCTCGGCCAGGGTGGCGCGTTCGCGCGGGCCGAGGTTGCGGTGGTCGCGGAAATAGCGCGAGACCACGGCATCGGCCGGGTGCTCGAACTTGAGGGCGAGGCCGACGAGTTCGGCGCAGGCGTCGAGCAGGGCTTTGGGATGCATGGCGGGCCTCAGAGGGTGGGCAGCAGGCGCGCAATGGCCCGGGGATAGATCTGGTGTTCCTGCGTCAGCACGCGGGAGGCCAGCACCTCGGGCGTGTCACCGGGCAGCACCGGGACGACGGCCTGCTCCAGGATGGGACCGTGGTCCAGTTCGGCGGTGACCTGGTGCACCGTGGCGCCGGCGAACTTGCAGCCGGCCTCGATGGCCCGCTGGTGCGTGTGCAGCCCCGGGAAGGCGGGCAGCAGCGAGGGATGGATGTTCACCAGCCGCCCCTCGTAGCGGGCGACGAAGCCCGGGGTGAGGATGCGCATGAACCCCGCGAGCACCACCAGCGCGGGCTGGTGGCGGTCGATCTCGGCGGCAAGCGCGGCGTCGAAGGCCTCGCGGCCCGCGAACTGCTTGTGGTCGACGATGGCCGTCGGGATGCCCGAGCCGGCGGCGAAGGCCAGGCCCTTGGCGTCGGCACGGTTGCTGATGACGGCGGCCACACGGGCGCCGAAGCGGGACTCCCAGTCCTCGCGCCGGGCCGCGTGGACGATGGCGGACATGTTCGAGCCGCCACCGGAGATCAGGATCACGATGTTCTTCATGGAGGCCGCGATTATCCCAAGCGCGGCGCCCCTGCCCCGATCGGGCCGGCTCAGGCGCTGCGCTCGACCGGCTTGTCCGAGAAGCGCATCGAGAAATCGACCGCCTGGATGTCCTTGATCAGGCCGCCGACCGAGATGCGGTCCACGCCGGTCTCGGCGTACTCGCGCAGCTGGTCGAAGGTGACGCCGCCGGAGATCTCCAGGCTGCAACCCGCACCCGCCATCTTCACCGCCTCGCGGATGGTGGCGATGTCCATGTTGTCCAGGAGGACCATGGTCACGCCCGCGTCCAGGGCCTCGCGCAGCTGCGCCAGCGTCTCGACCTCGACCTGGATGAATTCCACCGGCCGGGTGGCCGCCAGGGCCTGGGCCGCGCGGAAGGCCGGGGTGAGGCCGCCGGCCGCGGCGATGTGGTTCTCCTTGATCAGGATCGCGTCGTACAGGCCCATGCGGTGGTTCTTGCCGCCGCCGCAGCGCACCGCGTATTTCTCGGCGATGCGCAGGCCGGGGATGGTCTTGCGCGTGTCGAGGATGGCGGCGCGGGTGCCACGGACCACGTCGACATACGCGGCGGTCTTGGTGGCCACGGCGCTGAGGGTCTGCAGGAAGTTCAGGCAGACGCGCTCGGCGGTGAGCAGCTCGCGGGCGCTGCCGGTGATCTCGACCACCTTGGCGCCGGGCGTGGTGCGCCCGCCATCGCGCACCAGCCAGTTCGCGCGGGCGCCCGGCGCCACCTGGCGCAGCACCTCGTCGACCCAGGGCTGGCCGCAGACCACGGCGGCCTCGCGGCAGATGATGGTGGCCGTGACCTGGCGCTCGGCCGGCACCAGGGAGGCGGTGAGGTCGCCGCTGCCGACGTCCTCCTCGAGGGCGCGGCGCACGTCGGCTTCGACTTGGGCGGGGGAAAGCGTGTCTTGCATGAGGGAAGGAAAAGGTTGTGGATTCAGTCTGCGGCGCCCGGCACCCGCCGCGCGCCCAGGTCGCGACGGATCACCACCGGCTTGCCGCCCAGGCGCTGCTTGCACATCCAGTGTGCCAGCGCGGAGTCCAGGTAGTCGGCGTGGCCGGGGAACCAGTTCGCCAGCTCGCGGGCGAGGCGCCGGCACACCGCGGTGTTGCCCTGCGCCAGGAGGTCCTGCACCTCGCGCACCGACTTCATCACCGCCGCATGCTCGTTGATATGGCACTCGCGGGCGGGAAACTGCGTTTCCTCCATCCAGCGGTCCTCGTCGCCGAAGTGGCGCTCCAGGTGCCCGGCCAGCTGCCCCAGCAGGGCGGGCAGGCCGGCATCGGGCGCCGCCTGCAGCGCCTGCACGCAATGCACGAACTCCTCGTGCACCGCGTCCATGGGCGCATAGCCCAGGAGCAGGCCGTCGTGCCAGCGGATCGGGTCCTCGGGCGGCGAGGCGGGAATGGGAGCGAAATCGGTCGTCATGGTGTCGCGAAGGCGCTATTTGACCAGCAACAGGAGCGCCAGCAGCGTGAGGAAGGCGAACAGCGCCCGCCGGAACAGCGTTTCACTCAGGCGGCTGCGGATCGCCCCGCCCACGCGCAGGCCCAGGTACATCGGCACCAGCGCCAGGCAGGACCAGGCCACCGGTTCCCAGCCGAAGCGGCCCCAGGCCAGCATGGCGGCGTACATCGGGATCGCCCCGAGCAGGTAGATGATGCTGATGCTGCCGATGAACTCGTCGCGCGGCAGGCGCAGCGCCATCAGGTAGGTGATCAGGATCGGGCCGGTCAGCGAGGAGGCGCCCCCCAAGGCGCCGGCGATCGCTCCCACCAGCGGGCCGGCCCAGCGCTCCTGGCGCGGCGTGACCTCGCCCTTGGGCTGCAGCACCATGACCGCCACCGCGCTGATCACGGTGAAGGCGATCACCGCATTCATGCCCCGGGCCGAGAGCTGCGCGCTCCAGTGGTTCGCCAGCAGCGTGGCAACCAGCTGCGCCAGCATCAGCGGCGCGAAGCGGCGCAGGGCGTAGCGCAGGCGGCCGCCCTCGACGGCCTGCAGCAGGTTCGACAGCAGCACCGGCATGACCAGCAGGCCCATGGCCTGCGAGGCCGGGAACAGCAGGGTCAGCAGCGGGACGACCACCAGCGGCAGGCCCACGCCCAGCGTGCCCTTGACCACGCCGCCGGCGACGAACATGCACGCGGCGGCGGCCAGCAGCGCCGCCAGCGTGGCGGGCGCGTCAGCCGCGAAGCCGGCCGGCACTCACTCGGCCTTCAGGTCGGCCTGGCGGCCCGCCTTGGCCATGGCCTGGTTCTCGCGCTCGATCTCCTTGCGGTAGCCGTCGGGGCCCAGGCCCACCGGCTCGATGCCGGCGCCCTGGAGCTTCTCGACCACGTCGGGCTGCTTGACCGCCCAGGCGATGTCGTCGGCCAGGCGCTTGATCGCCTCCGCGGAGGTGCCGGCGCGGGCGATGGCACCGATGGTCACCGAGAAGTCGAAGCCGGGCACGACCTCCGCGATGGCGGGCACGTCGGGCGCCTGCGGCGAGCGCTTGCTGTCGTTGCTGCCGATCAGGGTGACCTGCTGGTTCTTCACGAAGCCCGCCATGGACGGCAGCGCGGAGAACAGGAAATCGACCTGGCCGCCCAGGAGGGCCGGCACGGACTGGCCGGATCCGCGGAACGGCACATGGCGCAGGTCCAGCTTCAGTTCGGCCTTCAGGGCCTCCATGGTCAGGTGGTGGGTGCTGCCGATGCCGGAGGAGCCGTAGGTGTAGACGCCGGGGTTCGCCCGCGTCTTGTCGATGAACTCGCGCAGCGACTTCACGCCGGTCTTGGGGTGGCCCACCAGGAACAGGGGCGAGCGCGCGATCAGCGACACGGCGGCCAGGTCCTTGCCCACCGCGTAGGTGGCCGTCTTGTTCAACTGGGGCGTGATCGACAGCATCGAGCCGTCGGAGACGATGAAGTTGTGGCTGTCGTTCGGGCCGGCCATCAGGGTCTGGTAGGCGACCACGCCGTTGCCGCCCGGCTTGTTGTCCACCACCACCGACTGGCCCATGCGCTCGGTCAGCTTCTGGGCGACGATGCGGGCCACCGTGTCGGGCAGGCCGCCGGCGGCATAAGGAACGATGAATTTGACGGGCTTGCTGGGAAAGGCCTGCGCCAGTGCGGCCAGGGGCGCGGCGGCGAGGGCCAGGCCCAGCAGGGCGATCGAGCGTCGCTTCATGGTGTGTCTCCGGGTAAGTGGGGATGAAGTTTTCTTAGCGATCTAAGATAATACATTCTTTCCAGACGGTTGACCCATGTCAATCGCGTAAACCCGCCAACCTGATATCCGCATGTCCGACACCCTTCCCCTGCGCCCCTTGCGCGTGAGCCGCAAGCAAGCGATCGCCCGCGACATCCACCTGTTCGAGCTGCGCGACCCGGGCGGCGCCCCCCTGCCCCCCTTCACCGCCGGCGCCCACCTGCCGATGCGCGTGCCCAGCGGGGCGATGCGCCAGTACTCCCTGTGCAGCGACCCGCAGGAGACGGCGTACTACCAGGTGGCCGTCAAGCGCGAGGCCAACGGCCGCGGCGGCTCGATGAGCCTGGTCGACGGCGTGGCCGAGGGCGACACGATCGAGGCCGGCGCGCCCGAAAACCTCTTCGCGCTCCATGACAAGGCCCGCAGCTTCATCCTGGTGGCCGGCGGCATCGGCATCACGCCGATGATGGCGATGGTCCGCCAGCTCCAGGCCGAGGGCCTGCGGCCGTTCAAGCTGTATTACTTCTCCCGCGACCCCGAGGGCACGGCCTTCCTGGAGGAATTGCAGTCGCCGGAGCTCGCCGGGCGGGTGGTGGTCCACCATGACCACGGCGACCCGTCGAAGTCGTTCGACCTGTGGAAGATCTTCGAGAAGGTGGCCAGCGGCACCCATGTCTACTGCTGCGGCCCCAAGGGGCTGATGGACAGCGTTCGGGACATGACCGGCCACTGGCCCGACAGCGCGATCCACTTCGAGAGCTTCGGCGGCGACACCAAGCCGCATGCCGACGACGCGCCCTTCGAGGTGGTGCTGCAGCGAAGCGGCCGGCGGGTGCCGGTGGGCGCGCGCCAGAGCATCCTCGAGGCGCTGCGCGTGGAAGGCGTGCACGTGCCCAGCTCCTGCGAGAGCGGCACCTGCGGCTCGTGCAAGGTGGGCCTGCTCGGGGGCGAGGCCGACCACCGCGACCTCGTGCTGATGCCCGAAGAAAAGGCCGACCACGTGATGGTGTGCGTCTCGCGCTGCAAGGGCGGCGGCTGCCTGGTGCTGGACCTGTGAACGCGCCCGCCAACCCCATCCGCCTGGGCGTCCTCGGCCTGGGCCGCGCCTTCACGCTGATGCTGCCCACGCTCTCGCGCGATCCGCGGGTGCGGATGGTGGCCGCCTTCGACCCGCGCGCCCAGGCCACCGCGGCCTTCGCCCGCGACTTCGGCGGCACGCCGCACGCCTCGCCCGAGGCGCTGTGCGCCGACCCGCAGGTGGAGTGGGTCTACGTGGCCACGCCCCACCAGCTGCACGCGCAGCACGTGGCGCTGGCCGCCGCGCACGGCAAGCACGTGCTGGTGGAAAAGCCCATGGCCCTGGGCCTGGACGACTGCACCCGGATGATCGACGCCTGCGCGCGCGCCGGCACCCGCCTGGTGATCGGCCACAGCCACAGCTTCAACGCGCCGGTGCTGCTGGCGCGGCGCCTGATCGACAGCGGACGCCATGGCGCGGTGCGCATGGTGCACGCGATGAACTTCACCGACTTCCTGTACCGCCCGCGCCGGCCCGAGGAGCTCGACACCGCCCAGGGCGGCGGCGTGGTGTTCAGCCAGGCGGCGCACCAGGTGGACATCGTGCGGCTGCTCGCCGGCGGCCTGGCCACCGCGGTGCATGCGCGCACCGGACGCTGGGACCCGCGGCGGCCCACCGAGGGCGCCTACACCGCGCTGGTGGACTTCGAGGGGGGCGCCGTGGCGAACCTGACCTACAACGGCTACGGCTACTACGACAGCGACGCGCTCATGGACGGAATCGGCGAGCTGGGCCGCCCGAAGGCGCGCGGCGCGCACCAGGCCACCCGGCAGAAGCTGGCCGCCGCCGCCGACGAGGCGGCCGAGGCGCGCCAGAAGGCCGAGCGCAACTACGGCGGCAGCGCCTACGTGCCCGACACCGGCGAGCCGCCTGCCGCCTTCCAGCACTTCGGGCCGGTGATCGTCAGCTGCGACGGCGCCGACCTGCGCCTGACACCGCATGGCGTCGAGGTGCATGACGCCCAGGGCGTCCGCCTGGAGCGCGTGCCGGTGCCCGCGGTGCCACGCAGCGAGGTGATCGACGAGCTGTGGTCGGTGGCGCGCGAAGGCGCCGCGCCGGTCCATGGAGGCGAGTGGTCCCGCGCGACGATGGAAATTTGCCTGGCCCTCCTCGCCTCGGCGCGGGATCGCCGCACAATCGAGCTGAGACAACAGGTCGCGATCGGCGCATGACACACGACTCCAAGGACACCCGGCAACTGCTGCAACACTGGCGCGAATCGGTCCCCGACGACCGCCTCGCCCACCTGATCCGCGACGTGGCGCGCGCCCAGATGCGCGCGCTGCAGCAGCGACTGACCCCGTTCGGCGTGTCCTTCGGCCACTGGACCTTCCTTCGCATCCTGTGGATCCGCGACGGGCTCACCCAGAAGGAGCTGAGCGACCTGGCCGGCGTGATGGAGCCCACCACCTTCAGCGCGGTCAAGGCGATGGAGCAGATGGGGCTGATCGAGCGGCGCCAGCTGGCGGGCAACCGCAAGAACATGCACGTGTTCCTCACCGCCGCCGGACGCGCGCTGGAAAAGCGGCTGGTGCCGCTGGCCGAGGAGGTCAACCACATCAGCGTGCGCGGGATCCCGGACAAGACCGTGGCCACGCTGCGCAAGTCGCTGCTGGCGATGATCGAGAACCTCGCCGCCGAGGAGACCGGCAACGAGGCCGGGGACGACCAGGCCGCGGCCTGAGCGCCCCGGCGCCTCAGATGCTGTAGGACTCGTAGGTCGACGGGTCGAACAGCTCGTCGACCTCCACCTTGCGCGCCGACAGGCCCTGCGCGAAGTGGTGGCGGGTGAAGGCCTCCAGCGTGCGCCGGCTCGGGCCCACGCCGTAGGCCCAGAAATCCTCGCCCAGCGTCTCGCGCGCCGCCTTGAGCTGCTCCTCGACGAAGGGCAGCGTGACCTTGGTGGCCGAGGTGTCCGCCAGCAGCTCCAGGGCCCGGGCCTTGGACTCGCTGAAGGCCTTGAACACCGCCCCGGGCAGCCAGCGATGCTGCTGCGCCAGCTCCTTGCGGATGCCCACGACATGCATGATGGGGAAGATACCGGTGCGGCGGTAGTAGTCCTTGGCCACCGCGGTCGGGTCGTCGAACAGCCAGCCCACGTCCGGGTTGCGGGCGGCTGCGCCGCTGGGCGGACGCGGCGCGATGAAGCCGTCGATCGCGCCTTCATTCAGCAGGTCGGAGATGGTCTTGTCCTCGGGCGCGCTCTCGATCTTCACGCCCGGGGGCAGCTCGAGCTTGATCTTCTCGGGGCGGCCGGGGGTGTCGATGCCGCCGCGCACCCAGGTCACGTCCTCCGGCGCGATGCCGTAGTCGTCCTGCAGGATGGAGCGGGCCCAGACGATGGCGGTGAGCTGGTACTCGGGGATGCCGATGCGCTTGCCCTTGAGGTCCTGCGGGGACTTGATGCGGTCCTTGCGCACGTAGATCGAGGTGTGGCGGAAGGCCCGCGACAGGAACACCGGCACCGCGATGTAGGGGCAGTCGCCGCGCGAGTGCTTCACCAGGTAGCTGGAGAACGACAGCTCGGTGATGTCGAAGTCCCGGCTGCGCATGGCGCGGAAGAACATCTCCTCCGGGTTCAGCAGCATGTAGGTCGGGTCGCAGCCGTCGATCTGCACGCGGCCGTCGAACAGGGCGCGGTTGCGGTCGTAGTCGCCCATGGCGACGGAGAGTTGGAGCTTGCCCACGGTGTCAGGCCTTCACGGCGTAGTTGTTGTCGGTGCCGGCCTGGGCCTCGGTGCCCTGCCAGACGTAGGAGACGCCGTGCTGGCGCCAGTCGGTGGTCTTGGGGATCACGCTCTGGAAGGCGCAGACCGACAGCGGGATCGACTGGTCGCCGGTGCCGATGGCGGGGGCGCCCTGGTCGAAGGCGCGCACGGCCTCCACCATCTGCTTGCGGAATTCCACCACCGCCAGGTCGCTGGCGCCCAGGCGGTCCTTGGTGCGGTCGGCGATCGGGCCCATGGTGACCCACATCGCCACATCCTGGTTCGGGAAGCCGGTGATGCCGGTGAAGTTGCCGGCCTTCATGGCCTGGCGGTTCTGCCAGAAGCGGTTCTCGTGGTTGCGGAGCGGGCGATAGCGCTCGTCCAGGTCCACGCCCACGGTCTGGCGCAGGTACTTGCGCCAGGTCTCGGTCTCGGGCGTCTGCGCGGCGTGGCCCCAGGCGATGAAGTAGAAGTTCGTCGTGGTGTCGTCGGCCGGCACGTTGACGTTGGCCACGTTGTACAGGTTGTTCGGCGGGATCAGCACGGTCCAGGGGGCGACGAAGACCGTGGTGCGCACGTACTCGTGGGTCTGGGCGTTGAAGATCGGGCGGCGGATCGCGGCGTAGCGGAAGCCGTAGCCGCCGCGCTCCACCTGCAGGCGCGGCGCCTTGTCGGTGGAGGGACGCAGCCAGGCGCTGCCGGTGGCCTCGGCGCCCTGCACCCGGGCCGGCACCATGTCGGAGCTGTGCAGGCTGGAGCTGTGGGCGGAGTCGATCGCGCCCTCCAGCACCTGGGCCCAGTTCACCGGCAGCACCACCTTCGCGATGGAGACGCGGGTGTCGGCCGTGGGCGCCCAGCGCGGCGGCACGAACTCGGGCATCGCCTCCTTGGCCCCCATCCAGGCCCAGACCAGGCCGCCCCATTCCTTGACCGGGTAGGCCTTGTGCTTGACCTTGTCCATGAAGCCGCTGGCGGCGGGCTCGGAGACCATCTCGGTGACGTTGCCGTGCACGTCCATCTTCCAGCCGTGGTACAGGCAGCGCAGGCCGCCTTCCTCGTTGCGGCCGTAGACCAGGGAGGGGCCGCGGTGGGGGCAGGCCTCGTCCATCACGCCGACGTTGCCGTCGGTGTCGCGGAACACGACCAGGTTTTCGCCCAGGATGCGGGCGGCCACCGGGTCGCAATCAGGCTCGGCCACCTCCTCACTCAGGCAGATGGGGACCCAGTGCTGGCGCATCAGCCGGCCCATGGGGGCGTCGTTCTCGACGCGGCACAGGAGTTCGTTTTCTTCGCGGGTGATCATGGGGAAACCTCGGGGATGACAGGGCAGCAGGCTGCCGACGGGCGAAATATACTTTGATGCCTAAGTATCTTCGATCCGGGATATCCCTGATGAACGCACGCCCTTCCTGGAAACTGCCCGCGCGCATGGCGCCCGTGGCCTTCGCCTTCTTCATGTCGGGGATGGTGTCCGCGATGATGAGCCTCGCCATCACCGCGATGAACACCGGCCTGCCGCCGGACTACCTGGCGCGCGTGGTGCGCGCCTACCTGGCCTCGTGGCCGGTCGCCTTCTTCGGTGTGCTGGCGGTGCGTCCGCTGGTGGTTCGCCTCGTCACCTGGACGGTGCAGCCGCCGCCCGGGCGGTGACGGCACAGGCGCTCCTCGGCCCGGCCCTTCACGCCTCTTCACCCCCGGCGAATCATTCGCGCGGCGGATGATGCGCATACGCTTCATCGATTGTGCTCACGCGCCCTGCGCACCTACAGTCCGCCACCAAAAGAAGGAGACGACATGAGCGACATCCGCTTCGTGGACACCACGGTCCGCGATGGATCCCAGAGCCTGTGGGCCATCGGCATGCGCACCGACATGATCCTGCCGATCGTGCAGCGGCTGGACGATGCCGGCTTCGACGCGGTCGAGATCATGGCCACGAGCTTCGAGAAGAAGATGATCCGGGACCTCCAGGAAGACCCCTGGGAGCGGCTCGTCGAGGTCCGCAAGCGCATGCGCCGGACGCCGCTTCGCATGATCCGCGGCCGCCAGCTCGCCGCGTTCCAGATCACGCCCGACGCCGTGGAAGACCTCTGGTACGAGCGCATGGCCGCCATGGGCATCGGGCAGATCCGGCTCTCGGACTCGTCCAACACGCCGGCGGGCTGGCGCAAGAACATGGTGCGCGCCCGCAAGGTCGGCATCGACGTGGTCATCAACCTGATCTTCTCCCTCTCCGAGAAGCACTCCGACAACTACTACGCCCTGCGTGCCCGGGAAGCGGCGAAGCTCAAGCCCCACCGCATCTGCCTCAAGGACCCGGGCGCGCTCCTCACCCCGGAGCGGGTGCGCACGCTGGCGCCCGTGGTGCTCGCCAACGCGGGCGGCATCCCCGTGGAGTTCCACACCCACTGCAACACCGGCCTGGGCCTGCTGTGCACGCTGGAGGCGATCCGCGCCGGCATCCACATCGTGAACACCGCGATCCCGCCGATGGCCGAGTCGTCGTCCAACCCGTCGCTGTTCGACGTGGCGCACAACGCGCGCGTGATGGGCCATGCGCCGCAGATCGACGAGGCGCTGCTGCGCCCGGTCGAGGCGCATTTCCGCGAGATCGCGCTGCGCGAGGGCTTCCCGGTCGGGGCGCCGGTCGCCTACGACGCCAGCCACTACACGCACCAGGTCCCGGGCGGGATGATCTCCAACCTGCGCTTCCAGCTCGGCGCCGCCGGCCTGGCCGACCGGCTGCCCGCCGTGCTCGAGGAGATCGCCCGCGTGCGCACCGACTTCGGCTTCCCCATCATGGTCACGCCCTACTCGCAATTCGTGGGCGCGCAGGCCGTCCTGAACGTGGTCGCGGGAGAGCGCTACAAGCAGGTGTCGGACGAGATCATCCAGTACGCCGCCGGCGGCTGGGGCGAGGAGGAGAGCGAATCCATCGACCCCAACGTCCGGGACAAGATCCTCAGCCGGCCGCGCGCCAAGGTGCTCGCGCAGCGCAAGTTCGAGCAACCCACCCTCCAGGAAGTGCGCGCGCAATACGGCGGCCCCGGGGTGTCCGACGACGACCTGCTGCTGAACTTCTTCACGGACGCCGAGCAGGTCGCCCAGATGCGGCGTGCCCGCCAGGCCCGCCTGGACGGCCAGGGCAGCCGGGGCCTGCAGGCGCTGGTCGAGAAACTCGGCCGCAGCCGCGGCGTCAAGTCCATCCAGATCCAGCGCGGCGACAAGACCGTGCGCATGCAGGCCTGAGGCCTGCTTCCAAGAACACCAGGAGACACCATGAGCCAGCCACTCGACTTCCTCACCGACAACGAGGTCCGCCAGATCAGCAGCCTCGTCGACACCCTCGACCGCTCGAACTTCGACTACCTGCAGGTCGATGTGGGCGCCCTGAAGGTGACCATCGGCAAGGGCAGCCTGCCCGCGCCTGGCGCGCCGGCCACCGCGCCGGTGGCGGCCCTCACCCCCGCCCCCGCCCCCGCTGCCGCTGCCGCGCCGCAGGCGCTCTCGACCGCCGCGCCTGCGCCGGTGCAGGCAGCCGCTGCGCCCGCCCCTGCGGCGGCCGCCGTGCCGGCGAGCTGGCAACCGGTGACGGCGACCACGATGGGCCGCTTCTACAGCCGCCCCGACCCCAGCGCAGCGCCGTTCGTGAAGGTGGGCGACCCGGTCGCGGCCGACGACACGGTCTGCCTGATCGAGGTGATGAAGCTGTTCAACGCCATCCCCGCCGGCGTCTCGGGCACGGTGACGCAGGTCTGCGTCGAGGATGCGGCGGTGGTCGAGTTCGGCCAGGTGTTGTTCTACGTGCAGCCCTGAGAAAGCATCGCCGATGCCCGTCACCCGCGTACTGGTCGCCAACCGCGGCGAGATCGCCGTCCGCATCATCCGCGCCTGCCAGGGCCTGGGCATCGACACGGTGCTCGCAGCCTCGCAGGCCGACCTCGACAGCCTGGGCGCGCGCCTGGCCGGCCGCACCGTCTGCATCGGGCCGCCCAGCGCCAGCCAGAGCTACCTCGACGCCCGCCTGCTGGTGAACGCCGCCCTGGCCACGGGCTGCGACGCCCTGCACCCCGGCTACGGCTTCCTCGCCGAGTCGGCGGAACTGTCCCGGCTGTGCGCCGACCACGGCGTCACCTTCATCGGCCCCAAGCCGGAGCAGATCGCGCAAATGGGCAACAAGATCCGCGCGCGGGTGCTCGCCGCCGAACTCGGCCTGCCGACCCTCTCGGGCTCGACCCAGGTCGCAACGCCCGAGGAGGCGGTGGCGATCGCCCGGCGCGTGGGGCTGCCGATGATGATCAAGGCGGCAGCCGGGGGCGGCGGCCGCGGCATGAAGATCGTGCAGCACGAGGCCGACCTGGCGCCGATGTTCACCGCCGCCGCGAACGAGGCCCGCGCCGCCTTCGGCGACGGCACCCTCTACCTGGAGCGCTACATCGCCAACGCCCGCCACATCGAGGTCCAGGTGCTGGGGGACCGGCACGGGAACGTGATCCACCTGGGCGAGCGCGATTGCTCGCTGCAGCGCCGCCACCAGAAGCTGGTCGAGGAGGCCCCGGCACCGAACATCACCGAGTCGCTGCGCCAGCGGATCCGCGAGGCCGGCGTGGCCCTGGCCCGCGGCTTCGGCTACGAGAACGCGGGCACGGTGGAATTCATCGTGGACCAGGACGCGCAGGCGTTCTACTTCCTCGAGATGAACACCCGCATCCAGGTGGAGCACCCGGTCACGGAGATGGTGACCGGCATCGACCTGGTGCAGGAGCAGCTGCGCGTGGCCCGCGGCGAGGTGCTGCGATTCAGCCAGGACGACGTCCAGTTCCGGGGCCATGCGATCGAGTGCCGCATCAACGCCGAGCAGGTCGACCAGGGCTTCCGGCCCAGCCCCGGACTGATCACCGAGTGGGACCCGCCCGCGGGCCCCAACATCCGCCTCGACAGCCACTGCCACGCCGGCTACAAGGTGCCGATCTTCTACGACTCGATGATCGGCAAGCTGATCGTCTACGGCACGGACCGCGAGGAGGCCCGCTCACGGATGTCCCGAGCGCTCGAGCTGTTCAAGGTCTCGGGAGTGGCCACCACGATCCGGCTGCAGCACTTCCTCGTCAACCAGCCGCGCTTCGCCAGCGGCGAGGTCAACACGAAGCTCGTCGAGGAGGTCCTGCCGCAGCTGGCCGCGTCCTGAACCCGGCGAGAAGCGGAAAGCCCGGGCGGTGCCCGGGCTTTCGTTCGTGCGCGAGCACGCGGATCACTGCATCGAGACGTTCACGTTCTTGATCTGCGTGAACTCGTACAGCTCCTCCTTCGACTCCTCGCGGCCCAGGCCCGACTGCTTGTAGCCGCCGAAGGGCGCGCCGATGAAGTGCGAGGAGCAGTCGTTCACCCACACATAGCCGGCCTCCACCCGCGCGGCGGCGCGGTGGGCGGTGACCAGGTCGCGCGTCCAGATCGACGCCGTGAGACCCAGCGCCAGGCCGTTGACGGCCTCCAGCATCGCCGCCTCGTCACCCCAGCGCAGGACGGACAGCACCGGCCCGAAGACCTCCTCGCACGCCACCTTCATCTGCGGCGTGACGCCCGTGAACACCGTGGGCTCGATGAAGAAGCCGTCCTTCAGCGCCGGGTCGGCCGGATGCCCGCCGCCGGCGACGAGCGTGGCCCCCTCGGCCTTCGCCGAGGCGATGTAGGCCAGGCTGCGCTCGTACTGGGCGCGGTTGATCAGGGCGCCCATGGTGGTGTCCATGTGCGTGGCCAGGCCCGGGCGGTGGCGCTCGCGCAGCAGCGCCACCAGCCGGTCGACGAAGCGGTCATGCACGCTCTCGTGGATGAACAGCCGGCTGGTGGAGCCGCAGGACTGGCCGCACCAGGTGAAGTTCATGCCTCGGACCGCGCCGTCGACCGCGCGGTCGAGGTCCGCGTCGGGGTAGATCACCATGGCGTTCTTGCCGCCCAGCTCGAGCAGGGTGCGCTTGAGGCTGTCGGCGGCGGCATGCAGCACCGCCTTGCCCGCCGGCACGCTGCCGATCAGGCCGACGGCGGCCACCGCCGGGTGGCTCACGAGGGCGGCGCCGATGTCCCGCCCGCCCACCACGCAATTGAGCACCCCGGGCGGGAACAGGTCCGCCAGCAGCTCCATCAGGCGCAGCGTGGACAGCGGCGCCTGCTCGGGCGGCTTGATCACGACGGTGTTGCCTGCCGCCAGCGGCGCGGCGATCTTGCCCGCCGCAAACATGAAGGGGTGGTTGAACGGGAAGATGCGCGCCACCACGCCCAGGGGCTCACGGCGCGTGTAGTTCAGGGAGCCGTTGCCGGTGGGGAGGGTCTCGCCCTTGATCTCCAGCACCAGGCCGGCGAAATACTCCAGCTGGGTGGCCGCGATCTCGGCGTCGAACAGCATGGCCTTGACCGGGTTGCCGCAGTCGGCCGCATCCAGCAGGGCGAGGTCGGCGGCGTTCGCGCGGATGCGGGAAGCGGCCTCGCGAAGACGGCGGGCGCGCTCCAGTGGCGGGGTCGCGGCCCAGGCGGGGAAGGCCTGGCGGGCGCTCGCCACGGCGGCGTCGACATCGGCGGGCGTGGCCAGCTGCACCCGCGCCAGCACCTGGCCGGTCGACGGGTTGATGCTCGCGAGGCGCTCGGCTGCGGGGTCGTCGTGCCAGGCGCCGCCCCAGAACTGGCCCTGGCGGGAAGGGAGGATGGCGGCGACCCGGGAGGACAGGTCGGCAGGGGAAGCGGAGGCGGCGGGATTCATGCGGGAGGAAGTTGTTCGAGGTAGCGGCAGGCCTCGTCGAGCCCCACCACGTCGGCGTACTTGGCGTGCAGGTCGAACAGGCTCTGTTCATGGGCGGCGCGGGAACGGTCGCCCACGCACTCGCGCACGACCATGGGCCGCAGGCCGGACTGCAGCGCGTCGACGGCGGAGGCGCGCACGCAGCCGCTGGTGGTGCAGCCCGCCAGCAGCAGGGTGTCGACGCCGCGAGACATCAGGCGCGAGGCCAGGTCGGTGCCGAAGAAGCAGGAGGCGTACTTCTTCACCAGCCAGCCCTCACCGGGCAGGCGCTGCAGCCGGGGATCGAGCTCCACGGCCGGCGTGCCGGCGCGCAGCGTCATCACGCCCCGCTGCTTCAGCGCCCAGATGCCGGCATCGGCGAAGTCCGCATCGTCGTAGCTGACGGTGGAAAAGAAGACCGGCACGCCCTGGACCCGGGCCGCCGCCAGCAGTGCCTGCGTGGCCTCGACCTGCGGCGACAGCTCCGCCCCCAGCATGGCCTGCGGGTCGGTGAAGGCCTGGATCATGTCGATCACCAGCACGGCGGGCCGCCGGCCGAACCCGATGGTGAGGCCGAAGCCCCGCTGCGCGAAGAAGGCCTGCTCGGTGGATGTCGTCATCACGGCGCCCTCAGCCCATGAGAGCCGGCAGCCAGGTGGCGATCGGACGGAAGAAGAACACCGCCACCAGCATCAACAGGCTGATCACCACGAACGGGTAGGCGGCGGAAAACACTTCGCGCATGACGATGTGGCCGGGGACCACGCTCTTCATCGTGAACAGCAGCAGGCCGAACGGCGGGGTCATCAGCCCCAGCTGCATGGCGATCAGGAACAGCACGCCGAACCAGATCGGGTCGATCCCGGCGGAGGTCACCAGGGGCATGAAGAAGGGCAGCGTCAGCAGCATCATGCTGACCTGGTCCACGAAGCAGCCCAGGACCAGCAGGATGGCGACCATCGCGACGATCAGCAGGTCGGGGCTCAGGTTCAGCTTGCCCACGGCGCCAAGGAAGCCGTTGGTGGCCCCGGAGAAGCCCAGGATCTGCGAGAACGCGGTGGCGCCGACGATGATGAACAGCACGATGCAGGAGACGTGCACGGTGCCCTTGAGGGACTGCACGAGGTTCTGCCAGGTCAGCGCCCGGTAGCAGGCCGCCAGCAGCAGGGTCGCCGCCGCGCCCAGCGCCGCGGCCTCGGTGGGGGTGGAGACCCCGGTGGACATCGCCCCGATCACCACGCCGAAGATCGACAGCAGCGGCACCACGTACAGCACCAGTGGCCGCCACTTCTGCCAGCCCCGGTAGATCGTTCCCTCGTCGTTGGCGGGCGCGCTCCCGGGCACCAGGACCGCCTTGCCGACGATGTAGGCCACGAAGGTCACGGCCAGGAGCACGCCCGGCACGATGCCGGCGAACAGGAGCTTCGTGATCGAGATGTTGGACAGGCTCCCGAACAGCACGATCAGCGCGGAAGGCGGAATCAGCATGTCCACGCCGCCGATGGCGATGATGGGCCCCATTGCCAGGGTCGGGTGGTACTTCTTCTCCAGCATCACCGGCGTCATCGACCGGCCCAGCATCGCGGTGGTGGCGATGGTGGAGCCGGAGATCGCCGAGAAGGCCGTGCCCGCCACCACCGAGACCACCGGCAGCCGCGCCGGCACCCGGTGGATCAGGCGGTCGAACCCGTCGATCACCTTGATCGCCAGCCCGGTCTGGAACAGGATCTCCCCCATCAGGATGAACAGCGGGATCGGGGTCAGCGAGAACGTGATCACCGAGGCGATCGAGTTGCGCGCGAGCTGGTCGACCCCGGCCAGGCCGCCCATGTAGAAAAAGGCGGCGACGACGTTGGTCACCAGGAAGGACAGGGCAACGGGCAGGCCGAGCATCATCAGCAGCACCACGCCCCCCAGCAGGAAAGTCAGGCTCAGGATCCAGTCCACAGTAGGTCTCCGTCGAACTTCTCTAGGCGGGATCAGGCCACCGAGGTGGCTTCTTCCCGGACGGTCTTCGGGCCGGTCCATTGGCGGCGCATCCGCCACAGGCACTCGATGGTCAGCACCCCGAACAACACGCTGGCCGGCGTGATCAGCCACCACTCGGGGTAGACGAAGATCTTGAACACCAGCGAACCCTGGGCCGCGCTAGCCAGCGCGGCGTTGGCGCTGGCCAGGGTCAGCGCGGCGCAGGTGGCCACCGCGATGGCGTCGGTCACCAGCTCCAGGGCCCAGGCGGTCGCCGGCGGCAGCGCCTTGAGGACCATGTCCATGCGGACATGGGCCCCCTGGCGCAGCAGCCACGGCGTGGCCAGGAAGGTCGACAGGTACAGCGTGTACTCGGCGACCTCGGTGGCCCAGGGCAGGTTGCCCAGGCGGGCATTGCGCACGAGCACGTCGGCGCAGATCACCGCCACCATCAGGGCCACAAGGGCGCAGGCGAGCAGGGCGAGGGCCGTGAGCAGGCGGGCCCAGGCCGCATCGGCACGATCGAGGAAGGTCATGCGCGGGGACTGCGACATGGGCGCTCCCGGTCAGCGAGTGACCAGCTGGCGCAGCTTGGGGCCGTGCTCCGGGCTGCGCTTGTTGATGCTCTCCCAGATGGTGTCGGTGGCCCGCTTGGCGTAGGCGGCGCTCTCGGCGGCCGGGAAGGTGATAGGCTGGATGCCGGCAGCAGCCTGGCGCTTCTTCTCCTCCTCCCACTTCTTGCCGTTCTCCAGGTTGAGGTTCTCCATCCAGATCGCGGCGTTCGTCAGCACGGCACGCTGGCGGTCATTGAGCTTCTTCCACGCGTTGAGGTTCACCAGCACCCCCACCTCGGTGTTGTAGAAGCCGGGCTCGACGCGGTACTTGGTGTGCTCCTGCAGGCTCAGGTCGAAGATGCCGGAGACGGGCCAGCCATAGCCGTCGATCACGCCGCGCTCCAGCGCGGTGTAGGTCTCGCCCGGGGCGATGGTCAGCACGTTGGCCCCCATGCTCTGGAAGAACTCCCGGTAGATCGGGATGCCGCGCAGGCGCATGCCGGCGAGGTCCGGCTTGGTGACCGGCTTCTTCAGGAACAGGTGGTAGGGCATGTTGTCGATCGCGCGGCCCAGGTAGTGGGCATTGAGCTTCTCGCCCCACAGCTTGTTGATGTAGTCGTAGGCGCCGTTCTTGCGCCATTCCTGCACGGGCACCGTGCTGACCGACAGCGCGTCGGATTCGGGCAGCAGGTTGGTGTAGAAGTTGCCCGTCACGTTGACCATGTCCACCACGCCGGTCTTGACCGCGTTGCCGACCTCGAAGGGGGGCATCACCTTGGCGCCGCCGCCGAGGTAGTTGATCTGGATGACGCCCTTGCCCTCGGCGTTGACCTTCTGGATGAACTTCTCGAAGTTGATGGAGAAGAAGTTGCCCTCCGGCCACGCGCTCACGGCCTTGATGGTGACCTCCTGGGCGCTCGCCTGGGCGAGGCCCAGGGCGAGGGCGCAGGCCGCGGTGGCACGTGCGATCTTGTTGAACAGTTTCATCGGTTGTCTCCTGAAATGGTGAGGGAACATGTCGCCGTCCCTTGCGCTTGCGGTGAAGTTCAGAGGAAGCTGTAGCCGCCGTCCACCACCAGCGACTGGCCGGTGACGAAGGCGCTGTCGTCCGAGGCGAGGAAGCTGACCACGCCCTCGAGGTCGCGCGGCCCCTCCTCACGGTGGATGCACCGCAGGGCGATCTGCTGGCGCTTCTGCTCGGGCGTCACGGTCTCGCGCGGCACCTCGGTGTCGGTGGCGCCGGGCAGCAGCGCGTTGACGGTGATGCCGTCGGGCCCGAGCTCGCGCGCCAGCGACCGCGTCATCCCCACCACGGCGGCCTTGGAGGTCGTGTAGTGCAGGTAGTTGGGGCGCCCCATCACGTAGGCGGCGGAGGACACGTTGACGATCCGGCCCCAGCGGTGGCGGCGCATCAGGGGCACCATCGCGCGCGCCATCAGGAAGCTGCCGGTGATGTTCACGTGGAGCACCCGCATCCACTCCTCCACCGGGATCTGCTCGAAGGGACGCATCTTGATCGTCGAGAAGATGGCCGCGTTGTTCACGAGCACGTCGCAGCGCCCGTAGCGCTCGTCGATGGCCGCGGCGACGAGGTCGACGCTGGCGACATCGCCGACGTCCGCCGTCAGCGGCAGGCACTCCCCACCCGCCGCCTCGATCTCGGCGGCCACGCGCGCCACCGCCTGCGCCTGTATGTCCAGCGCCACCACCCGGTGGCCTTCGCGCGCGAAGCGCATCGCATAGGCGCGGCCCAGGCCCTGCGCGGCCCCCGTGATGGCGACGACACGACGACTCGGTCCCTGGATGTCCTTTTCGCTCACTGCGGTGTCTCCTCGGTCTGGCATTCGCGGAGGGCTCCGCGTTTTCTTAGTTGACGAACCATATTTGCTGGGGCTAGTCTAAAAACCGGTCGACACCCGATCAATCTCGATTCGACAGTCGATCAAAGAAAACCCCTACCGATGCACACCATTCACACGGCGAATGCGGCGCCCTTGTGCGACCCCGGCGACTTGCTCACCGCGCAGGAGGCCAGCCACCTGCTGGGCATCAAGCTGGCCACTCTCTACACGTATGTCAGCCGCGGGCTGCTGCGGCCGGTGCGCCACCCGAACCGCAAGGAGAACCGCTACCAGCGCAGCGATATCGAGGGGCTGAAGATCCGCAGCAGCGCCCGCCAGGGGCACGGCGCGGTGGCGGCCACTGCGATGCGCTGGGGCCAGCCCGTGATGGACACCGGCATCAGCGAGATCGGCGACGAGGGCCCCCGTTACCGCGGGCACCTGGCCAGCGACCTGGTGCGGCACCCAGGCGTGTTCGAGAACGTCGCGGAGCTGCTGTGGTCCGGCGTGCTGACGGACAGCCCGCACGCCTGGCCCGTGGAGCCGCCGCACGTGGACCTTCAGCTGGCGCTGGATGGCATGCTGCAGCAGGGGCGAGAGCGGCCGCGGATGCTGCGCGTGTTCTCGATCGTCGCCACGGCGCTGGGGGGCGGCACGCTGGCCGAGGAGTTGCGCAGCGGCTCCATCGAGCGCTACTCCCGCCAGATGCTGTTCGGCTTTGCCGGCGCCTGCGGCGTGCTCGGCCCGCAGGGCCGCTTCGTGATGCCCGAGGGTGAGCGTCCCCTGGCGCAACACATCCTGCGGGCGCTGGGGGGGCCCGCAACACCTCAGGCGGAGCATGCGGTCAATGCGGCCCTGATCCTCGGCGCAGACCATGAGCTTTCTTCCGGGACCTTCTCGGCCCGCATCGCGGCTTCCACCGGCTCCACCCTGCACGCCAGCATCGTCGCGGCGCAGGCGACCCAGCAGGGCATCGTGCTGGCGGGCGGCGCCGACGCCGCGGAGGACTTCATCGGGCGCATCGGCTCGCTCGCTGCGCTGGACGTCCGCCTCGCGGAGGCCGAGCGGCGGCGCGAGCGGCTCGCCGGCTTCGGCCTGCCGATTTACCCGGACGGCGATCCCCGCGCGGCATTCCTCATCGACATCGCCCAGCGGACCGCCCCCGGCAGCGACCGGGCCGACCTGGCCTACCGCTTCGTCGAGCGGGTTCGCGAGCGGCTGGGGATGCACCCGAACATCGAGATGGGCCTGGTCGTCCTGGGCCTCGCCTGGGGACTGCCTGCGCGGACGCCATGCGCGCTGTGGGGCATCAGCCGCACCGCGGGCTGGATCGCGCACGTGATGGAGCAGCGCCTGGCCGGCTTCACCATCCGCCCGCGCGGCCTCTACCAGAGCCGGCGCTGATCGGCCGCCGGGCGCTCACGCGTCCGGCACCAGCCGGTTCAGCCCCGAGCGGCCGGCCAGCAGGTCGCTGGCGATGATGATGCGCTGCATCTCCGACGACCCCTCCGTGATCAGCCGGCTGCGCGCGTCGCGGAACATCAGCTCCAGCGGCAGCTCCCGCGACAGGCCCAGGCCGCCGTGGACCTGGATCGCGCGGTCCACGACGCGCATGTACATCTCGTCGGCATGCAGCTTCACCTGCGAGGCCTCGACATGGAAGTCCAGGCCCTGGTCGGCCTTCCAGGCCGCGTGGTAGGTCATGAGGCGGGCCGCATGCAGCTCCGTCGCCGAGTCCGCCAGCATCCACTGGATCGCCTGGCGCTTGGCCAGGGGCTGGCCGAAGGTGCTGCGCTGGTTGGCATGGTCCACCGCCATCTGGAGGGCGCGCTCGGCGCGGCCGATCGACTTGGGACCGTGGATCAGGCGGCCCACGTCCAGGAACTCGCGGGCCAGCGCCCAGCCCTGCCCCGGCTCGCCGACCCGCTGCGAGGCGGGGACCACGACATCCTCGAACACCAGCTCCCAGGGACGGTCGGGGCTCATGAGGTCGAAGGCCTGCCCCAGGCGCAGGCCGGGCGTTCCCTTGTCGACGAGGAAGCAGGAGACGCCCAGGTCCTGGCCGTCCTCGATCGTGCGGGCGAACAGCTGCACGAAGTCGGCCTTGTCGGCGCTGGTGATGTAGATCTTGGTGCCGTTGATGCGATAGGTGCCGCCCTCGCGCACGGCGCGCGTGCGCATGCCGGAGGGGTCGGAGCCGCCGTTCGGCTCGGTGAGCGCGAAGCAGGTGCGCTTCTCGCCGCGCACCACGGGGTACAGGTACTTCTCCTTCTGCTCGGGGCCGCAGTGGAAAAGCACGGGCCCCAGGTAGGGCGTGAGCACGGTCTGGGCGCGGAACGAGGGCACGTTGCACTTGCCCAGCTCCTCGAAGACCAGGCACATGCCGACGTAGCCGATGCCGCCGCCGCCGTGCGCCTCGGGCAGGTCGAAGGCCCAGAAGCCCAGCTCCCGCGCGCGGTCCTCGAGCCGGCGGCGGACGTCGTCCGGGATGTCCGGGTCATTGGCGTACCGGGCCTCCAGCGGCATCAGCTCCTCCTGCACGAAGCGGCGCACCGAGTCGCGCAGCATCAGCAGTTCCGGGGGAAAGGCGAAGTTCATGCGATCGCTCCTTCCCGCGCCAGCCTGTCGATCGAGGCCTCGGACAGGCCCGCCTCCCGCAGCACCTGCCGCGTGTGCTCGCCCAGGGTGGGCGGCGGCAGGAAGTCGCTGCGGTGGTCGCCGTCGAAGCGCACCGGACGGTGCGCGGCGCGCACGGCGCCCTGGGTCGGGTGGTCCAGGGTGTAGAACACCTCCTGGTGGCGGACCTGGGGGTCATCGGCGAGGTCCTGCAGCCGGTGCTCGGGCGCGAACGGCACGTCGTTCGCCTCCAGCAGGGGCAGCCAGTGCGAGCGGGGGTGCGCCGCGAAGACGGCCGCCAGGTCCTGCGCCAGCTCGTCGTAGCGCGCCACCCGCGCCCCGCGGTCGGCGTACTTCTGCAGCAGCTGCGGGGCCCCGATGGCGGCCACCAGGCCCTCCCAGAACTTGGGCGGCGAGGACAGGTGCAGGCCGATGCGCAGGCCGTCCGCGCAGGTGACGATGAAGGACTGCGAGGCGGCGGCGCGGGCGTAGAACCCCAGCGGCTGCCCCGTCGAGAACAGCTTGCCCAGGGGCTCGGTGGCGAAGGCGATCATCGACTCGAGCATGCTCACCTCCACCTTGCGCCCGCGCCCGGTGCGGCCACGTTCGGCCAGCGCGGCGAGGATGCCCATGGCGGCATACATGCCCGTGAGCGCATCGGACACCGCGGGGCCCGGCACGCGGGCGTCGGTCCCCTGGTGGAACATGGACAGCCAGCCCGAGAGGGACTGGCCGACGTTGTCATACGCCGCGCGCTCGGCATAGGGCCCGCTCGAGCCGTAGCCGGTGATGCTGCAGTACACGAGGCGCGGGTTGAGGGCCTGCAGCCGCTCGCAGCCCAGGCCGATCTTCTCCTCCACGCCGGGGCGCACATTGAGCAGCAGCACGTCGGCCTGCCGCACCAGCGCCTCCAGCGCCTCGCCGGCCCCGGGCGCGGTGTGCTCCAGGGCGACGCTGCGCTTGTTGCGGTTGTGGGCCTGGAAATGGGAGCTGTAGAGGCCGCCGTTGAAGGCACGGAACGGATCGCCCGAGCCGGGGCGCTCGACCTTGATCACGTCGGCCCCGAGCTCGCCCAGCAGCATGGCGGCATAGGGGGCGGTGATGAAGCTGCCGAAGTCCAGCACGCGGATGCCGGCAAGGACCTGGTTGTCTCTGGATGTCATGGGTCGTGTCGGCGGATCAATCGGGCTTCACGCCGGTCTGGCGCACCAGGCGGGCCAGCGAGGCCGCTTCCTTGCGCATGAAGGCGGCAAACTCCTCGGGCATCGAGGGAGCCCCCACCACGCCCAGCGCGGCCAGGCGCTCCTTCACGTCCGGCTGGCCCAGGGCGGCGGCGATCTCGCGCTGCAGGCGCAGCACGATGTCGCGTGGCGTGCCCGCCGGCGCGACGACGCCGTACCAGGTCATGAAGTCGAATTCGCCCAGCCCGGGCGTCTCGGCGACGGCGGGCGTGTCCGGGAACGCGGGCTGGCGCTTGGCGCTGGAGACGGCCAGCGGCACCAGCCGCCCCTGGCGGGCGTAGGGCGCGGCCGACGAGGTCCCGGTGAACATGACATCCACCTGCCCGGCGACCAGGTCGGCCAGCGCCGGCGCCACGCCCTTGTAGGGGATGTGGGTCATGAAGGTGCCGGAGAGCGACTTGAACCACTCCATCGACAGCTGGTGCGGCGTGCCGTTTCCGATCGAGGCGTAGTTGATCTTGCCGGGACGCTGCTTGGCCAGCGCGATCAGCTCGGGCACGGTCTTCACGCCCAGCGAGGGGTGGGCCACCATCACCAGGGGCACGAAGACGAGCTGCGAGACCGGGGCGAAGTCGTTCACCGAGTCGTACGGCAGCTTGGGGAAGAAGGTGGGGTTGATCGTGTGGGAGTCGGTGACCAGGCCGATGGTGTGGCCGTCGGGCGGCGCCTTGGCCATCAGGTCGGTGCCGATGACGGTGCTCGCGCCAGGCTTGTTGTCCACCACCACCTGCTGGCCCATCGAGGCGGCCATCTTCTGGGCCACCAGCCGGGCCACGATGTCGGTGCCGCCCCCGGGCGGGTACGGCACGATGAAGCGGATCGGCTTGCTCGGGTAGGCGGCCTGCGCGCCGGCCACGGCGGGCGCCAGGGCGGCGGCCAGCGCGAGGCCGAGTGCCTGGAAGAGACGGCGCCGGCACGGCGGCCGGGTCTGGGTGTCGTTCATGGATGTCTCCTTGGGTTTCTGTGTGTCTTCAACATGCCAGGGACTGCGCGGGCGCGACGGACAGCCGTCCCACCCGCTCCCAGTCGACCCGGCCGGCCACGCTGGCGGCGGCCGGCAGTTCGATGCATCCGTCCCGCACGGCCGGCACCTCGTGCAGGACCTGCTCGCGCATCGAGAGGAACCAGGTGACTTCGGCCGGCAGGGCCCGCGCGTCGAGGCTGGCCGCCTGCATCAGCGCCTGCCAGGTGCCCACCGCGCTCTCACCGAACATGCCCACCACGGTCGTGGCGCCGGCGGCTTCGGCGAGCGCCTGCATGGCGCGCGTCACGGTCAGGCCGAAGCGCCCGGGTTTCAGGCTGAACGCGCGCGCGCCGGCCTCGATGAACAGGGCCGTGTCCTGCGCCGACCAGCAGCCGAAGTCCACCAGCAGCGGCCCGGGCAGGCCCGCCTGCAGCGCGGTGAAGCCGCGCCCGGGCGCCAGCGGGCAGGGGTCTTCCACCACGCAGGCGCCGGCGTCGAACAGGGCCTGCGCGTAGTCGCGCGCCTCACCGGGCGCATAGGCGCCATTGGCGTCGACGTAGAAGCCGACGCCGTCGCCCACCGCGGACCGCAGCGCGCGCAGCGCCTCGGCGTCGACCGCGACGCCCTGGCCGCCCTTGACCTTCAGCATGCGCAGGCCCAGGCGCTCCACCAGGGCGGCGGCCTCGCGCGCCATGAGGCCGGGGGCCTGCCGGGTCACGGTGAACGAGACCGGCACGCGGGCGCGTCCCTGCCACTGCTGCCACAGGGGCGCGCCGGCCGCCGCGGCCCGCAGGTCCCACACCGCGTTGTCGACGAGCGCCTTGGGTGCATGCAGCCCGGGAATGCCCTCGAGGCAACGGGCGACCGCGCCGGCATCGGACAGGTCGACCTGCGCCAGCCGCGGCAGCAGCACCTCGGCCAGGCTGGCGCGAAGCCCCTCCAGGCCGAAGCCGGTCCACGTCGGCTTCACCGTCATCTCGGCGACGCCCTCGTGGCCCTCGTCCGACTGCAGGCGCAGCATCAGGAAGGTGCCGCCCTCCTCGACGATGTCGCTCCAGCGGACCGGCCGCTCATAGGGCAGCCGGTAGGCGTGGAGGGTGCTGTGGGCCAGTCGCATCGCGGGCGCGCTCAATTGGGCTGGATGCCGGCCTCGCGGATCACGCGGCCCCAGCGGGCGGAGTCGCGCACCATGAAGTCGACGAAGGCCGCGCCGGCCAGGAACGTGGGGTCGGCGCCCCAGCCCTGGAACCGCTCGGCCGAGGCCGGCTCCTTCATGATCCGCTCCAGCGCCTGCGCCAGGCGGGCCGCGGCCTCGGCAGGCACGCCCTTGGGGCCGGTCAGGCCGTACCAGGCCAGCACCTCGAAATCCGGGTAGCCCGATTCCGCCACGGTGGGAATGTCGGGCGCGAGCGGGCTGCGGCCCCGGCTGGTGATGGCGATGGCCTTGAGCCGCCCCGCCCTCACCTGCTGCAGCGTGCCCGCCACGGTGACGAAGGCGAAGCCCACGTCACCGCGGATCACGCCGGTGATGGCGTCGGCCTGGCCCTTGTACGGCACATGCTGGATGTCCACGCCGGCCTGCTTGCGGAACAACTCCCCCGCCAGGTGGCCGCTGGTGCCATTGCCCGCGGACGAGAAACTCAGCTTGCCCGGCTGGCTGCGCGCGAGCGCCACCAGGTCGGCCACCGAGTTCACCGGCAGGGCCGGGTTGACGACCAGCAGGTTCGGCGCCGTGCCCAGGAGGGCGATGGCGCTCATGTCCGCGATCGGGTCATAGGCCAGCTTCAGCAGGTGCGGGTTGACCGCGTGGGTGGGGCTGCCGCCGACCACGAAGGTGTAGCCGTCCGCGGGCGCGCGCAGCACCAGCTCGGTGGCGAGGTTGCCGCCCGCCCCGGGCCGGTTCTCCACCACCACGGGCTGGCCCAGGAGCGGGGTCAATCGGTCCGCGAGGAAGCGGGTCAGCAGGTCCACGGTGCCGCCGGGCGCGAAGGCCACGACGAGCCGCACCGGCCTGGAGGGCCAGCCCGCGGGCTGCGCGCGGGCGCCCGGGGCGCAGGCGGCGAGCACGGCGGCGAGGGCCGTGCGCCGGGTCGGGAGTCGGTCCATGGGGGCGGCCTCCTCAGTCGAGCTTCACGCCCAGGTCCCTGATGTAGTTCGCGTAGGTCGCCCGGTCCCGGTTCAGGAACTCGGCGAACTGGTCGGGCCCCTGGTTCAGGAGCTCGAGGCCGACGCCGGTGATGTAGCGGGCCTGGAAATCCGGCCGGACGATGATCCGCGAGACGTCACCCGCCACCTTGTCGATCACCGCGCGCGGCGTGCCGGCCGGCGCCACCAGGCCGAACCAGGCGCTGGACTGGAAGCCCGGCAGGCCGACCTCGGCGAAGGTGGGTACCTCCGGCAGGACGGCGGAGCGCTTGGGCGCAGCCACCGCGATCGCCCGCAGCTGCCCGCCCTTGACCACCTGCACCACCGGCGGCACACCGGTGAAGGCGATCTGCACCTGGCTGCCGATCAGCGCCGGCACGACATCCGCCACGCCCTTGTACGGCACGTGCATCAGCTTGACACCCGTCGCCTTGGCGAAGGCCTCGGCGTCGATGTGGGCCTTGCTGCCCAGGCCATAGGTGCCATAGCTCACCTCGCCCGGGCGGGCCTTGGCCTCGTTGACCAGGTCGGCCAGCGTGCGCCCCTTGAAGGCCGGCCCGACGACCAGGACCTCCAGCGTCTCGGCCACGTTGATCACCGGCACCAGGTCCTTGACCGGGTCGTAGGGCAGGCGCGTGTACAGGTACTGGTTGGAGGACATCGTGGGATCGTTCGCCATCATCAGCGTGTAGCCGTCGGCGGGCGATTTCGCCGTCGCCTGCGCCGCGATGATGGTGTTGGCACCCGGCCGGTTCTCGACCACGACCGGCTGGCCCCAGTCACGCGCCAGGTCCTGGGCGATGCCGCGCGCCAGGTTGTCGGCCAGGCCGCCGGCCGGAAACGGCACGATGATCTTCACCGCCCTGTTCGGCCAGCCGGCCGCCGCGCCCTGCGCCTGCGCCGGGCCCCAGCCCAGGGCCATCACGCCCGCCAGCGCCCCGGCCCATGCCGCCCTCAAGAGGGCCTTCCTGGAATGCTTCATGTCCTTGTCTCCTGGTTCTTTTGTGGGCCGGATCGGGCCGGCCCGGCCCTCTTGCCTCATGACACCTGGCGGTCCTGCCCCTGCCAGTACGGCGCGCGCAGCGCGCGCTTGTCGACCTTGTTGGTGCTCGCCACTCGCGGCAGCGCGGGCAGGAACCGGTAGGCGCGCGGGCGCTTGTAACCGGCGATGCGCTCGCGGCAATGCGCGTCCAGCGCCGCGTCGTCGGCCGAGGCCCCCGGCCGCAGCACCACGGCAGCCAGCACCGACTCGCCCCATTTCGCGTCGGGGATGCCGATCACCGCGGCCTCGGCGACCGCGGGGTGCATCAGCAGCGCCTCCTCCACCTCGCGCGAGTAGATGTTCTCGCCGCCGGAGATGATCATGTCCTTCTTGCGGTCGACGATGAACAGGAAGCCGTCCTCGTCGAGATAGCCCATGTCGCCGGTATGCAGCAGGCCGTCACGCAGGGCCTGGGCGGTGGCCTCGGGCTTGCGCCAGTACCCCTGCATCACGGAGACGGACCGCAGGCAGACCTCGCCCACGACGCCCTGCGGGCACTCGCGCCCCGCGTCGTCGAGGATGCGCAAGTCCGTCCCCAGGTAGGGCTGGCCCGCGGAGGCGAGCCGCGCGCGCTGGCGGTCGTCGCCCTCCAGCACATGCTGGTGCTTCAGCAGGGTCGTGCCCAGGCCCGCCTCGGTCATGCCGTAGATCTGCATGAAGATCGGGCCGAACACCCGCCGCGCCCGCAGCGACAGGGCCACCGACATCGGCGCCGAGGCGTAGCACACCGTGTGCAGGCTGGAGACGTCGTAGGGGTTCGCTTCCTGCACGTCCAGCATCATCGTGATCATGGTCGGCGCGAGGTGCGCCGAGGTCACGCGCTGCTGCGCGATGCTTCGCAGGAGGGCGTGGGCCTCGAACACCCGGTGCAGCACGATGGTGGCGCCCGCCACCAGGTACGTGAGCAGCTCGGTGGGACCGCCGATGTGATAGAACGGCATCACGATCAGCATCCGGTCGACCTGCGACGCGCCATGCGTCAGCGCCTGGGCCCGGGCCTGCTCCAGCTGGGCCTCGTTCCCGAGCATCACGCCCTTGGGCACGCCGGTGGTTCCGCTGGTGTAGATCAACAGGAAGGTGTCGTCCTGGCGGGCCCGCATCGCCAGCGGCTGCGGCGCGGCCTCTGCCAGCAGCGCCTCGTAGCCGATGAACCCGTCCCCGGCCCCGGGGGCGCGGTCGAAGCAGACGAACAGCGTGTCGCCGGGCAGGCTCGCGCGCAGCGCCTGCACCCGGTCCAGGTATTCCCCCTCGAAGACGACGACCGCCGGCTCGGCGTCCTTCAGGATCGCGGCCTGCTCGTCGACGGAGAGCCGGTAGTTCAGCCCCAGGCCGATGTAGCCGCCCAGGCCCGCGGCGCCGTACACCTCGAGGTACTCGGGGCAGTTGCGCGAGAGGACCGCGATGCGCTCCTGCCGCGGGTAGCCGCGCGCCACGAGGGCATTGACCAGGCGGGCGCAGCGCTCGGCGAAGGTTCGGTGCGTGAGCGTGCGGCCCTCGAACCAGACCGCGGGGTGGTCGCCGAAGCAGCGCGCGTTGTGCTCGATCAGGTCGCCGATGATCATGCGGACTCCTGGGGTGCGCGCACGCGCACCATCATCTGGGCCATGCCCTGCTGGACCAGCTCGCCGTCGTGGCGCAGCAGGCGGATCTGGCGCTCGATGACGCCGCGTCGCCCGTCGGAGGTCCGGCGCTTGCCGGTGATGCGCACCTCGACATGCACCGTGTCGCCCACGAACAGCGGCGCGAGGTAGCGCCAGTCGGAAAACCCGAGGGCGCCGACCACGTCGTCGCCGAAGGCGGGGAAGCGGGTGGCCATGCCAGTGGCGATGTGCAGGCCGTACGAGCCGTGGAAGATGCGCCGGCCCAGCGGCGTGCCGCGGGCATAGGCCTCGTCGGCATGGATCGGGTGCCAGTCCCCGCTGGACATGCAGGCCTGGAGCAGGTCGCCCTCGGTCAGGGTGCGTCCGGTGCTGGTCCAGGTGGCGCCCACCGCGAGCGCGTCGAAGGTGTCGTGCCGTTCCATGGCGGGCTCAGGCCTGCAGCGCGCGCTGCAGGAAGGCATTGGTGCGCTCGCGGGCCAGGGCGATGTCGGCCTCGGCGCCGCGGGTGTAGAAGCCGTGGTCGGCGCCGGGGTACAGGTGCATCTCGACCGCCCGCCCCCGCACCGCCTCGGCGATCTGCTGGCGGGCGGCCTCGGGCGCGTAGCGGTCCTGGTCGCCGAAATGCAGCATCAGGGGGCAGCGCAGCGCGCCCGCGGCGTCCAGGCGCTTCTCGATGCCCACGCCGTAGAAGCCGACCGCCGCGTCCACGGCCGGCAGGGTCGCCGCGAGGTAGGCCAGCTTGCCGCCCAGGCACAGGCCGGCGACGGCCACCCGGCCGCTGAAGCCGGGGCGCTGGCGGATGCGGGCGGCGGTGTCCGCGATGTCGGCCAGGCCGTCCTCGTCCTTGTAGCGCCCCAGGAAGCCGAAGGCCTTCTCCATGTCCTCCTTCGAGTGGGACAGCTCGACGCCGGGCTGCATCCGCCAGAACAGGTCCGGGGCGTAGGCCAGGTAGCCGTCCTCGGCGAAGCGGTCGGCGACGCGGCGCACATGGGCGGTCAGGCCGAAGATCTCCTGCAGCAGGATCACGGCATGGCCGTTCGGCCGGGCGGGCTCGCTGACATAGGCGGAAAAGCTGCCGCCGCCGGCGCTGGAAATCGTGTCTCGGTGGGAGTTCGTCATTCAGGGGCCCTCAGACCGTGTAGCGACCGGCCAGCACTTCGCGGGCGATCGAGCTCTTGTGGATTTCCACCGTGCCGTAGCCGATGGACATGCCGCGCACGTCGCGGAAATGGCGCTCGTACGGGTACTCCTGCGACAGGCCGTAGGCGCCCGCCAGCTGCATGGCCTCGTTGGTCACGCGCACCGCCATCTGGTTGACGTAGGCCTTGGTGATCGAGGTATCCGCGATGCTGGGCTGGCCCGCATCGACGCGGGCCGCCGCCCGGTACAGGAGGGCGCGGGCGGCCTCGATGTCCATCGCCATGTCGGCCAGCTTCCACTGCAGCCCCTGCTGGTCCGCCAGCGGCCGGCCGAACTGCACGCGCTCCTTCACGTGGGCCACGACGGCCTCGAAGGCGGCCTGGGCGACGCCCAGGCAGATGGTCGGGTTGCCGGAGATGCGGTCGGCGTCGAGCACCGCCAGCAGCTCGCGCATCCGGCCGGCCTCCAGGAGCACCTGGTCGGCCGGGATGCGGCAGTCCTGGAACACCAGTTCGGCCATGCCGGTGCCACGCAGGCCCAGCAGGTCCAGGTGGTTGCCGATGGAGAACCCCGGGGTCCCCCGCTCCACGAGGATGGCGCCGACGCCCTTCATGCCGGGCTCCGGGCTCATTCGCACCAGCACCAGGAACAGGTCGGCGACCTGGGCGCCCGTGCACCACAGCTTGCTGCCGTTGATCACGACCTGGTCGCCCTCGCGGGTGGCGCGGCACTGCACATTGCCGACGTCGGAGCCGGCATTGGGCTCGGACATGCTCCAGGCCGTCAGCACCTCGCCCTTGACGATGCGGGGCAGGTACTTGCGCTTGTGTTCCTCGCTGCCCAGGCCCAGGAGGGCGCGCGGCGTCGCGCCGTCGGTGCACGAGAACAGGATCGCGGTGTTGGCGCAGGCGCGCGCGATCGCCTCGGCGACCAGCACGTTCTCCATCAGCCCCAGGCCGGCGCCGCCGTAGGCCTCGGGGATGAACAGGCCGGTGTAGCCATGCTCGGCGAGCACCCGCACGTTCTCCACCGGCGGCCGGTACTCCCGGTCGGCGCGGGCGGCGCCGGGCGCGAAGCGCTCCCGCGCCAGGGCCCGCACGTTGTCGCGGATCAGGCGCTGTTCCTCGGTCAGACCCAGGTCTTGCATCGCGGCTCCTTCACCACTGCACGTGCGAGGACGACTCCGCCTCGGTGCGTTCCCAGACCTCGCGCGCGATCGGGTTGCGCAGCTCCTCGGCGATGTGGCCGACGATGCCGATCGAGCGGCCGATCACGGCCAGGCCGCGGCACAGGCGCCACGGGATCCCCATCTCCGACGACAGCGCGCCGAGCGCGCCGGTGGCGTTGACCGGCAGCTGCCCGGGCTTGCCCAGGGCCCGCTCGGCGGCCGCCGCGATCTCCTGCATGAGGCGGACGTAGCGGCCGCTGAGCCCGTGCTGGGCGGCCAGTTCGAACAGGCGCGTCGCCCGTGGGTCCACCGGCTTGTGGAGGTTGTGCCCGATCCCGGGAATCGGCTGGCGCGACTCGCGCAGCCGGCGCACGATCGATTCGGCCAGGCCGGGCAGCTCGGCGTCCGGGACCTCGGCGCCGTCGGCGGGCAGGGCCTCCTGCAGCAGGCGGGCCGAGCCCTCGGCCGTTCCCGCGAAGGTGGTTCCCATCCCGAGCAGGCCCGAGGCCACGGCCCCCTGCAGCGACTCCGGCGCGCCGAGGTAGGTCAGGCGGGCGGCGATCACCATCGGCGTCATCCCGTGCTCCACCAGCGTGGCCAGCATCGCGTTGAACACCACCGACTCCGACGGCGTCGGCAGGCGGCGCTGGATCTCGAGGAAGGCGAAATCGCCCAGGTTCAGCTTGCCCATGATGTCCTGCATCAGGTCCATCCCCTGCACGCGGATGCGTGTGGCGTCGCTGCAGCCCATGTCCGAACGCAGCGGCTTGCGCCCCTCTTTCATGCCTTGTCTCCTTGATCGTGGTCGCGGCTCAACGGGCCGCTCTGGCACGCCAATCTACGGGCGGGCGATGTTCCAACCAATCGATGCAGGTCATCTAGACTATTCGTCCCATGGATGAAGACAAATTCGACCTGAACCTGATGCGCGTGTTCGACGCGCTCATGGAGGACGGCAACCTGACGCGCGCCGGCTTCCGGCTCGGGCTGTCCCAGCCCGCCATGAGCCATGCGCTCGCGCGCCTGCGCAAGCTCGCCGGCGACACGCTGTTCGTGCGGGTGCCCACCGGGATGGAGCCCACCGAGATGGCCCTTCGCATGGCGCCGGCCGTGCGTGAGGGCCTGCGGCTGCTGGAGGGGGCGCTGGAGGGGGACATGCGGTTCGACCCGCTGACCTGCGAGCGCACCTTCCAGGTCCTCATGAGCGACATCGGGGAGCTGGTCTACCTGCCGCGCCTGATGCGGCGGCTCGAGGAGGTGGCCCCCCGCATGAACGTGCGGGCGCTGCAGCTGCCCCGGGAGGCCTACAACGATGCCTTCATCAGCGGCGAAGCGGACCTGGCCATCGGCTTCCTGCCGGGCCTGCGGGCCGGCTTCTACCAGCAGCGGTTGTTCTCGGACTCTTACGTGTGCGTGGTCCGCAAGGACCACCCCCGCATCAAGAGCCGGCTGACCCTGGCGCAGTTCGTCGCGGAATCCCACGTCCTGATCGAGCCCGGCGGGTCACGCTACCGCACGATGACGCACCAGACCTCGACCACCACCCTGATCGAGCAGTTCCTCGTCGAACAGGGTCTGACGCGCCGCGTCGCGCTGCGGGTGCCGCATTTCATGGTGGTCCCCGAGATCGTGCAGTCGACCGACCTGATCGCCACGATCCCGAGTTACGTGATCCACCACACTGCGCCCCGGCCCGGGTTGAAGATGCTGCAGCTGCCGTTCGAGGTGCCGCGCTTCGAGATCAAGCAGTTCTGGCACCAGCGGGGCCACGACGACCCGGGGAACCGCTGGCTTCGGGGCGTGATCGGCGAGCTGTTCACGCAAGCCTGACGCGGCCTCAGGCGTGCAGCCGCGAGGTCTTGGGCAGGTGCGCCATCAGGAACTCCATCTGGTCCGCCAGGATGCGGCGGTTGCGGAGGATGAAGTCCTCCCAGAGGCTGGGAACGTAGGGCGCGTACAGCAGGGGCATGCGTGCCTGCTCCGGGGTGCGGCTGCCCTTGCGGTGGTTGCAGGCGCGGCAGGCGGTGACCACGTTCATCCAGTGGTCCTTGCCGTTCTGGGCGAAGGGAATGATGTGTTCTCGGGTGAGTTCGCCCTCGAGGCAGTGCTCGCCGCAGTAGGCGCAGACATTGCGGTCACGGGCGAACAGCTTGCTGTTGGTCAGGCCCGGTTTGAGGTCGAAGGGATTGATGTTCGGCACGCCCTTGGTGCCGATGATGCTGCAGACCGCGATGGACGACTGCTCCCCGGTGAGGGCGTTGTGCCCGCCCCGGAACAGGGCCACCTGCGCGCCGACCTCCCAGCGCACCTGGTCGGCCGCGTAATGCAGCACCGCCTGTTCCAGCGAAATCCAGGACTGCGGAAGGCCCTGGGCCGACAGCTTCAACACCTTCAAGAAACGCCTCCATCCAAGATCGAGACCATCGAAAGCAATCGCGATGACAATATAACCCTTTTCAAAGGCATTTCACCGACCGGGGGCACAGAGGGCGGGCACCGGTTGCTATCAAAACCATATCAAGCGCGCGATGCAGATCTTCCGCGGATTCCACCATCCGGGCGTGGCCCGGGCCTGCGCACTGACCATCGGGAATTTCGATGGCGTCCACCGGGGCCACCAGGCCATGCTGGCGCTGTTGAACAGCGAAGCGCGCCATCGCGGGATTCCCAGCTGCGTGCTCACGTTCGAGCCGCATCCCCGAGACTACTTCGCCGGCGTGCAGCGCAGGCCCGAACTGGCACCCGCGCGCATCGCCACCCTGCGTGACAAGCTCGGCGAGCTGGCCGCCTGCGGCGTGGACCAGTGCGTGGTCCTGCCGTTCGACGCCACCCTGTCCAGCCTGCCGCCCGAGGCCTTCATCGACCAGGTGCTGGTCGACGGCCTCGGCGCGAAGTACGTGCTGGTGGGCGACGACTTCCGCTTCGGCGCCCGCCGCGCCGGCGACTACGCCATGCTCGACGCGGCCGGCGCCATCCGCGGCTTCGATGTCGCCCGCATGAACAGCTACCAGGTGCACGGCCTGCGGGTGTCCAGCTCCGAGGTGCGGCTGGCCCTGGGCCGCGGCGACATGGCGGGCGTGCAGGCCCTGCTGGGGCGCCCCTACAGCATCAGCGGCCACGTGGTGCACGGGCGCAAGCTGGGCCGCGAACTCGGGCGCAGCCACGTCAACCCGACGGGCTTCCGCACCCTGAACCTGCGCTTCTCGCACTGGAAGCCGGCCGCCAGCGGCATCTTCGCGGTCCATGTGCACGGGCTGGCGGGCGGGCCCCTGGAGGGCGTGGCCAACCTGGGCATCCGCCCCTCGCTGGACCCGGACGACGTCAACGGCGGCCGCGTCCTGCTGGAGACCCACTGCCTGGACTGGCCGGCCCACCTCGGCGGGGAGGGGGGGTACGGTAAAATCATCCAGGTGGACCTCCTGCACAAACTGCACGACGAGCTGAAGTACGACAGCCTCGACGCCCTCACCGCCGGCATCGCGCGGGATTGCGCCGACGCCCGCGCGTTCTTCGCGTCCACCCGCCGCCAGACCACGCGCGACCGAATTTAACGACGGGGCCCGCCCGGACCGCCGCCTTCGACAGGCTCAGGGCGGTCCGCATGTCCCCGCCAACCGCCGCCACCCGCCGCCTGCGGGCTGAGCTTGTCGACGCCTATCCCGCACTGCCATGTCCGACGACAACAAGACCGACTACCGCGCCACGCTGAACCTGCCCGACACGCCCTTCCCCATGCGGGGCGACCTGCCCAAACGCGAGCCGGGCTGGGTCAAGGAGTGGGAGGACCAGGGCCTGTACAAGCGCCTGCGCGAGGCCCGCTGCGGCCACGAGAAGTTCGTGCTGCACGACGGCCCGCCCTACGCCAACGGCCAGATCCACATGGGCCACGCGGTCAACAAGATCCTCAAGGACATGATCGTCAAGTCGCGCCAGCTCAAGGGCCTGGACGCGGCCTACATCCCCGGCTGGGACTGCCACGGCCTGCCGATCGAGAACGCCATCGAGAAGAAGCATGGCCGCAACCTGGCGCGTGACGAGATGCAGGCCAGGAGCCGCGCCTTCGCCACCGAGCAGATCGCCCTGCAGATGGCCGACTTCAAGCGCCTGGGCGTGCTGGGCGACTGGGACCACCCCTACAAGACCATGGAGCCGCGCAACGAGGCCGACGAGATCCGCGCCTTCAAGCGCGTGATGGAGCGCGGCTTCGTCTACCGCGGCCTGAAGCCGGTGTACTGGTGCTTCGACTGCGCCTCGTCGCTGGCCGAGTTCGAGATCGAGTACGCCGACAAGAAGTCGCAGACCCTGGACGTGGGCTTCGAGGCCGACGAGCCGGCGAAGCTGGCCGCCGCCTTCGGCCTGGCCGGCCTGGACAAGCCGGCCTACGCGGTGATCTGGACCACCACCGCCTGGACCATCCCCGCCAACCAGGCGCTGAACCTGAACCCCGAGATCGTCTACGCGCTGGTGGACACGCCGCGCGGCTACGTGATCGTGGCCGAGTCGCTGGTGGAGAAGTGCCTGGCGCGCTTCCATCTCGAAGGCCAGGTGGTCGCCACCACCCCCGGCGAGAAGCTGGGCGGCCTGAACTTCCGCCACCCCTTCCACCATGTGGACCCGGCCTACGCGCGCCTGTCGCCCATCTACCTGGCCGACTACGCCACCGCCGAGGACGGCACCGGCATCGTGCACTCCGCCCCGGCCTATGGCGTGGACGACTTCAACAGCTGCGTCTCGCACGGCATGAAGTACGACCAGATCCTCAACCCGGTGCAGGGCCACGGCAGCTACGCGCCGGAGCTGGCCCTGTTCGGCGGCCAGAACATCTGGAAGGCCGCGCCGGTGATCATCGAGGCGCTGCGCGACGCCGGCCGCCTGTTCGCCACCGAAAACATCGCCCACAGCTACCCGCACTGCTGGCGCCACAAGTCCCCGGTGATCTACCGCGCCGCGGCGCAGTGGTTCATCCGCATGGACGAGGGCGAGGGCGTGTTCACCACCGACAAGGCACCCGCCACCCTGCGCCAGCTCGCGCTGGCCGCGATCGAGGAGACCCAGTTCTATCCCGAGAACGGCAAGGCCCGCCTGCGCGACATGATCGCCGGCCGCCCGGACTGGTGCATCTCTCGCCAGCGCTCCTGGGGCGTGCCCCTGCCCTTCTTCCTGGACGTCGACTCGGGCGAGCTGCACCCCAAGACCCCCGAGATCCTGGACATCGCCGCGGCGATGGTCGAGGCCGGCGGCATCGAGGCCTGGTCCAAGGCCAGCACCGAGGAGATCCTGGCGAAGGTGGGCTGCGCCGCCGACGCGCCGCGCTACACCAAGAGCCAGGACATCCTGGAGGTGTGGTTCGACTCCGGCACCACCCACACCACGGTGCTCAAAGGCTCGCACGCCGGCGCCGGCCATGACAGCGGCCCCGAGGCCGACCTGTACCTGGAAGGCCACGACCAGCACCGCGGCTGGTTCCACAGCTCGCTGCTCACCGCCTGCGCCATGTACGGGCGCGCGCCTTACCGCGGCCTGCTGACGCACGGGTTCACCGTGGACAGCCAGGGCCGCAAGATGTCCAAGTCCCTGGGCAACGGCGTGGACCCGCAGAAGACCAGCGAGAAGCTGGGCGCGGAAATCATCCGCCTGTGGGTGGCGGCCTCCGACTACTCCGGCGACATCGCCGGCGACGACAAGATCCTGGCCCGCGTGGTCGACGCCTACCGCCGCATCCGCAACACCCTGCGCTTCCTGCTGGCGAACGTGAGTGACTTCGACCCGGCCAAGGACGCCGTGCCCCTGGCCGAGATGCTGGAGATCGACCGCTACGCCATGAGCCGCGCGGCGCAGTTCCAGGCCGAGATCCTGGCGCACTACGAGGTCTACGAATTCCACCCGGTGGTGGCCAAGCTGCAGGTGTACTGCTCCGAGGACCTGGGCGCGTTCTACCTGGACATCCTCAAGGACCGCCTCTACACCACCAGCCCGAAGTCCCATGCCCGCCGCAGCGCGCAGACCGCGCTGTGGAACATCACGCACGCGATGCTGCGCTGGATGGCCCCCTTCCTCAGCTTCACCGCCGAGGAGGCCTGGAAGGTCTTCGGCGGCACCGACTCGATCTTCTTCGAGACCTATGCGGAGATCGGCGGCCCCGACGAGGCCCTCCTGGCGAAGTGGAGCCGCATCCGCGCGATCCGCGACGTGGCGAACAAGGAAGTCGAAGCCCTGCGCGAAAAGGGCGGCGTGGGCTCCTCGCTGCAGGCCGACCTGGCGATCACCGCCCCGGCCGCCGACCACGCCCTGCTCGCCAGCCTGGGCGACGACCTGAAGTTCGTCTTCATGACGTCGTCCCTCGGCCTGGCCGAAGGCGCCGAGCTGGCGGTGAAGGCCTCGCCCTCCGCCGCGCAGAAGTGCGAGCGCTGCTGGCACTGGCGTGACGACGTCGGCCACGACGCCGCCCATCCCACGCTGTGCGGCCGCTGCACCAGCAACCTGTTCGGCGCCGGCGAGAGCCGCGCCTGCGCCTGATGGCCAAAGGCGCCAAGGCGGGCGGGATGATGCCCTGGCTGGGCCTGGCGCTGGTCGTCTTCATCGCCGACCAGTTCACCAAGACCCTGATCCTGGGCTACTACCGTCTGGGTGACGCGACCTACGTCACCTCGTTCCTGGAGATCGTGCGCGCGCACAACACCGGCGCGGCCTTCTCCTTCCTGGCCTCGGCCTCGGGCTGGCAGCGGTGGTTCTTCATCGCGCTGGGCACCGGCGCGGCGGTGTTCATCGTGTGGATGCTGCGCCAGCACGCCGGGCAGAAGCTGTTCGCGTTCTCGATGGCCTGCCTGCTCGGCGGCGCCGTGGGCAACGTGGTGGACCGCGCGCTGCACGGCTACGTGGTGGACTTCATCCACCTGCACTACGCCGGCTGGTCCTTCCCCGCCTTCAACATCGCCGACATGGGCATCACCGCGGGCGCGGTGGGCATGATCCTCGACGAGCTCCTGCGCGTGCGCCGCGGCCGCTGACGCGGCGCGCGGCCTGCCCGGCGCTCAGGGCAGCAGGATGGTGCAGCCCGTGGTCTTGCGAGCCTCCAGGTCGCGGTGCGCCTGGGCCACCTCGGACATCGGGTAGCGCTGGTCGATGCGGATCTTCACCTTGCCGCTGGCCACCACCTCGAACAGGTCGTCGGCCATCGCCTGGGTCGACTCGCGCGTGGCGATGTGCGTGAACAGCGTCTGGCGGGTGACGTACAGCGAGCCCTTGCCGGCCAGCACCGCGGGCGCGAACGCCGGCACCGGGCCGGAGGAGGCGCCGAAGCTGGCCATCAGGCCGAAGGGCGCCAGGCAGTCGAGCGACTTGTCCCAGGTGTCCTTGCCCACCGAGTCGTAGACCACCTTCACGCCCTTGCCGCCGGTGATCTCCTTGACGCGGGCCGCGAAGTCCTCGGTGGCGTAGTTGATGGCGTGGGCCGCGCCGTGCTCGCGGGCCAGGGCGCACTTGGCCTCGGAGCCGGCGGTGCCAATCAGCTGCAGGCCCAGCGCGCGGGCCCACTGGCAGGCGATCAGGCCGACGCCGCCGGCCGCCGCGTGGAACAGGACGAAGTCGCCCGCCTGCAGGCCGCCGACCGGCAGCGTCTTCTTCAGGAGGTACTGCGCGGTCAGGCCCTTGAGCATCATCGCGGCGCCGGTCTCGAAGCTGATCGCGTCGGGCAGCCTGCACACGCACTTGGCGGGCATGACGCGGACTTCGCAGTACGCGCCGGGCGGCTGGCTGGCGTAGGCGGCGCGGTCGCCCACCTTCAGGTGGGTGACGCCCTCGCCCACGGCCTCGACGATGCCCGCGCCCTCCATGCCCAGGGCGGCCGGGTACTGCAGGGGGTAGGCGCCGGTGCGGTAATAGACGTCGATGTAGTTCAGGCCGATGGCGTGGTGGCGGATGCGGATCTCGCCGGGGCCGGGCTGGCCGACCTCGACCTCCTCGAGGCGGAGCTGTTCGGGGCCGCCGGCGGCGTGGATGCGGATGGCTCGGGTCATGGTGCGGGGTCTCCTCTTGTCGTGGCGCGCATCGTGCCATGAATCCCCGGCCCCCCGTCCGCGGTCGGATACAGTCTCGGCCTCCCATGACCCCGCGATTCGACCTGCGCGCCCTCCTGCTGCTCACCCTGCCGCCCCTGCTGTGGGCCGGCAATGCGGTGGTGGGCCGGCTGGTCAGCGGCCTGGTGCCGCCGATGACGCTGAACCTGCTGCGGTGGGTCTTCGCGGCCCTCGCGCTGCTTCCCCTGGCCGGCTGGGTGCTGCGCCCCGGCAGCGGCTTCGCGGCCCACTGGCGCCGCTTCGCCTGGCTCGGCCTGCTCGGCATGGGCTGCTTCAACTCGCTGCAGTACCTGGCCCTGCACACCTCCACCCCCATGAACGTCACCCTGGTGGGCGCGAGCATGCCGGTGTTCATGATGGTCGTGGGCGTGGCCTTCCATGGCCAGCGGGTCTCGGCGCGGCAGGTCGGCGGCTCGCTGCTCTCGGCCACCGGCGTGCTGCTGGTGCTCACGCGCGGCGACCTGGCCGCCCTGTCCCGCCTGCAGCTGGTGCCGGGCGACCTGTACATGCTGTCGGCGGTGGTGGTGTGGGCCTTCTACAGCTGGGGCCTGGCGAAGACCACCGAGCCGGAGAACATCCGCAACGACTGGGCCGCGTACCTGCTGGCGCAGGTCGCCCCTGGCGTGCTCTGGTCGGCGCTGTTCACGGCCGGCGAGTGGGCGCTGGCGCCGCAGTCGATCACCTGGGGCTGGCCGGTGGCGGCCGCCCTCGCCTACGTGTCCCTGGGCGCCTCGGTGGTGGCCTACCGCTGCTGGGGCCTGGGCATCCAGCGCATGGGGCCCAACATGGCCGCCGTGTTCAACAACCTCACGCCGCTGTTCGCGGCACTGCTGTCCGGCGCGCTCCTGGGCGAGCTGCCGCATGCGTACCACGCGCTGGCGTTCGCGCTGATCGCCGGGGGCATCGTGGTGGCGGCGCGGCGCTGAAGCCGCCGGGGGCCGCCCGCGGCGGTCCCCTCGTGCAGGCCCCGTGCGGCAGGCCGCTGCGGCCACAGGGGCCTGCCGGGCGGGACCCGGCTCAGAAGGTGCCGGGGTACGCGCCGCCGTCGATCAGCAGGTTCTGGCCGGTGATGTAGCCCGCCTGCGCGCTGCACAAGAAGGCGCAGGTGGCGCCGAACTCCTCGGGCTCGCCGAAGCGCTGCGCCGGGATGGTCTTGCGGCGGCCGTCAGCGATCTCGTCGAGGCTCTTGCCCGTCTTGCTGGCGGCGCCGGCGAAGTTGGACTTGAGGCGGTCGGTGTAGAACGCACCGGGCAGCAGGTTGTTGATGGTGACGTTGCGGGCCGCCAGCTGCGGGTTGCGCGCCAGGCCGGCGATGAAGCCGGTGAGGCCGCTGCGCGCGCCGTTGGACAGGCCCAGCACATCGATCGGCGCCTTCACCGCGCCCGAGGTGATGTTGACGATGCGGCCGAAGCCGCGCTCGGCCATGCCGTCGGCCACCGCCTTGATCAATTCGATGGGGGTGAGCATGTTGGCGTCCAGCGCCTTGATCCATTCGTCCCGGCCCCAGTCGCGGAAGTCGCCGGGGGGCGGGCCGCCGGCGTTGGTGACCACGATGTCGTAGCCGGCGTGGGCGGCGAGGGCCGCGGCGCGGCCCTCGGGCGTGGTGATGTCGGCGGCCACCGCCACCACCTGGGTGCCGGCCGGCAGCTGCGGGTCGGCCCGCAGTTCGGCGGCCGCGGCCTCCAGCGCCGGGGCGCCGCGCGCCACCATCACCACGTGCGCACCGTTCTGCGCCAGCGCCCGGGCGCAGCCCAGGCCCAGGCCCTTGCTCGCGCCGCACACCAGGGCCCAGCGGCCCTTGATTCCGTAATCCATGTCTGCTCCTCGGAGTATGTTTTTCAGCCGCGCGATTGTGGCGCAGGCGCGCCCGGCGCGCGGGTGAACAGGTAGATGCCCGCAATCACCAGCACCGTGCCGGCCGCGACCCAGGCGGTGAAGGGCTCGCCGAGCAGCGCCACCCCCATGAAGATCGTGGACAGCGGGCCGACCATGCCGGTCTGCGCCGTCACGCCCGGGCCCACGCGCTCGATGGCCATCATGACCAGCAGCACCGGGATCGCGGTGCAGACGGTGGCATTGAGCAGTGACAGCCACACCACCGGCATCGGCGTGTCCAGCGCCGCGGCGATCGGGCGCGTGGCCGCAAAGTGGGCCAGCACGCACAGGCAGGCCACCGAGGTCGCCAGGCCCACCAGGCGCAGCGAGCCCACGCGCTTCACCATCTGGCCGCTGTAGACCATGTAGAGCGCATACATCACCGCGCTGGCCAGCACCAGGGCCGAGCCCTTGGCGGCCTCGGCGCCCTGCAGGCCCACCTCGTGGCCGAAGACCAGCAGCACGCCGCCATAGCTGGTGGCCATGCCCAGGAGCTGCGTGCGCCGCAGCGGCTTGCGGGTCATGAACCAGCCCATGGCCACGACCAGGGTCGGGTTGAGGTACAGGATCAGGCGTTCGAGCGAGGCAGTGACGTACTGGAGCCCGAGGAAATCGAGGTAGCTGGACAGGTAGTAGCCCGTGATCCCCAGGTAGGCCACGCCCGCCCAGTCCCGCAGGGAGAGCGCCTGCTTGCCGCGGCTCGCCCACCAGGCCATGGCAGCGAACAGGGGCAGCGCGAACAGCATGCGCAGCATGATCAGCGTGGTCGGGTCGGTGCCATGCCGGTAGGCCAGCTTGATGATGATGGCCTTGCCGCTGAAGGCCACGGCGCCGAGCGCCGCGAGGGCCAGGCCGACGCCCGGCCGGGAGGGGGCTTGCGTCACCGGCTCACTCCCCATGCAGCCGCGCGTGCAGGCGCCGCAGCGAGGCCCACACCGACAGCGCCACGACCGGGATGGCCACCGCCGCCGTGGTCTCGGCCGACCAGGGCCAGCCCAGGCCCTTGCCGCCCTTGGCCAGGTAGCTCACGAGGCCGACGATGTAGTAGGTGATGGCGGCGACCGACAGGCCCTCCACCGTCGACTGAAGCTTCAGCTGCAGCGCCTGGCGCCGGTTCATCGCGACCAGCAGGGCCTGGCTGCTTTCCTGCTGCTCGATCTCCACGCGGGTGCGCAGCAGGTTGCTGATGCGGGAGACGCGCTGCGACAGCGCGTCCTGCCGGCGCGCGGCCCACTCGCAGGTGCTGCGCGCGGGCGACAGGCGCCGCTGCACGAACTCGCCCAGGGTCTGCAGGCCCGGCAGGCGGGACTCGCCCAGGTCGGCGATGCGCCGGTCCACCAGCTCGAAGTAGGCGGTGCTGGCGGAAAAGCGCGAGTGGGTGGCGGCGTACTGGCCCTCCACCTCGCCGGCCAGCGTGGTCAGGCGATCGAGCAGCTGCGGCTCCTCGTTGCGGCGGGCGACGCGGATGGCGCCGGCCAGGTCGGCCAGCTCGGTCTCCGCGCGGCCCAGCGCGGCGAAGGCCTGGCGCGCCACCGGCAGCGCCAGCAGGGCCATCATGCGGTAGCTGTCGATCTCCACCAGCTGCTGCACCAGGCGGCCCAGGCGGCGCGGCGAGAGGCCGCCGGCCAGCAGCACCATGCGCGAGAAGCCGTCGGCATGCAGGGCGAAGTCGGTGTAGACCTCGCCGTGGCCATCGGCGACGGTGGAGCCCACCAGGGTCTCCTCGTTCAGCACATGGCGGGTCAGGGGCCGGTGGTCGAGGGCATCGGCCGGCAGCACCCACAGGTGCAGGCCGGCCAGCCAGCGCCCGGGCAGCTGCGAGAGCCAGGCCTGGGGCACGGCGCCGATGGCGGCCTCGGGCTCGCGGTCGCCGAAGTCCTGCGCATCGAAGCCGGCGCGCGAGAAGGTCCAGGTCACGAACTCGGTGTGCATCTCCCAGCGCAGGCGCAGGCCGGCCACGTCCACCCGCAGGTGGCTGCAGCCCTCGTCGGGCGGCGGCAGGTGGTGGTCACGCAGCAGGGCCGCGACATGGGCCCGGCTCGCCTCGCGCTGCGCGGCGTCGCAGTGCATGACCACGTGGCTCATGGCCAGCGGCGCCGCCATCGCCTCGGGCGGGCGGGCATGGATCTCGTTGTGGAGGGCGACCCGCTGGGGATGCGGCGCGGGCAGCCGGGGCGAGGCAGTCGTCGTAGTCACTGCGGCGATTGTGACAGCCACAAAGCGAAACGGCACCCGAGGGTGCCGTTTCACGCACGGGCCGCGAGGGCCCGGGGGAGCGATCAGTCTTCTTCGACGAAGACGTTCTCGCGCTTGCTCTTCACGGAGGGCAGCAGCACGATGATGATCAGGATGGCAGCCACCGCCAGCAGCGAGGCCGACAGGGGACGGGTCACGAACACGCTCCAGTCACCGCGGGACAGCAGCATGGCGCGGCGCAGGTTCTCCTCCATCATCGGGCCCAGGATGAAGCCCAGGAGCAGCGGCGCGGGTTCGCAACCGAGCTTGAGGAAGGTGTAGCCGATCACGCCGAACGCAGCCACCATCCAGATGTCGAAGGTGTTGTTGTTCGTGGAGTACACGCCGATCGCGCAGAACAGCACGATGGCGGGGAACAGCCAGCGATACGGGATCGTCAGCAGCTTGATCCACATGCCGATCAGGGGCAGGTTCAGGATGATCAGCATCAGGTTGCCGATCCACATGGAGGCGATCAGGCCCCAGAACAGCTGCGGGTTGCTGGTCATCACCTGCGGGCCCGGCTGGATGTTGTGGATGGTCATCGCGCCCACCATCAGCGCCATCACGGCGTTGGGCGGGATGCCCAGCGTCAGCAGCGGGATGAAGGAGGTCTGGGCGCCCGCGTTGTTGGCGGACTCGGGGCCGGCCACGCCGCGGATGTTGCCCTTGCCCAGGACGACTTCGCCTTCCTTGAGCTTGATCTTCTTCTCGATCGTGTAGGCCGCGAAGGCCGCCAGCAGCGCGCCGCCGCCCGGCAGGATGCCCAGGACGGAGCCCAGGGTGGTGCCGCGCAGCACGGCGGGCAGCATCATCTTGAAGTCATGGCCGGTGGGGAACAGGCCCTGCACCTTGGCGGTGAAGACTTCGCGGTCTTCCTCCGACTTGGACAGGTTCATGATGATCTCGCCGTAGCCGAACACGCCCATGGCGATGGTGATGAAGCCGATGCCGTCGGTGAGTTCGGGGACGTCGAACGAGAAGCGGGCGACGCCGGAGTTCACGTCGGTGCCGACCAGGCCCATCAGCAGGCCCAGCACGATCATGGCGATGGCCTTGATCAGGGAGCCGGAAGCCAGCACCACGGCGCCGATCAGGCCCAGGATCATCAGCGAGAAGTACTCGGCGGGGCCGAACTTGAAGGCGACCTCGGTCAGGGGCGCGGCGAACGCGGCCAGGATCAGGGTGCCGACGCAGCCGGCGAAGAAGGAGCCCAGGCCGGCGGCAGCCAGCGCGGGACCCGCGCGGCCCTGCCGGGCCATCTGGTAGCCGTCCAGTGTGGTCACCACCGAGGACGACTCACCGGGCAGGTTCACCAGGATGGCGGTGGTGGAGCCGCCGTACTGGGCGCCGTAGTAGATGCCGGCCAGCATGATCAGCGCGGCCAGCGGGGGCAGCGCGTAGGTGGCGGGCAGCAGCATGGCGATGGTGGCCACGGGGCCGACGCCGGGCAGCACGCCGATCAGGGTGCCCAGCAGGCAGCCCACGAAGGCATAGGCCAGGTTCTGCAGCGTGAACGCCGCGCCGAACCCGATCGCGAGGTTGGTAAACAGTTCCATGTCAGTGATGCTTTCAGCCGGCGATGAAGGAAGGCCACACCTGGAATTGCAGCTTCAGCAGCTTGATGAAGGCCAGGTAGCTCAGGATCGCCAGGATGGTGGCGAGGATGGTGATTTCCTTCGGGCGGAAGTGGTCACCGGCCAGGCTGGCGATGAACACCAGCGCAAAGATCGCGACGATCAGGCCCATGGCCGGCACGCCCAGCGAGGGCAGGCCGCCGAGCAGCACGCCGAACGCCAGGTTCGCGCCGATGATGAAGCCCAGGGGCTTCCAGGCGATCGAACCGATCTTCTCGCCGTCCTCGGTGTCGACCACCAGGGACTCGAACAGGATGAACGCACCCAGCAGGCCCAGCACGATCCCCAGCAGCAGGGGGAAGTAGCCGGGGCCCATGCGGGCGCCTTCGCCGATGGTGTACTTGGTGGCGCCCCAAGCGAACGCCCCTCCGACCACCATGAACATGAGGCCGGAGAAGAAATCCTTCTGGCTCTTGATTTTCACGAAACAACTCCTCGATGCGGAATGCAACCGGGGGATTCTGGTGGCAATCCCATCCGCTACCGTTGTGGGTTCCACCTACCGCCCCACCCGGGGAAACCCGCAGGAGCCTGCCGGGGTCAGCGCACCAGGGGCTTGAAGACCCGCAGCCACTTGGGCGCGGGCAGTCCCCAACGTGACTGGATCGCATCGGCGCGCTCGACGATCTGCGCGCGCGTGGGGCGGGCAGGGGTGCGCTGCGCCAGCACCACGGTGTTGCCCTCGCGGGTGGGCTTGAAGGCCCAGACCGCCTCCTCGCCGAACGCCGCGCAGATGCGCGCCAGGCTGCGCTCGTAGCTCGAGGCGCGCCCGAACAGGTTCACGGTCATGCAGCCGTCCTCGGTCAGGAGGTGGCGGCAGTCGGCATAGAAACTTTCGTCGTCGAGCACCGGTGCGGCGGCCTCGTGGTCGTACAGGTCCACCTGGAGGGCGTCGACCCGGCCGGCCCAGTGGTCCGAGGCCGCGACCTCGGCGGCGTCGCCCAGGACCACCGAGAGCCGGGCATCGTCGGCCGGCAGCTTGAACCACAGCCGGCAGGCCGCGACCACCTGCGGATTGAGCTCGATGGCGGTGGTGGCCATGCGCACCTTCTTGCGGCAGAACTTGGTCAGCGAGGCGGCGCCCAGCCCGAGCTGCATGGCATGGCGCTTCGCGGCCGAGGCCGGCTCGACGAACAGCAGCCAGGCCATCATGCGCTGCACGTACTCGAGGTCGATGTCGAACGGCGCGTCCAGCCGCATCGAGCCCTGCACCCAGTCGGTGGCGCCCAGGTGCAGGTAGCGGATGTCGCCGATGTCGGAGAAGCTCACCTCGGGCAGCGAGGCGGCGGGCTTGCGTTTGGCGGGTTTCAAGGTGCCGGGATTATCGCGGCGCCGCCGGCCGGCCCCAGGAGGGCCTGCAGGCGCGGCAAGGCCTGCAGCGCGTTGGCCGTGGTGGCGGCGGCCAGTTCGTCGACCGCCATCCCGCGCAGGCCCGCCAGCACCGCGCCGATAGCGGGCAGCTCGCCCGGCTCGTTGCGGCCCTGGGGCTGGCCGGCGGCGCGCTCCTGCGCGGTGCGGTAAAGCCAGTGCGGCGGGATGTCGGGCGCGTCGGTCTCCAGCACCAGGGCCGACAGCGGCAGCGCGGTCGCCAGCCGCCGCACCTGCAGCGCGCGCTCGTAGGTCAGCGTGCCGCCGAATCCCAGGCGGAACCCCAGGTCCACGAAGGCGCGGGCCTGCTGCCCGCTGCCGTTGAAGGCATGGGCGATGCCCGTCACGCCCTCGCGCCGCAACTCGCGCAGCAGGGCGTCGGCCGACCGGCGCACGTGCAGGATCACCGGCAGCCCGTGGCGGCGCGCCAGCCGCAGCTGCTCGCGGTAGAAGAACTGCTGGCGCGCCGGGTCCAGGCCAGGGACGAAATGGTCCAGGCCGATCTCGCCCACGGCCACCAGGCGCGGGTCGTCCCGGTGCTCGGCGAGGGCGCGGTCCAGGGCCTCGAGGTCGGCCTCGCCGGCCTGGGGCGTGAACAGGGGGTGGATCCCCAGCGCGTAGCTGTCGCCGGTGCGACTGGCCAGCGCGCGCACCGCATCGAAATGCGCCGCCGCCACCGCCGGCAGCACGCAGTGCACCACGCCGGCGCGGGCGGCGCGGGCCCGCACGAGCGCGGCGTCCGGCGCGAACTCCGGCGCGTCGAGGTGGCAGTGGGTGTCGATCCAGGCCGGCATCGGCGGATGATGCCGCAAACGGGTGCAGGCCCTGGCGTTCCGTGATACCGTGCCACCCGGTTCCCCCCGCTTCGCAGGTTGTCGACGAGGTGAAGGATGCGAAGGCCAGCCCTCTACAGCTCCAGCCGCCCAGGCCGTCCGGCACGGGCCGAGGCCGCACCGCCCGCCGACCCCACGGCGGCCGCCGCGGCAGCCGCCGCCATGACGCCCGAGGCCGGGGCGCCCGTCGCCCCGCCGCCGCCCCGCTGGCGCGTGCGCCTGAGGCGCCCCACCTCCCTCGAATGGCTCTGGCTGCTGGTGCTGGTCCTCACCACCCTGCTGGTGTGGGCCTTCACGCTCGGGCCCGCCGTGCCGCAGCGGCGCCTCACGCAGCAGGACATCGACGCCGCCGTCCTCAAGACCCTCTCCAGCCAGCCCCTGCCCTCCGAGTACGCCAAGGCGTACGAGGCGATCCGGCCCTCGGTGGTCCGGGTGGTGGGCTACATCCGCCGCGACCGGCTCAAGCCGGACCACCCCGCGGTCAAGTCGGGCAAGCTCAAGCCGCCCCAGGCCGTGGCCAGCGCGGCGTCGGCCGCCGCCGGCGACGAGGTCGAGTTCGGCGTCGGCACCGGCGTGGTCATCGTCGACAAGGGCCTGATCCTCACCAACCTGCATGTGGTCTCCGGCGCCGACCGCATCGAGGTCACCTTCGCCGACGGCCTGCAGGCCAGCGCCTACGTTCGCAATGTGCAGCCCGAGAACGATCTCGCCGTGCTGCAGGCCAACAAGCTGCCCGACGACCTCTTCGCCGCCACCCTGCGCTCCACCGCCGACCTGCAGCCCGGCGACAAGGTGATGGCGGTGGGCTTTCCCTTCGGCATCGGCCCCTCCGCGTCGGCCGGCGTCGTCTCGGGCCTGCAGCGCGTGTTCCGCTCGCCCGAGGGGCAGCACGACATGCGCAACCTGATCCAGTTCGACGCCGCGGCCAATCCGGGCAATTCGGGCGGCCCCCTGGTCACCATGGACGGCGAGGTCGTGGGCATCGTCACCGCCATCCTCAACCCCACCCCGGCGCGCACCTTCATCGGCATCGGCTTCGCGGTGCCGATCGAGAACGCCGCCAGCGCCGTCGGCCTGCCGCCCTTCTAGATCCCGTCCCCCGCCCCTCCAGGAGACCCCATGCACCACGCCCCCGCCAACGAGGCCACCGCCAAGCTGATGGAACAGATCCTCTATGAGGTCAAGCGCGTCGTCGTCGGCCAGGACCGCTTCCTCGAGCGGGTGATGGTCGCCATCCTGGCGCAGGGGCACCTGCTGGTCGAGGGCGTGCCGGGCCTGGCCAAGACGCTGACGGTGAAGACCCTGGCCAGCACCATCCGCGGCCATTTCCGGCGCATCCAGTTCACGCCCGACCTGGTGCCTTCGGACCTGGTGGGCACGCGCATCTACAACCAGCGAACCGGCGAGTTCAGCACCGCACTGGGCCCGGTCTTCACCAACCTGCTGCTGGCCGACGAGATCAACCGCGCCCCGGCCAAGGTGCAGAGCGCGCTGCTGGAAGTCATGCAGGAGCGGCAGGTCACCATCGCCGGCGACACCCACCGCGTGCCCTCGCCCTTCCTGGTGATGGCCACGCAGAACCCCATCGAGACCGAGGGCACCTACCCGCTGCCCGAGGCGCAGGTGGACCGCTTCATGATGAAGGTGCTGGTGGACTACCCGAGCGACGAGGAGGAGTACGTGATCGTCGAGCGCGTCACCGGGCCGGCGGTGCATGTCTCGCCGGTGGCCACCACCGAGCAGCTCGCCGCGCTGCAGGCCGAGTGCCGCAAGGTCTATGTCGATCCCTCCCTGATCCAGTACGCGGTGAAGCTGGTCTCGGCCACCCGCGACCCAGGCCGGCACGGGCTCAAGGACCTGGCCCGCTTCATCACCTTCGGCGCCAGCCCGCGCGCCACCATCAACCTCACCGAGGGCGCGCGCGCCCTGGCCCTGCTGCGGGGCCGCTCGTACGCCCTGCCCGAGGACATGGTGGACCTGGTGCCCGACACCCTGCGCCACCGCATCGTGCTGTCGTACGAGGCGCTGTCCGAGGGCATGGACTCCGACGCGCTGATCGCCCAGGTCATGGCCAAGATCCCGGTGCCCGCGCGCCCGCTCGAACATGACGACAAGCTCGCCGCCTGAACCGCCGGCCGCGCCGCGCGCCGCCGCCCGCGCCGAGCAGCTGCTGCGCCGGCTCGAGTGGACGGTGATCCGCCGGCTCGACGGCCTGCTCCAGGGCGACTACCGCACCCTGATGCGAGGCACCGGCCTGGACCTGGCCGACCTGCGCGAGTACCAGCACGCCGACGACGTGCGCCACATCGACTGGAACGTGACCGCCCGCACCCAGGTGCCGCATGTGCGCGTGTTCACCGAGGACCGCGAGATGGCCGCCTGGTTCCTGCTGGACCTGAGCCCCTCGGTCGACTTCGGCTCCGGCACGCAGCGCAAGCGCGACGTGGCGCGCGACTTCACCGCCGTCCTGGCCCGCCTGCTCACGCGCCACGGCAACCGCGTCGGCGCCCTGCTCTATGGCCGCGGCGTCGACACCATGATCCCCACCGGCAGCGGCCGCCGCCACGTGCTGCACCTGCTCCACAGCCTCGACGCGCGCCCGCCCGCGCACGATGAAGCCGGCCCCACCCACCTGCGCGAGCTGCTGGAGGCGGGTGCCGCCCTGCTGCGCCGGCGTTCCACGGTGTTCGTCGTCTCCGACTTCATCAGCGAGCCGGGCTGGGAGCGCGCGCTGGGCCTGCTGGCGCGCCGCCACGAGGTGGTGGCCGTGCGCGTGCTCGACCCGCTGGAGCTGGAGATCCCCGACCTGGGCCTGCTCACGCTGCGCGACGCCGAGACTGGCGAGCAGCTGCTGGTGGACACCCACGACCCCGCCTTCCGCAAGCGCTTCGCCCGCATCGCGGCGCAGCGCGAGGCCGAACTGCGCGCGGGCCTGGCCGCCGCCGGGGTGGACACCCTGGAGCTGTCCACCGACGACGACCTGGCCGACGCCCTGGTGCGCTTCGTCGAGCTGCGCCGGCAGCGCGCGCGCCTGTCCGGCGGCTCGCTGCCCACCCACCTGCGGCGCGCCGCCTAGACCCGACAGAACGCCCCGAGAGAGCCGCCATGAACTTCCTCTGGCCCCACCACCTCTGGCTCCTGCTGCTGCTGCCGCTGCTGGTGCTGCTGTACGCCTGGCTCCTGCGGCGGCGCCGCAAGATGGCCGTGCGCTTCGCCTCGCTGGCCATCGTGAAGGAAGCCCTGGGCGCCGGCCCGGGCTGGCGCCGGCACGTGCCGCCGGCGCTGTTCCTGCTGGCGCTGGCCGCCATGCTGCTGGCCGCGGCGCGTCCGGTGGCCGTGGTGACCCTGCCCTCGACGCAGCAGACCATCATCCTGGCCATGGACGTCTCCGGCAGCATGCGCGCCACCGACGTACAGCCCAATCGCCTGGTGGCGGCGCAGAACGCCGCCAAGGCCTTCCTCACCGAGCTGCCGCGGGACGTGAAGGTGGGCATCGTCGCCTTCGCCGGCTCGGCCCAGGTGGCGCAGCTGCCCACCGTGAACCGGGAGGACCTGGTCACCGCGATCGACCGCTTCCAGATGCAGCGCGCCACCGCCACCGGCAACGCGATCGTGGTCTCGCTGGCGACGATCTTCCCCGACGACGGCGCGCTCGACATCCAGGCGATGCAGGGCGGCCGCGACCGCTGGCGCGCGCAGTCGCTCGATACCGAGAAGAAGGAGAAGAAGGAATTCACCCCGGTGCCGCCCGGCTCCTACGGCTCGGCCGCGGTGATCATGCTCACCGACGGCCAGCGCACTACCGGTGTCGACCCGCTGGACGCGGCCAAGCTCGCCGCCGAGCGCGGCGTGCGGGTCTACACCGTCGGCATCGGCACGGTGGACGGCGAGACCATCGGCTTCGAGGGCTGGTCCATGCGGGTGCGGCTCGACGAGGAGACGCTCAAGGCCATCGCCAACAAGACCGCCGCCGAGTACTACTACGCCGGCACCGCGCAGGACCTGAAGAAGGTCTACGAGACCCTCAGCACCCGCCTCACGGTGGAAAAGAAGGAGACCGAGGTCTCGGCGCTGCTGGCGCTGGCCGCGGCCCTGCTCGCCGTGCTGTCGGCGGGCCTGTCGGTGCTGTGGTTCAACCGGATCCTCTGAGCGGCGGGCCCTGCTGACGCGCCGGGACCTGAAGGCGCAGTCCTGCCGCCGCCTTCGCCGCAGCGGCCCTTCCAGCGGGCCGCCCCGAGCCGCCGCCCCTACGCCAGCCGCCCCGCCGCGAGCCGCAGCTGGCGGCCGCAGCGCGCGGCCAGCGCCTCGTCATGCGAGACCAGCACGAAGGCGGTACCGTGCTCGTGGGCGAGCTGCAGCATCAGGTCGAACACCGCGTCGGCGGTGGCGCGGTCGAGGTTGCCGGTGGGCTCGTCGGCCAGCACGCAGTCCGGGCGCGTGACCAGCGCGCGGGCGATGGCCACGCGCTGGCGCTCGCCGCCGGAGAGTTCGGCCGGCCGGTGCCGCACGCGCTGCCCCAGGCCCACCGCCTCCAGCGCCTCGCGGGCGCGGGCGTGGCACACCGCCACCGGCTCGCGGCGGATGCGAAGCGGCATGGCCACGTTGTCCAGCGCGCTGAATTCCGGCAGCAGGTGGTGGAACTGGTAGACGAAACCCAGGTGCCGGTTGCGAAGCCGCCCCTGCTGCGCGGGGCCCAGCCCCCGCAGCGGCCGGCCCAGGAGGTGCACCTCGCCCGCGGTGGGCGCATCCAGCCCCCCGAGCAGGTGCAGCAGCGTGCTCTTGCCCGAGCCGGAGGCGCCGACGATGGCCACCGTCTCGCCGGCCTGCACCGACAGGTCGACCCCGCGCAGGACCTCGACATCGAGCCCGCCCTCGGTGAAACGCTTGGACAGGCCGCGCGCCTGCAGCACCGCGCCGTCGGGGATGAAGTCACTCATAGCGCAGCGCCTCCGCGGGGTTGACGCGGCTGGCGCGCCAGCTCGGGTACAGCGTGGCCGCGAAGGCCAGGACCAAGGAGATCACCGCGATCGGGACGATGTCGGCGGACTGCGGGTCGCTGGGCATGCGGGAGATCAGGTACACGTCACGCGGCAGGAAGCTGGCGCCCAGGGCGCGCTCCAGCGCGGGCACCAGCACGTCGATGTTCAGCGCCACGCCCAGCCCCAGGAGCAGGCCGGCGAGCGTGCCCACCACGCCCACCGTGGCGCCCTGCACCACGAAGATGCCCATGATGCTGGCCGGGCTCGCGCCCAGCGTGCGCAGGATGGCGATGTCGGCGCGCTTGTCGGTGACGGTCATCACCAGCGTGCTCACGAGGTTGAAGGCGGCCACCGCGACGATCAGCGTGAGGATGATGAACATCATGCGTTTCTCCAGCTGCACCGCGGCGAACCAGGTGCGGTTCTGGCGGGTCCAGTCCCGCACCACCACCGGGTCGGTGAAGCCCGCGGCCAGCTGCGCGGCGACCTCGCGGGCCTGGTGCAGGTCCCGCAGGCGCAGGCGCAGGCCGGTCGGGCCCTCCAGGCGGAACAGGCGCTGGGCGTCGTCGAGGTGCATCAGCACCAGGCCGCTGTCGTACTCGTAGTGGCCGGAGTCGAAGGTACCCACCACCGTCATCTGCTTGAGGCGCGGCACCACGCCGGCCGGCGTGACCTGGCCGCCCGGGGCGATCACGGTGACCGCGTCGCCCTCGCGCAGCCCGAGCTGGCGCGCCAGCTCGCTGCCCACCACCACGCCGAACTCGCCCGGCACCAGCCGGCGCAGGGCGGTATCCTGCAGCGTGCGGGCCAGCTCGGTGATCTGCGGCTCCAGCGCCGGGTCGACGCCGCGCACCAGCGTGCCGCGCATGTCCTCGCCGCGCGCCAGCAGCGCCTGGGCCGCCACGAAGGGCGCGGCGGCCACCACCTCGGGATGGCGCCGGGCCTCGGCCTGCGTGCGCGCGAGGTCGGGGATCACGCCGCCGCCGGGGCCGTAGACCTCGATGTGCGAGACCACGCCCAGCATGCGGTCACGCACCTCCTTCTGGAAGCCGTTCATGACCGACAGCACGATGATCAGGGCCGCCACGCCCAGCGCGATGCCGAGCATGGAGACGCCGGAGATGAAGGAGATGAAGCCGTTGCGCCGGGTGGCCCGGCCCGCGCGGGTGTAGCGCCAGCCGAGGAGGAGTTCGTAAGGGGTTCGCATGCGGCGGTGGGGCGGCGTGGGGCGTGTGGCGCGTGGTGGGATGCGGCGGGAGTCCGGCGCAGGTTCTTTTCGCTGGGCCGGATTGTGGCATCCGGGACAATAGGGCCATGTCGGACGCCATCCACCTGCTGATTCCCTTCGCCGTGACCGCCTCGCCGGGCTGCGCGCAGGCCCTGGAGGGCCTGGCCTTGCCCGCGTTGCGGCGGCTGCTGGGGCGCCTGGCGGTGGACCGCGAGGACCTCGGCACCCTGGGCGACCTGTCCATGCCGCACGAGCGCGCCCTGGCCCGGGCCATCGGCCTGCCCGCCACCGACGGCCGCATCCCCTGGGCCGCCTGGCAGCTTCGCAGCGAGGGCCGGGACCCCGGCACCGCGCCCTGGGCCTGGCTGACCCCCTGCCACTGGGAGGTGGGCGCCGACCGCATCACCATGCGCGCGCCGCAGCACCTGCAACTGGGCGAGGCGGAGTCGCGCACGCTGATGGAGGCGATGCAGCCCTACTTCGAGGAGGACGGCATGGCCCTCACCTGGGATGCGCCGGACCGCTGGCTCGCCCAGGGCGAGATGCTCCACGAGCTGGCCTGCGCCAGCCTGGAGCGCGTGGTGGGCGCTGTGGTGGACGACTGGCTGCCGCGCCAGCGCGAGGCGCGCCCGCTGCGCCGGCTGCAGCAGGAGATGCAGATGTTCCTGTACACGCACCCGGCCAACGAGGCGCGCGAGGCGGCGCGCCTGCCCACCGTGAACTCGTTCTGGGTCAGCGGCGCGGGCTCGCTGCCCGAGGACGCGCCGGCGCACATGCCGGCCGGCCTGAAGATGGAAACGCGCCTGCGCGACGCCGCGCTGGACGGCGACTGGACGGCCTGGACCGCGGTCTGGCGCGAGATCGACACGCACGAACTGCCCCGTCTGGCGGCCGCCCTCGACCACGGCCGCCCGGTCACCCTCACGCTGTGCGGCGAACGCGGCTCGCGCACCTGGATCCAACGACACGGCCAGCGCCTGTGGCACCGCGCCACCGCCGGCCTGCGCGCCCCGTCCCTGGCGGCGGCGCTCGACAAGCTATGAAGATCATCGAGAGAGACATTCCCCCGCGCGCCGCCTGGGCGCTGGAGCAGGCCGGCGTGCACCCGCTGCTGGCCCGCCTGTTCGCCGCCCGCGGCGTGACCCACAAGGACGAACTGGACGACGGGCTGGCCCGTCTGCTGCCGCCCGCGGGCCTCAAGGGCGCGCAGGAGGCCGCCCGCCTGCTGGCCGACGCGATCGCCGCCGGCAAGCGCCTGTGCGTGGTGGCCGACTACGACTGCGACGGCGCCACCGCCTGCGCCACGGCCGTGCGCGGGCTGCGCCTGCTCGGCGCGAAGCAGGTCGAGTACCTGGTCCCCGACCGCGTGGTCGACGGCTACGGCCTGACGCCCCCCATCGCCAGGCGGGTGGCCGAGCGCGGCGCCGACCTCCTGATCACCGTGGACAACGGCATCGCCAGCGTCGAGGGCGTGGCCACGGCCAACGCGCTGGGCCTGCAGGTGCTGGTGACCGACCACCACCTGCCCGGCCCGACCCTGCCCGACGCGGCCGTGATCGTGAACCCCAACCAGCCGGGCGACGACTTCGAGAGCAAGTCCATGGCCGGCGTGGGCGTGATGTTCTACGTGCTGCTGGCGCTGCGCGCGGAGCTGCGCGCGCGCGGCGTGTTCGACGCGGCCAGCCAGCCGAAGCTGGACGCGCTGCTGCCGATCGTGGCGCTGGGCACGGTCGCCGACGTGGTCAGGCTGGACGCCAACAACCGCCGCCTCGTCGCCCAGGGGCTGCGCCGCATCCGCGCCGGGCAGATGCCCGCCGGCATCGCCGCCCTGTTCAATGCGGCGGGCCGCAAGGCGCCGGTGGCCACCACCTTCGATTTCGGCTTCGCCCTGGGCCCGCGCATCAATGCCGCGGGCCGCCTGGCCGACATGACCCTGGGCATCGAGTGCCTGCTCACGGACGATGCCACCCGCGCCGACGAACTCGCGCGCACGCTGGACGGCATCAACCGCGAGCGCCGCGAGATCGAGGGCGGCATGCGCGAGCAGGCGATGGAGGTGGCGATGTCCCTGTTCGACGAGGGCGAGGAGCCGCCGCCGGCGATCTGCGTCTTCGACCCCGACTTCCACGAGGGCGTGGTGGGCATCGTGGCCTCGCGCCTGAAGGACCGCATGCACCGGCCGACCTTCGTCTTCGCCGCCAGCGCGGCGCCGGGCAAGGAGCACGAGCTCAAGGGCTCGGGCCGCTCCATCCCCGGCTTCCACCTGCGCGACGCACTGGACCTGGTGGCCAAGCGCCACCCCGGCGTGCTGGTGAAGTTCGGCGGCCATGCGATGGCAGCCGGCTGCACCGTGGCCGAGGAACATTTCGACACCTTCGAGCAGGCCCTGAACCAGGTGGCCGCCGAGTGGCTGGATGCCGCCACGCTGCAGCGCCGGCTGGAGACCGACGGCCCGCTCGCGCCCGAGTACCGCCGCACCGACCTGGTGGACACGCTGCACCAGGAGGTGTGGGGCCAGGGCTTCGCGCCGCCGGTGTTCAGCGAGGAAGTGGAGGTGCTGTCGCAGCGGCTGGTGGGCGAAAAGCACCTGGCGCTGAAGCTGCGGCACCAGGGCCAGCCGGTGGACGGCATCTGGTTCAGCCACACCGAGCCGCTGCCGCCGCGCGTGAAGCTGGCCTTCCGGCTCGACGCGGACGAATGGCAGGGGCAGCGGAAGGTGCGCTTCCTCGTCGAGGGCGCGGAGTTCTAGGGCCGGGCCGACACCTGCCGCCGGCAGGAGGCGATGGTCGACTTGGGGACGTAGGCCAGGCAGTCGTTGAAGGCGACCTGCGTCACCTGCAGCTCGAGCCGCCGCGCCGCGGCGCGGTCCACCTGGTGGCTGCACAGGACCCAGAAGGCCAGGCCCTCGGCGACGATGAGGGTGGTGGCGGTGGTCCAGAACAGGGGGCGCAGGCCCCGGGCGGCGCGGGTCGACATGGTGATTCTTCAGGGAGCCCGTGGATCCTAGGCAGCGCGACCGGACGCGGCTGTAGGACAGAATCGGGAGCATGTTCCCGCCCACCGATCCCACCGTGAAACGCCTGCCCTGGCCGGCCCTGGTGCGCGCCGTGCGCGAGGTGCTGGCCGACGATGCCGTGCACGTGCCGCAGCGCCTGGTGCAGCCCCTGCCGGGCGGCGCCAGCCTCTTCGTCATGCCGGCGCATGACGCGCGCCTGGCGATCGCCAAGCTGATCACCTTCACCCCGGCCAATGCCGGCACCGGCCGGCCGGCGATCCAGGGCGACGTGGCAGTGTTCGACATCGCCACCGGCGAGCGCCGCCTGCTGCTGGACGGCCCGGTGGTCACCGCGCGCCGCACGGCCGCCGTGTCGCTGCTCGCGGCGCAGGCGCTGGCGCGGCAACCCGATGGCCCCCTGCTGGTGGTGGGCGCGGGGGCGCAGGGACATGCCCATGTCGAAGCCTTCGCCCACGGCCTGCCGCTGCGGGAGGTACGCATCGCCTCGCGCGGTGCGGCAGGCGCGCAGGCACTGGCCGATCATGCGCGCTCACTGGGACTGCGCGCTGTGGTGGTGGATGACCCCGACGCCGCCCTGGCCGACTGCCCGCTGGTGGTGACCTGCACCCCGGCCAGCGGCATCGTGCTGTCGGCGCAGGCCCGGCCCGACGCCTTCATCGCCGCGGTCGGCGCCTTCACCCCGGCGATGGTGGAACTGGCCCCGGCCCTGTGCCGCCAGTGCGCGGACGCCGAGGGCGGCGGGGTCTGGCTGGACACGGCGGACGCGCGCCACGAGGCGGGCGACCTGCTGCAGGCCGGGCTGGACGTCCAGGCCTTCCCCACGCTCGCCGACCTGGTGCGCGGGCGCGCCGCGCCCCGCGGCGCGGGGCCGGTGCTTTTCAAGAGTTGCGGGTGGGCCGGCTGGGACCTGGCGGCGGCGCGCGCCGCGATGGACGCGATCGCCGGAAGGGCCGCGGAGGATGCGGCCTGAGCCGGCCGGTCAGGCCTTGGGCAGCGTCACGCCGCGCTGGCCCTGGTACTTGCCGCCGCGGTCCTTGTAGCTGACCTCGCAGGTCTCGTCGCTCTCGAAGAACAGCACCTGGGCGCAGCCCTCGCCGGCATAGATCTTGGCGGGCAGCGGCGTGGTGTTGGAGAACTCCAGGGTCACGTAGCCTTCCCACTCGGGCTCGAAGGGCGTCACGTTGACGATGATCCCGCAGCGGGCATAGGTGCTCTTGCCCAGGCAGACCGTCAGCACGTTGCGCGGGATGCGGAAGTATTCGACCGTGCGCGCCAGGGCGAAGCTGTTGGGGGGGATGATGCAGTGGTCGCCGTGGAAGTCGACGAAGCTCTTCTCGTCGAAGTTCTTCGGGTCCACCACCGTGCTGTGGATGTTGGTGAAGACCTTGAATTCCGGCGCGCAGCGGATGTCGTAGCCGTAGCTCGAAGTGCCGTAGCTGATGATGCGCTGGCCCTGCACCTCGCGCACCTGGCCGGGCTCATAGGGCTCGATCATGCCGTGCTGCTCGGCCATGCGGCGGATCCACTTGTCGCTCTTGATGGTCATGGGACTCTCCTGCGGCGGATTGTAGGCGGGGCGGGTCTTCGAGCCGCCGGGCGCCCCGCTGCGTGTGCCTCGCGGCCCCCGCGGGAGCGCCAGCTTGCTCGGGTCGGCCGGCGCGACGCTCAGGCCCCGTTTGCAACGTGCACGCGCTCGATGGCGCGGTCGTCGCCCAGCACGATCAGCGCGAACAGGAACTCGTCCAGCGTGCGCGCGGCCTGCGTGCGGCGCGCCAGCAGCGGCGTGGCCTGCGGGTCGATCACCACGAAGTCGGCCTCGCAGCCGCGCGCGAGGTTGCCGACCACGCCCTCCAGCCCCAGTGCGCGCGCCGCGCCGGCGGTGTGCTGCCACCACAGCGCCTGCGGCGAGAGCGACAGCCCCGGCTTGGTCTGTCCCTCGCGGGCCACGTAGTAGGCCGCCAGCATGGTGTGGAACGGCGAGAAGCTGGTGCCGCCGCCAACGTCGCTGGCCAGGCCGTAGCGGAAGCCGGCGCGGTCCGCGCCCGCGTAATCGAAGAAGCCGCTGCCCAGGAACAGGTTGCTGGTGGGGCTGACCGCGGCGGCGGCGCCGCTCTCGCGCATGAGGGCACGGTCGGCGTCGTCGAAGTGGATGCAGTGGGCGTAGACGGCGCGCTCGCGCAGCAGGCCGAAGCCCTCGTAGACCGACAGGTAGCTGCGCGCCTGCGGGTACAGCGAACGCACCCAGGCGATCTCGTCCTTGTTCTCCGCCACGTGCGACTGGATCCACACCTGCGGGTACTTCGCGGCCAGCTCGCCCATGCCGCGCATCTGCGCGTCGCTGCAGGTGGGCGCGAAGCGGGGGGTGATGGCGTAGCCCAGGCGGCCCTGGCCGTGCCAGCGGCGGATCAGGGCCTCGCAGTCCAGCAGGGACTGCTCGGTCTCGTCGCGCACGCCGTCGGGGGAATGGCGGTCCTGCATGACCTTGCCGGCGATCAGCCGCAGGCGCCGGGCCTGCGCCCGCTGCATCAGGGCGTCGACCGAGGCCGGGTGCGAGGTGCAGAAGGTCAGCGCGGTGGTGACGCCGTGGCGAAGCAGCTCGTCGAGGAAGAAATCCGCCACCTCGCCCGCGTAGGCCGGGTCGTGGAAACGCGACTCATGGGGAAAGGTGTAGTTCTCCAGCCAGGGCAGCAGGCCTTCGGCCGGCGAGCCGATCACGTCGGTCTGCGGGTAATGGACATGCAGGTCCACGAAGCCCGGCGCGATGAGCTTGCCGGGCAGGTGCTCGATGGCCACGCCGGGGAAATTGGCCGCCAGCGCGGGGTACGCGCCCGCGGCCCGCACCACCTGCGTGCCGGTGGCATCGGGGCCGACGACCAGCAGGCCGTCCTCGTCATGGACGGCGGCGCCGTCGTCGTTGAAGCGAAGCAGGGCGGCGCGGAAGGCTTTCATCGTGCAGTCGGACAAGCAGGAGGCGCGCCTATTGTGCGCGCTCGCGGCGCTGCGCGGCGGCCCGCCCCGGCCCCCGGCCGGTCACTTGCCGGTCACTTGCCGGCCTTGCCCACCACGCCTTCGGCCAGCCAGTCCATGCCGAGGATGGCGCCGTCGTCCAGCGACTTGCCGGCGGCGATGCGTTCGCGGCCCTCGTTGTCGCGCACGGCGTCGGACTTGCCGGCGGCGAAGGGCCGCAGGCGGCCGGCCGCGATGTCCTTCTGGCGCGCCAGCACCTCGTCCTGCACCGCCTTGGGCACGCGCGCGCCGAAGTCGCCGACACGGATCATGCCTTCCTTGACGCCGCCCCAGACCGTGCCCGGCTTCCAGGTGCCAGCCAGCACCTCGCGGGCGCGGGCCGTGTAGTAGCCGCCCCACTGGTGCGTGACCGCGACGACCTGGGCATCCGGCGCGACCTTGCGCATGTCCGAGTGGTAGGCCACGGCCAGCTTGCCGCGCTCCTGCGCGGCGACCATCACCGCGTTGGAGCCGGTGTGGAAGGCGAGCACGTCGGCGCCCTGGTCCATCAGCGCCATGGCGGCGTCGCGCTCACGCGGCGGGTTGAACCAGTCGTTCAGCCACACGACGCGCACCTGCGCCTTCGGGTTGACCGAGCGCAGGCCCAGGGTGAAGGCATTGATGCCCTGGAGCACCTCGGGGATGGGAAAGCCCGCCACGTAGCCGGCCACGTTCGACTTCGTCATGCGCCCCGCGGCGATGCCGGCGAGGTAGCGGCCCTCGTAGTAGCGGGCGTTGGCGGCCGAGACGTTGGGCGCGGTCTTGTAGCCGGTGACCGACTCGAACTTCACGTCCGGGAAGTCCTTGGCCACCTTGAGCGTGGGCTCCATGTAGCCGAAGCTGGGCGTGAAGATCAGCTTGTGGCCCTGCTGCGCGAGGTCGCGGATCACGCGCTCGGCGTCAGCGCCCTCGGCCACGTTCTCGACGTAGCGGGTCTCGGCCTGTGCGCCCAGGGCGGACTGGACGGCCTTGCGGCCTTCCTCGTGCTGGCGCACCCAGCCGGCGTCGGTCAGCGGCGCGACATAGACGAAGCCGATCTTCAGCGGCTCCTTGGCGGGCTGCGCGCGGGTGGAAAGGGGGGAGAAAAAACTGGCGGCCACGAGCAGCGTGGCAGCGAGGTTTTTGTACATGGTGTTCCTCTACATGGCCCCGGGGACAAACGAAAACGCCGCTGCGGGGCGCAGCGGCGCGTGGGTGATTCTAAACGCCTGGCCTTACGCCGCGAATTCCGCGAAGACGGCGTCCAGCTGCGCGACCCAGCGGTCCTTGTCGGCCTGGGGCACGAAGCTCGCCTCGAAGCTGTTGCGGGCCAGCTGGTAGGCATGGCGGGCGGTCAGGCCGGTGGCGGCGAAGGTCTGCACGAAGTTGTCGTTCATGTAGCCGCCGAAATAGGCCGGGTCGTCGGAGTTGACGGTTGCCACCAGGCCGGCGTCCAGCAGCGCGCCCAGGTTGTGGTCGGCCAGCTTCGGGAAGACGCACAGCTTGAGGTTGGACAGCGGGCAGACCGTCAGCGGGATGCGGTCCTGCGCCAGCCGCTGCACCAGCGCCGGGTCCTTGGGCGACTGCACACCGTGGTCGATGCGCTCGACCTTCAGCACGTCCAGCGCCGACCAGACGTAGGCCGGCGGCCCCTCCTCGCCCGCGTGGGCCACCAGGCGCAGCCCCAGCTCGCGGCACTTCGCGAACACCCGCGCGAACTTCTCCGGCGGGTGGCCGACCTCGCTGGAGTCCAGCCCCACGCCGATGAACCTGTCGCGAAACGGCAGCGCCGCCTCCAGCGTGTCGAAGGCCTCGGCCTCGGACAGGTGCCGCAGGAAGCACAGGATCAGGCTGGCGCTCACGCCCAGCTTCGCCTTCGCGTCCACGCAGGCGCGGTGCAGGCCGTCCACCACCACCTGCATCGGCACGCCGCGCGCGGTGTGGGTCTGCGGGTCGAAGAAGATCTCCGCGTGCACCACGTGGTCCGCCCTGGCCTTCTCGAGGTAGGCCCAGGCCATGTCGTAGAAGTCCTGCTCCTTGAGCAGCACGCTGGCGCCGGCGTAGTAGATGTCCAGGAAGCTTTGCAGGTTGGTGAAGGCGTAGGCCTGGCGCAGCTCCTCGACGCTGGCGTAGGGGATGGCCACGCCGTTGCGGCGCGCCATCTCGAAGATCAGCTCGGGCTCGAGCGAGCCCTCGATGTGGATATGCAGTTCCGCCTTGGGCATGCGGCGCAGCAGCTCGGGCAGGCGTTCGGGGGCGATGTCTTTCACGCGAGGGGTCCTTCCAAAAGAAAAAGGGCCGCCCGAGGGCGACCCTTCACAGGCAGTGGCGCGAAGCTTACTTCTTGTCGCCGCCGGGGATCTTGCCTTCCACGCCCTTGACGTAGAAGTTGATGCCACCCAGGAACTTGTCGTCGGCGACGGCGTCCTTGGCCAGGACGTCCTTGCCGGCCTGGTCCTTGATCGGGCCCTTCCAGATCACGAAGGAGCCGTCCTTCAGGCCGGCCTTGATCTCTTCGACCTTCTTCTTGGTGTCTTCCGGCACGTCGGCGGCGATGGAGACCATGTCGATCGCGCCTTCCTTCACGCCCCACCAGCTGGCGGAGTTGCCGGTCCACTTGCCTTCCAGGGCGTCACGCACGGCCTTCACGTAGTACGGGCCCCAGTTGATGATGGCGGAACCCAGGTGGGCCTTGGGGCCGTAGGCGGTCATGTCGCTGTCCCAGCCGAAGGCGCGCTTGCCCATCTTCTCGGCGGTCTGCAGCACGGCCGACGAGTCGGTGTTCTGCATCAGCACGTCGGCGCCGCCGTTGATCAGGGAGGTCGCGGCCTCGGTTTCCTTCGGCGGATTGAACCAGTCGCCGACCCAGACCACCTTGGTCTTGATCTTCGGGTTCACCGACTGGGCGCCCAGGGTGAAGCTGTTGATGTTGCGGATCACCTCGGGGATCGGCACCGAGCCCACCACGCCCAGCGTGTTGGTCTTGGTCATCTTGCCCGCGATCACGCCGGCCATGTAGGCGCCTTCGTAGGTACGGCTGTCGTAGGTGCGCAGGTTGTCGGCCTGCTTGTAGCCGGTGGCGTGCTCGAACTTGACGTCCTTGGCATCGGCGGCGACCTTGAGCATCGGCTCCATGTAGCCGAAGGTGGTGCCGAAGATCAGCTTGTTGCCCTGGCCGACCAGGTCACGCATCACGCGCTCGGCGTCGGCGGACTCGGGCACCTTCTCGACGAAGCTGGTGACGACCTTGTCGCCGAATTCCTTCTCCACCGCCTTGCGGCCGTTGTCGTGGGCGAAGGTCCAGCCGCCGTCACCCACCGGGCCGACGTAGGCGAAGGCGATCTTCAGGGGCTCGGGCTTGGCCGGTGCGGCGGCGGCCGAGGCTGCCGGCGCGGGCGCAGCCTCTTCCTTCTTGCCGCAGCCCACCAGGGCGGTGGCTGCCAGCGCGGTCACGGCCGCGACTTGGAGCATCGAGCGTTTCTTCAGGTCGGTCATGGTTTCCTCTGATTTAGGACGACGAAAACAGGAATTATGAACCCGGGAAAAACGGCTTCCCGAGGGACGCCGGCATATTCGCGCGGATCCATGCCGGATTGCGCGACATCAGGGCCAGCACGACGATGGTTGCAATATAGGGCAGCATCGTGAGGAATTCACTCGCCACCTCCACCCCGGATCCCTGGAGGTGGAATTGCAGCATCGTCACGCCCCCGAACAGGTAGGCCCCAAGCAAGACCCGGGCCGGGCGCCAGGTGGCGAAGGTGGTCAGGGCCAGCGCGATCCAACCCTTGCCGGCCACCATGCCCTCGACCCACAGGGGGGTGTAGACCACCGAGAGGTAGGCGCCTGCCAGGCCACACAGCGCGCCGCCCGACACCACCGCGGCCAGGCGGATGCGGCGCACCGGGTAGCCCAGCGCATGGGCCGACTCGGGCGACTCGCCCACCGAGCGCAGCACCAGGCCGGCGCGCGAGCGGTACAGGAACCAGATCAGTGCCAGGGTGAAGGCGATGACCAGGTAGACCATCGGGTGCTGGCGGAACAGCGCCGGCCCCACCAGCGGCAGGTCGCCGAGCACCGGGATGGAGAACTGCATCCGCTCAGGCAGCTTCTCCTGCACGTAGCGGATGCCGGCGAAGGCCGAGAAGCCCGCGCCGAACAGGCTCAGGGCCAGGCCGGTGGCGTACTGGTTGGTCCCCAGCCAGATCACCAGCCCGCCGAATACGGCGGACAGCGCCGCGCCGGCAGCCGCGCCGGCCAGGAACCCGAGCAGGTCGCTGCCGGTGTGGACCACCACGGCGAAGCCGGCGATGGCGGCGCACAGCATCAGGCCCTCGGCGCCGAGGTTGACGATGCCGGCCCGCTCGTTGATCAGCAGGCCCAGTGCGGCGATGGCCAGCACCGTGCCCGCGTTGAGCGTGGCGGCCAGGAGGAGTGCGTAGCTTTCCATGTCAGGCCACCGCCTTCCGGGCGCCCTGGCCCTGCCAGCGCACGCGGTACACGAGCAGCGTGTCGCAGGCCAGCAGCGCGAACAGCAGCAGGCCCTGGAACACGCCGGTGATGGACTTGGGCATGCCCAGTCGCGACTGGGCGTACTCGCCGCCGATGTAGAACATGCTCATGAGGATGGCCGAGAACACCATGCCCACCGGGTGCAGCCGGCCGACATAGGCGACGATGATGGCGGCGAAGCCGTAGCCCGCCGGGACATAGGGCGTGAGCTGGCCGATGGGGCCGGCCACTTCCAGCGCGCCGGCCAGGCCGGCGGCGGCGCCCGAGGTGAGCAGCGCGATCCACAGGGCCTTGCGCGCGGAGAAGCCGGCATAGCGCGCCGCCTCCGGGGCCAGGCCGCCGACCTGCTGCGCGAAGCCCGCGCGGGTGCGGAACAGGAACACCCACAGCGCCCCCGCCCCGGCCAGCGCCAGCAGCAGGCCGATGGACATGCGCGAGCCCGCCATCAGCCGGGGCACCTGGGTCACCGACTCGAAGGTCTTGGTCTGCGGGAAGTTGTAGCCGCCCGGGTCCTTCCAGGGGCCGAAGACCAGCCACACCAGCAGTTGCACTGCCACGTAGACCAGCATCAGGCTGACCAGGATCTCGTTGGCGTTGAAGCGGTCGCGCAGGAACGCGGTGAGCGCCGCCCAGGCCATGCCGCCGGCGATGCCGGCGAGCAGCACGGCGAGAACGATCCAGCGGCCGGTCTGCTTGTCCGCCAGCAGGGCCACCCCGCCAGCGCAGATGGCGCCGATGACGAACTGGCCCTCGGCGCCTATGTTCCAGACGTTGGAGCGGAAGCACACCGCCAGGCCCAGCGCGATCAGCAGCAGCGGCGTGGCCTTGACCATCAGCTCGCCGAAGGCATAGAGCGACTTCACCGGCTCCCAGAAGAACATCTGCAGCCCGCGCACCGGGTCCTTGCCCAGCGCGGCGAAAAGGGCCACGCCCAGGACCACGGTGATGGCCAGGGCCAGCAGCGGCGAGGCCAGGCTCCAGAACGCGGACGCCTGCGGACGCGGCTCGAGCTTAAACATTGGCAGCCTCCCGCGCGGCTTCGGCATGGCCGTGGCCCCACAGGCCCGACATCCATTCGCCGATCTGTTCCACCGTGGCCTCGGCCCGGGAAATGGAGGGCGACAGGCGCCCCTTGGCTATCACGTGCAAACGGTCACTCACTTCGAACAGTTCATCCAGTTCCTCGCTCACCACGAGCACGGCGCAGCCGGCGTCGCGCAGGGCCAGGATCGCGCCGCGGATCTGCGCCGCGGCGCCCACGTCCACGCCCCAGGTGGGCTGGGAGACGAGCAGCAGCCTCGGCTTCGCGTCGATCTCGCGGCCCACGATGAATTTCTGCAGGTTGCCGCCGGACAGCGAGCGGGCCGGCGCATCGGGCCCGCCGGCGCGCACGTTGAAGCGCTCGATGATCCCGCGGGCCTGCTCGCGCAGCCGCCCCAGGTGGATCCAGCCGCCACGGCCCAGCGCCTCGCGGCGCGAGAGCAGCAGGTTGTGCGCCAGGCCCAGCGTGGGCACGGCGCCGCGGCCCAGGCGCTCCTCGGGCACGAAGTGCAGGCCCAGGGCGCGCCGGCGGCCGGGGCCGAGGCGGCCGGCGGGCTGGCCGGCGACCTGCACCATCCGCGGCTCGGCCCGGGTGTCCTCGCCCGAGAGCGCGTACATCAGCTCGCGCTGGCCATTGCCGGACACGCCGGCGATGCCCACCACCTCGCCGGCGCGCACCTCGAGGCTGATGCCTTCGAGGTCGGTGCCGAAGGCGGACTCGCGCGCCAGGCTCAGGTTCTCCACCCGCAGCACGGCCTCGCCGACGCGGGCCTCGCGGTGCTGCAGCTGCGGCGGCTCGGCGCCGATCATGAGGCGGCTCAGGGAGGCGTTGCTCTCCTCGCGCGGGTCGCACTCGCCGGTCACCTTGCCCCCGCGCAGCACGGTGCAGGCGGTGCACAGCTCGCGGATCTCGTGCAGCTTGTGGCTGATGTACAGGATGCTGCAGCCCTCGGCCACCAGCTTCTTCAGCACCACGAACAGCTTCTCCACGGCCTGCGGCGTGAGCACCGAGGTGGGCTCGTCGAGGATCAGGAGTTGCGGGTCGGTGAGCAGCGCCCGGATGATCTCCACCCGCTGCATCTGGCCCACCGAGAGCGTGTGCACCGGGCGGGAGGGGTCGATGTCCAGGCCGTACTCGGCGGCCTTGGCGGTGATGCGGCGGGTGACCTCGGGCAGCGTGAGGGACTTGTCCAGCCCCAGCCACACGTTCTCGGCCACGGTCAGCGTGTCGAACAGGCTGAAGTGCTGGAACACCATGCTGATGCCCAGCGCGCGCGCCTCCTGCGGGTTACGGATGCTGACGGGCTTGCCATTCCACAGCACCTGGCCCTCATCGGGCTTGACGGAGCCGTAGATGATCTTCATCAGCGTGGACTTGCCCGCGCCGTTCTCGCCCAGCACCGCATGGGCCTGCCCGGGCATCACGCGCAGGGACACCTGGTCGTTGGCGACCACCGCCGGATAGCGCTTGGTGATGCCGGCCAGTTGCAGCCGTGGTGTATTCATCGTCTGGTCAATTTCCTAAGCCTGCCGCCGCCTGCCGGATGCGATCGCGGAGCCAGCGGGCCGAGGCCGAGGCATGCGAACGTTCGTGCCACAACTGGTAGTAGACCAGGCGGGGGAACTCGACGGGGCAGGGCAGGATTGTCACCGGCATCAGCCCTGCGAAACGTTCGCAGTACTTCCGGCCGGTGGTCAGCACCAGCAAGCTCTGCGCCACCATCGCCGGGATCAGGCTGAAATGGGGGCAGCGGGCAGTGATGTTGCGCGCCAGGCCGAGCCGGTCCAGGTGCTCGTCGATCGCGCCGCGGGCGCCGGGGTGGGTGGGCGTGGGGGCCACGTGCTCGGCGTCCAGCCAGTCCTGCGTACGCCAGCCCCGGCGCACGGCCGGGTGGTCGGCCGAGACCAGGCAGGCGACCTCGTCCTCGAACAGCACGCTGCGGTGCAGGTTGTCCGGCGGCTCCAGCCAGTTGCTCACGACCACGTCGACCTCGCCCGCGGCCAGGCGGGCATGGCAGTCGGCCTGCGGCGACAGCGCATGGATCTCGATGGCCGCGCGCGGCGCCTGCGACTTGATGGCGGCCACCAGCGCCGGCAGGAAGTGCGGGTCGAGGTAATCGCTGGCGGCGACGCGGAAGGTGATGTCGGTGGTGCGCGGGTCGAAGCCGCGCGAGTCGGCGAAGAGGGACTGCGCGGCACGCAGGATGCTTGCACAGGGCTCGACCATGCGAAGACCGGCATCCGTGGGCACCATCCCGGCGCCCGAACGCACCAGGAGGGGGTCACCCGCCACCTCGCGCAGCCGCCGCAGCGCGGCGGACACCTGCGGCTGGTGCATCCCCAGGCGCACCGCGGCGCGCGAGACGCTGCGTTCGGTGAGCACGGTGTGGAGCACCCGGATCAGGTGCAGGTCGATCCGGTCGAGGAGGTCGTGGCCCCTCATGGCCGCCCGCGCATGGCCGCCATATGGCGGGCCTTATCGGACCGGGGCGCCGGCCGGCCTAACCTGATAAGCGGCGCGAATGACGCCATACTGACCCACATGGAATCCAAGACCATCCGATTCTTCCGCCGCGGCGAGCTGGTGACGCTGGCCAATGTACCACCCGACCGCACCCTGCTCGAGGTGCTGCGCGAGGACCTCGGCGACACCGGCACCAAGGAGGGCTGCGGGGAGGGCGACTGCGGCGCCTGCACCGTGGTCCTGGCCGAGGCCCAGGACGGCGCGCTGCGCTGGCGCGCCATCAACAGCTGCATCCGCCTGGCCCACTCGGTCGACGGCCTGGCGCTGTGGACCGTGGAGGACCTGGCCGCCGACGACGGCACCCTGCACCCGGCCCAGGAGGCGGTGGTGCAGTGCCACGGCTCGCAATGCGGCTTCTGCACCCCAGGCTTCGTGATGAGCCTGTTCGGCATGTACCAGAACCAGGTCTGCCAGGGCCGGGCCATCACCCGCGAGCAGGCCCAGGCCGACCTCTCGGGCAACCTGTGCCGCTGCACCGGCTACCGTCCCCTGCTCGAAGCCGCGCAGCGCATGGCCGACCTGCCGGCGGTGAAGGTGGACGAGGCGGCGCTCCTCGCGCAGCTGCAGTCCCTCGCGCCGCAGGCCGGCGAGGGCACGGCCTACCTGGCCCCCACCACCCTGCCCGCCCTGCTGGCCGCGCGCGCGGCGCACCCGCAGGCCCAGCTGGTGGCCGGCTGCACCGACGCCGGCCTGTGGATCACCAAGATGCACCGCCGCTTCGGCCAGGTGCTCGACGTCACCCGCGTCGCCGAGCTGCGGCGCGTGCAGGCCACGCCGCAGGGCCTGTCCATCGGCGCCGCGGTGACGCTGCAGGACGCCTATGCCGCCCTCGCCGCGCAGCGCCCGCAGCTGCAGGCCTTCGCCGAGCGCTTCGCCGGCCTGCCGGTGCGCAACTCGGGCACGCTGGGCGGCAACGTCGCCAACGGCTCCCCCATCGGCGACTCCATGCCCCTGCTGATCGCGCTGGGCGCGCGCCTCGTGCTGGCCAGCGCGCGCGGCGAGCGCGCGATGCCGCTGGAGGACTTCTACACCGGCTACCGCCAGACGCAGCTGGCGGCCGACGAGGTCGTCGCGCGCATCGAGGTGCCGGCGCCGGCGCCGGGCGAGTTCCTGCGCGCCTACAAGGTCTCCAAGCGCTGGGACGACGACATCTCCGCGGTGTGCCTGACCGTGAACCTCACGCTCGAGGGCGGCGCGGTGACGGCCGCGCGCATCGGCGCCGGCGGCGTGGCCGCCACGCCCGCGCGCGCCCGCAGCGCCGAGGCCGCCCTGGCGGGGCGGCCCTGGACCGAGGCCGCCGCGCAGGCCGCGGCCGACGCCCTGCGCGCCGAGTTCCAGCCCATTTCCGACATGCGCGCCTCGTCCGCCTACCGGCGCGAGGTCCTGGGCAACCTGCTGCGTCGCTTCTGGCTGGAGAGCCAGGGCGTCGCCGGGGTCAGCCTGGAGCGCTTCAGCCTCGAGGAGGTGCAGCCGTGAACGCCCCCGAGAAAGACCTGTCCCTGGCGGTCGCCGCGCCCGCCACGGGCAGCCCGCGCATCCACGAGAGCGCCCGCGCCCAGGTGGCCGGCGCCGCCGCCTACATCGACGACCTTCCCGAGGTGCGGGGCACCCTGCATGCCGCCCCCATCCTCTCGCCCGTGGCCCACGGCCGCCTGCGCGGGGTCGACACGGCCGCGGCGCTGGCCCTGCCCGGCGTGCGCGGCGTGGTGCTGGCCGCCGACATCCCGGGCGACCCGGTGCTGGCCGCCTTCGCGCACGACGAGCCGGTCTTCGCCCGTGACACCGTGCAGCACGTGGGCCAGGTGATCGGCCTGGTCGTGGCCGACAGCGTGATGGCCGCGCGCCGCGCCGCGCGCGCGGTGACGCCCGACATCGAGCCCCTGCCCGCCGTCCTCGACGTACGCGCGGCCCACGCGGCACGCAGCTACGTGCTGCCGCCGGTGGTGGTGCGCCGCGGCGAGCCCGAGCAGGCCATGGCCGCCTCGCGGCACCGCCTCGCCGGCTCGCTCGACGTGGGCGGCCAGGAGCATTTCTACCTGGAGGGCCAGGTGGCCTACGTCCTGCCCCGCGAGCAGGGCCAGTGGCTGGTGCATTCCTCGACCCAGCACCCGGGCGAGGTGCAGCACTGGGTGGCCCATGCCCTGGGCCTGGACAGCAACGCGGTCACGGTGGAATGCCGCCGCATGGGCGGCGGCTTCGGCGGCAAGGAGACCCAGGCCGGGCACCTCGCGGTGTGGGCGGCGGTGGCCGCGCACAAGCTGCGCCGCCCGGTCAAGCTGCGGCTGGACCGCGACGACGACTTCCTGGTCACCGGCAAGCGCCACCCCTTCGCCATCGACTGGGAGGCGGGCTTCGACGACACCGGCCGGATCACCGCGCTGAAGGTCACCCAGCTGGCCAACTGCGGCTTCTCGGCCGACCTCTCCGGCCCGGTGGCCGACCGCGCCATCTTCCACACCGACAACGCCTACTACCTGTCGGACGTGGAGATCGCCTCCTACCGCTGCAAGACCCACCTCCAGAGCTTCACCGCCTTCCGCGGCTTCGGCGGCCCGCAGGGCGTGATCGCGATCGAGGCCATCGTCGGCGAGATCGCGCGCCACCTCGGGCTGGACCCGCTGGGGGTGCGCCAGCGCAATTTCTACGGCGTCGAGGACCGCCACACCACGCACTACCAGATGAAGGTGGAGGACAACATCCTGCACCCGCTGGTGGAGACGCTGGCGCGCACCTCGCGCTACGCGCAGCGCCGTGAAGCCATCGCCGCCTGGAACGCGGCCAGCCCGGTGATACGGCGCGGCATCGCGATCACGCCGGTGAAGTTCGGCATCAGCTTCACCGCCACCCTGTTCAACCAGGCCGGCGCGCTGGTCAACGTGTTCACCGACGGCAGCGTGCAGCTCAATCACGGCGGCACCGAGATGGGCCAGGGCCTGCACACCAAGATCATGCAGGTGGTGGCCGACGAACTGGGCGTGCCGTTCGAGCGGGTGCTGTGCACCGCCACCGAGACCGGCAAGGTGCCCAACGCCTCGGCCACCGCGGCCTCCAGCGGCACCGACCTGAACGGGCGGGCCGCGCAGTTCGCCGCGCGCAACATCCGCGACAACCTGGCGGCCTTCGTCGCCGGCCTGGACGGCTGCGGCGCGGGCGCGGTGAGCTTCCGCGGCGGGCAGGTCATCACCCCGTCCGGCACGCGCGCCTTCGACGAGGTGGTGAAGCTGGCCTACGCCAACCGCATCCAGCTGTGGTCCGACGGCTTCTACCGCACGCCCAAGATCCACTACGACAAGGCCACCCTCACCGGCCGGCCGTTCTACTACTTCAGCTACGGCGCGGCCTGCAGCGAGGTGGCCATCGACACCCTGACCGGCGAGACGCGGCTGCTGGCGGTGGACATCCTCCATGACGTCGGCACCTCCATCAACCCGGCGATCGACCTCGGCCAGGTGGAGGGCGGCTTCATCCAGGGCGTGGGCTGGCTCACCAGCGAGGAACTGGTCTGGAACGACCGCGGACGGCTGGCGACGCACGCGCCCAGCACCTACAAGATTCCCGCCACCGGCGACCTGCCGGCGCGCCTGCGGGTCGACTTCTGGCCCGAGCCGAACCGCGAGGACAACGTGGGCGGCAGCAAGGCGGTGGGCGAGCCGCCCTTCATGCTCGGCATCAGCGCCTGGGAGGCGATCCGCGAGGCGATCGCCTCGGTCGCGGGCCCGTCGGGCGCGGCGAAGCTGGCGGCGCCGGCGACGCCGGAGAACGTGCTGCGCGCGCTCGGCCGCCTGGGCTGACCGGCGAGGCCCCTGGCCTGCCGGCCTGGCCAGGCCGCTTCCTAGAATCCGCCCGCTTCGCGCCGGAGGGACCGGCGCCCAGGGGGAGGAGCCATGTCGCCATCCGTCACCGCCGGCCCGCGCGCCGGCGGCTTCACGCTGCTGGAACTGCTGGTGGTCGTGGCCATCATCGGGCTGCTGGCGGCCTATGCCGGCCCGCGCTTCTTCGGCCAGATCGCCAAGTCCGAGCAGGCCGCCGCGCGGGCCCAGGTCGAGGGCTTCCACCGGGCCCTGGCCGCCTACCGGCTGGACACGGGCGCCTTCCCCACCACCGAGGAAGGCCTGGCCGCCCTGGTCACCGCCCCGGCCGGCGCCGCCACCTGGCGCGGCCCCTACCTGAGCAAGGCCGTGCCACCCGACCCCTGGGGCCACCCCTACGTCTACCGGTCCCCGGGCACGCTGGGCGAGTACGAGCTGTTCTCCCAGGGCAGGGACGGCCAGCCCGGCGGCACCGGCGAGGCGGCCGACATCGGGCGCGAATGAGGCCGCGCGATGCAGTTCGTCGTCCGCGCCCTCGACGCCTCGCAGCAGGTGGGCGAGCTGCGCCTGGAGGCCCTCGACGCGGCGGACGCCTGCGCCCAGGCCCGGGCGCGCGGCCTCACGCCGCTGTCGGTGCGGGCGCGGCGCCTGTCCGGCCGCGGCCCGCGCTTCGCCCTGCTGCTGTTCGCGCAGGAACTGCTGGCGCTGCTGGAGGCCGGCCTCGCCGTGGTGGAGGCCATCGACGCCCTCGTCGAGAAGGAGCCGGCCGGCCACCGCCGCGCCATCCTCGAGCGCCTGGGCGGCCACCTGCGCGAAGGCTGGGGCCTGTCGCAGGCGCTGCGCCGGCAAGGCGCGGTCTTCCCGTCCCTGTTCTGCGGGCTGGTGGCCTCGGCCGAGGGCACCAGCGACCTGCCCCAGGCGCTGGCGCGCTACGTGGCCTACGAGTCCCGCCTCACCACCCTGCGTGACAAGGTGGTGAGCGCCGCGGTCTACCCCGCCATCCTGCTGGCAGTCGGCGCCTGCGTGGGGCTGTTCCTGCTGGCCTACGTGGTTCCGCGTTTCGCCGCGGTCTACGCCGGCGCGGGCCGTGAGCTGCCCTGGGCCTCGCAGCTGCTGATGGACTGGGGCCGCTTCGCCGGCCGGCACGCGCTGGCCCTGGGCGGCGGCCTCGCGCTGGCGCTGGCCGCCGCCGCCCTGGCCCTCCTGCGGCTGCGACGCCACGGCGGCTGGTGGCGGCTGCTGGCGGCCCTGCCCGGCGCGCGCGGGCGGCTGGCGACACTGGAGCTCGCGCGCCTGTGCCTCACCCTGGGCCTGCTGGTCGAGGGCGGCATCCCGGTCGTGAGCGCGCTGCAGCTCGGCGCCGACGCGGTCGGCCCCGCCACCCGCGAGCGCCTGCGCGCGGTGCAGGGCGAGGTGCTGGCCGGGCAGCCGCTGTCGCAGGCCCTGGCGCACCAGGGCCTGGGCTCGCCGGTGGCCCTGCGGCTGCTGCGCGTCGGCGAGCGCTCGGGACGCCTGGGCGACATGCTCTCGCGCGCGGCGGCCTTCCACGACGGCGAGGCCACGCGCTGGATCGAGCGCTTCGCCCGGGCCTTCGAGCCGGCGCTCATGGCCGCCATCGGCCTGGTGATCGGCCTCATCGTCGTGCTGCTGTACATGCCGGTGTTCGAGCTGGCCGGGAGCCTGCAGTGAACGCGGGCCAGTGGACGGCGCTGCGCGCGGCCTGCGGGCAGGGCCAGGAGCCCGTCGCGGCGCTGGCCGGCCTGCTCCGGTGTACGCCGCGCGAGGCGGCGCAGGCCCTGGCGCAGGACCTCGGCCTGGAATGCTGGGACACCGCGCGCATGGCCCGCCACGCCCCGCTGCCGGGCGGGCTGTCCCTGCCCCGCGCCCAGGCGCTGCGCGCGGTGCTGCTCGAGGGCGAGGCGGGCGAGGGCATCGGCGTGCTGCACGACCCGCTCGATCCCGACCTGCGCACCCTGCTGGCCCACGCGGCGGGCCGGCCGGTGCGCTGGGTGCTGGCCACGCCGGAGGACATCCACGCCTTCCTCGGCCAGCAGGAGGCCCGCCAGCGCGCACTGGACGCGGTGGACGCGGCGGATCCCGGCGCGGCCGAGGGTGCCGGCGCCAGCCCCGGCATCGAGCAGCTGTCGATCGCCCGCGTCGCCGACGCGGCGAGTCCCGCGGTGCGCCTGGTCAACTCCACCCTCTACGACGCGCTGCGCGCCGGCGCCAGCGACGTCCACCTGGAGGCCACGCCCGCCGGCCTCGCCGTGAAGTACCGCATCGACGGCGTCCTCGACACCGCCGCCCAGGTGCCCGGCGTGGCGCTGGCCGAACAGGCGCTGTCCCGCCTGAAGGTGCTCGCCGAGCTGGACATCGCCGAGCGCCGCGTGCCGCAGGACGGCAGCTTCCGCGTCAGCGCCCAGGGCCGCGAGGTCGACCTGCGCGTCTCCATCATCCCGGGCGTGCACGGCGAGGACGCGGTGATCCGCATCCTGGACAAGCAGGCCATGGTCGAGGCCCACGGCCGGCTCACGCTCGACGCGCTGGGGTTCGACGCGCCCCTGGTCGCCAGCCTGCGCGAGCTGATGGAGGCGGCCTGGGGCATGGTCCTGGTGACCGGTCCTACCGGCTCGGGCAAGACCACCACGCTCTACGCCGCGCTGGCCGAGGCCCACACCGGCCGCGACAAGGTCATCACCATCGAGGACCCGGTCGAGTACCAGCTGCCCGGCGTGCTGCAGATCCGCGTGAACGAGAAGAAGGGCCTGAGCTTCGCGCGCGGCCTGCGCGCCATCCTGCGGCACGACCCGGACAAGATCATGGTCGGCGAGATCCGCGACCGCGAGACCGCCGAGATCGCGGTGCAGTCGGCCCTCACCGGCCACCTGGTGCTCACCACGGTGCATGCCAACAACGCGTTCGACGTCTTCAGCCGCTTCACGCACATGGGGCTGGACGCTCATGCCCTGGCCTCCGCCCTCAACGGCGTGTGGGCGCAGCGCCTGGTGCGCCTGGTGTGCCCGCGCTGCAGCCAGCCCGCGCGGCCGGCGCCCCGGGAGCTGGAGCGCCTGGGCCTCGCCCCGGCGGACATGGACGGCTTCGACCTGCGCCACGGCGCGGGCTGCGGCGACTGCCGCGGCACCGGCTACAAGGGGCGGCAGGCCGTGGCCGAACTCCTGCGCCTGGACGACGAGCTGCGCGAGCTGATCGTGGCCCGAGCGCCGACGCGCCGGCTGCGCGACGCCGCGCAGCGCAAGGGCCAGCGCAGCCTCACGCAGGCGGCGCTGGCCGTGGCCCGAGCGGGCCGAACCACCCTGGAGGAAGCACGCCGTGCCACCGTCGCTGCATGACTGGCGGCCGAAGCCGCGCGGGCACCGCCTCGTCGTCGGCCTCGATGCCCGGGGCGCCGCCTGGCAGGCGCCGGGCGAGGCGCAGGTGCGCACCGGCGACCACGCCGGCCTCGGCGCGGCGCTGGCGGCCCTGTCGGCCATGCCGGGGGCGACGGTGGCGTCGGTGCAACTGGTGGCCGGCGCGGACATCGCCGTGCACTGGGTGCTCGCGCCGCCCGCGGTCGCCCACCTCGCCGAGCTGCGCCAGGTCGCGCAGGCCCGCTGCGCCGGCCTCTTCGGCGGCAGCGCCGCATCCTGGCGCGTGACCGGGGACTGGAGCGCGCAGCACCCGTTCGCCTGCGCCGGCCTCGACGCCACCCGGGCCGCCGCCGTGGAGCGGTCGCTCGCCCCCCTGCGGGTCCCGGTGCACTGGCAGACCGCCTGGGGCCTGCTCGCGCGCCACGCCGCCCACGCCTTCCCCGCGGACGGCTGGAGCGTCCTGCGCAGCCCGAGCCGGCTGCTGGTGTGGCAGTGCCGCGCCGGCCGGCCCCACACGCTCACTGGCCTGCCCGCCGCGCCCGGGGCCTCGCCCGAGGCGCTGGCGGCGCAGGCCTGGGGCCATGTCCGCCTGGAATCGGCACGGGTCCCGCCGGGCGAGGCCGGCCCGGGGCCGCTGCACTGGCTGGACCTGTGCACCGGGCAGGCACCGCAGGCCGAGGGCATCGTCCAGGCGGCCGTTCCCGGCACGGCGGCGGCGGGGGTGGTGGACGAAGCCGGCGCGGCGCTGGCCCTGGCCCGCCGCCTGCAGGGCTCACGCCGGTGAGGTGACACAATGCCGCGCCTGCCGCTGAAACACCCACCCTCCGCTACACCCGGCGCACCCGGCGCACCCACCGCACCCACCGCACCCACCGCACCCACCGCACCCGGCACCCACGGCGCCCCGGGCGCCCCGGGCGCTCGCATGCGCCCGGTGGACCTGCGCTTCGGGGAGCGCCCGCCGCGCCGGCGCGAGGCGCTGGCCGTGGCGCTGGCTGCAGCCCTCTTCACGTGGTCCGCCGGCGAGGCCTGGATGCTGCGGGACCGCCTGCGGGCGGCCCGCGAGGCCCTCGCCGAGGCCGCGCCCCGGCCAGCGGCGGCGCCCGGCCGAAGCCCCGCCGCCGCACCCCTGGGCCGGCAGGCCGCCGAGGCCTGGAGCCGCGCCCTGCGCCCGCTGAACACGCCCTGGCCCACCCTGCTCGACGCGCTGCAGCGGCTGGCGCCGGCCAACGTCGCCCTGGTGGGCATCGAGCCCGATGGCGCGCAGGCCCTCGTGCGCCTGCAGGCCGAGGCCCGCTCCCTCGACGCCCTGCTGGCCTACGCCGGCGCCCTGCGCGCGGCGCCCGGCTTCGGCGAGGTCACGCTGGTACGCCACGAGACCCGCGAGCAGGAGCCGCAGCGGCCGGTGCGCCTGACGCTGGACGTGGCCCTGCGCCCCGGGGCCGCCCGATGACGCGGCTCGTGCGGCCATCGCGTCCGCTGCGCCCTTGGCGCGCCCCGCGCCCGTTGCTGCAGGCGTGGCGCACCCGGGCCCAGGTCGCACTCTGGCGGTACGGGCCAGCCTGGCCACTCGCGGCGCTCCTGGTGGCTGCCGCGTTGCTGCTGCAGTGGCAGGTCCTGCCCCCGGGGCAGGCGGCCCTGGCCGAGGCCGAGGCCCAGGCCCGCCGGGACCACGCGATCCGCCTCGCCCGGAGGCCCGCCGCCGGGCACCTGCCACCCCAGGAGGCCAGCGGTCCGCAGGACCTGCAGGCGCTGCTCGCCGCCGCGCCCGAGCCGCAGGCCCAGTTGCGGACCCTCGCCGCCCGGGCCGAGGCGGCCCAGGTGCAGCTGGCGCGCGCCGACTACCAGCGCCGCGCCGTGCCGGGCGTGCCGCTGGTGCAGTGGCAGGTCTCCCAGCCGGTGCGTGCCCGTTACCCGCAGCTGCGCGAGTACATCGAGGCGGTGCTGCGCGCGCTGCCCACCGCCAGCCTGGACCAGGTCTCGATGCGCCGCGAGTCGGTCGGCGCCGACGAACTCGAGGCCCGCCTGCGCTGGTCCCTCTGGCTGCCCGGCCCGGTCGCCGCCCTCGTGCCGCGGCAGGTGCTGCTGCCCGCGGCGGATGCCCCCGCGCCGCGCGACCTCTTCGCCGCCCGCAGCTGGGCCCCGCCGCCCACGCCCCTGCCGGTGGCGGCGCCCGCCGCGCCCGCCGCCCCGCCCCTGCCCTTCGCCTTCCTGGGCAAGAAGCTGGAGGACGGCCGCTGGGAGGTCTTCGTGCTGCGCGACGAGCGCACCCTGGTGCTGCGCGAGGGCGAAGTGGTGGACGGCCAGTGGCGCGTCGATCGCATCGCGCCGCCGCAGCTCGCCCTCACCTACCTGCCGCTGGGGCAGGCCCAGTCACTGACCATCGGAGACGACCGCTGATGCACCTTCCGCCCCTGCCTCGGGCGCGCGCAGCCCTGGCGTGCCGCGCCGCGGCCCTCGCCGCTGCCGCCCTGCTCGCGGGATGCGCCGCCGACCAGGCCTTCCGCGAGGGCCGCGACCTGGTGCGCCAGGGCCGCCCGCGCGAGGCCCTGCCCCACCTCGAGCAGGCGGCGCGGCTGGAGCCGCGGTCCGTCCCCTACCGCGCCACGCTGCTGCAGGCCCGCGAGCGCATCGCCCAGGAGGAGCGGCTGGCCGCCGAGCGCACCCGCGCCCAGGCCCGCCAGCGCGAGGCCGACGCCTGGCTCGCCCGGGCCGACGCCGCCGCGGCGCCCGCGGGCCCGCCCGCGGCCCTGGCCGAGGCCTACCGCAAGCCGATCACCCTCGAGTTCCGGGAGGCACCCCTGCGCAGCGTGTTCGACCTCATCGCCCGCACCTCGGGCCTGAACTTCCTGTTCGACCGCGACGTCCGCACCGACCAGAAGGCCTCCCTCTTCCTGCGCAATTCGACCATCGAGCAGGCCGTCTCCCTGCTGCTCCTGACCCACCAGCTGGAGCAGCGCGTGCTCGACGCCAACACCGTCCTGGTCTACCCGAACACGCCGGCCAAGCAGAAGGACTACCAGCCCCTGGTGGTGCGCAGCTTCTACCTCGCGCATGCCGAGGCCAAGACCGTGGGCAACACGCTCAAGTCGCTGCTGAAGTCGCGCGACGTGGTCGTCGACGACAAGCTGAACCTGCTGATCGTGCGAGACAGCGCGCCGGCCATCAGGCTGGCGGAAAAGCTCGTGGCGCTGCACGACGTGCCCGAGCCGGAGGTGATGCTCGAAGTCGAGATCCTGGAGGTCAAGCGTTCGCGCCTGGTGGACCTCGGCGTGCGCTGGCCCGACCAGCTGGGCCTCGCTCCCCTGGCCGGCACGCCCGGCGCCCCGCTCACGCTCGACGACCTGCGCCACCTCCAGGGCGGGCGCATCGGCGCGACGGTGGGTGCCACCACGATCGTGGCGCGCGGCACCGAGGCCGACGCGAACCTCCTCGCGAACCCGCGCATCCGCGCCCGCAACCGCGAGAAGGCCAAGGTCCTGATCGGCGAGCGGGTGCCGAACATCACCACCACGTCCACCGCCACCGGCTTCATCTCGGAGTCGGTCACCTACGTGGACGTGGGCCTCAAGCTCGACGTCGAGCCCACCGTCTACCCCGACGGCGAGGTGGCGATCAAGGTGGCCCTGGAGGTGAGCAGCATCATCGGCCAGCTCCTGACCAAGTCCGGCTCGCTCGCCTACCAGATCGGCACGCGCACCGCGCAGACCGTGCTGCGCCTGAGGGACGGCGAGAACCAGGTGCTCGCCGGCCTGATCAACGACGAGGACCGCCGCAGCGCCAGCAAGGTGCCGGGCCTGGGCGACATCCCCCTGCTCGGGCGCCTCTTCGGCAGCCAGTCCGACGACCGCAGCAAGACCGAGATCGTGCTGTCCATCACGCCGCGCGTGGTGCGCAACGTGCGGCAGCCGGGGCCGGGGCTGCTCGAGTTCGACACCGGCACGGAGACGAGCCTGGCCGCCACGCCGCTCGCCGCGGCGGCAGCCCCGCGGCTGCCCGCCCCGGCCGCCGCGCAGGCAGCTGCGGCCACGGCCACGGCCACGCCGACGCCCGCCGGCTCGCGCGACGAGCCCGCCGACCCCGCAGGCCGGGCCCCGGCCGCCGCCGGCGCCACCCTGGCCTGGGAGGGCCCGCCGAACGCCCGGGCGGGCGACCTGGTCACGCTGAAGCTGCTGGCCCGCGCCGAGGCCCCGGTCGCCAGCCTGCCGGTCACGCTGGGGTTCGACCCGCGGGTGCTGCAAGTGGTGGCCGTCACCGCGGGCGACTTCCTGCGCCAGGGCGGTACCGCCTCGGGGTTCACCAGCCGGGTCGACCCGGCGGGGCAGGTCCACCTGGGCGGAGCCAGCACCGTGCCGCCGGGTCCGGATGCGCCCGCACCCGGCGTGCTGGCCAGCGTGCAGTGGCGGGTGCTCAGCGCCGCTGGCGGGACCACGCGGGTCCAGGTGCTCAATGCCGCCCCCCTCGGCGCGCAGGCGGCCCCCCTGCTCCCGGGCCTGCCGCCGCCCCACATGCTGCGCCTGGACGCGCCGGCGCCTTGAAGACCAGCCCATGGCGCGCGGATTCACCCTCGTCGAACTGCTGGTCACGCTGGCCATCCTGGCGGTGCTGGCACTGCAGGTCGTGCCGCTCGCGCAGGTGCAGGTGCAGCGCACCCGCGAGCAGGAGCTGCGCCTCGCGCTGCGCGAGCTCCGGGCCGCCCTCGACGCCTACAAGCGCGCCAGCGACGAGGGCCGCATCCGCCGCGACATCGGCAGCAGCGGCTACCCGCCGAGCCTGCAGGCGCTGGCCGACGGCGTCGAGGACCAGCGCGACCCGAAGCGGCGCACGCTCCACTTCCTGCGCCGCGTTCCCCGCGACCCGTTCCACGACGACCCGTCGGTGGACGCCGCCGCCACCTGGGCGCTGCGCGCCTACGCCAGCGATCCGGACGACCCGCAGCCGGGCGACGACGTCTACGACGTGCGCACCCGCTCGCGCCTGACCGGCCTCAACGGCGTGCCGCTGGCGCAGTGGTGAGGGGGCGCAGGATGGCGAGCCGACGCCGCGGACTCACCCTCATCGAGCTGCTGGTGGTGCTGGCCATCATCGGCACGCTGGCGGCCCTGGTGGCGCCCCGCTACTGGGGGCAGGTCGATGCGGCCCGGGAGGCCGTGCTGCGCGACAACCTGCGCGGCACGCGCGAGGTGATCGACCGGTTTTACGGCGACACCGGCCGCTACCCCGACTCGCTGCAGGAGCTGGTGGACCGGCGCTACCTGCGCAGCCTGCCGGTGGACCCTGTCACCGGCAGCGCCACGGGCTGGACCCTGGTGCCGCCCCCGGACGGCCTCGACGGCGAGGTGTACGACCTGCGCAGCAGCGCGCCCGGCGCGGGCCGCGACGGGAGACCCTATGCCGAGTGGTAGGCCGGGTGACAGGCCGCGCCGGCGGCCCCATGGCCTGGCCTACCTGTTCCTGCTCCTGGCCATTGCCGTGCTCTCGGTCGCCGCGAGTGCGGGTCTGCAACTGGGCGCGACCGCGATGCGACGGGACGCGGAGCAGCAGCTCCTCACGGTCGGCGCGGAGTTCGAGCGGGCCCTGCGCAGCTATGCAGGCGTTGCCGCGGCGGGGCCGGCCCCCGCGGGCGCGCGAGGTCCCCGCAGCCTCGGGGAGCTGCTGCGGGACCCGCGCGCACCGGGGATCCGGCGGCACCTGCGGCAGGTCTACGCGGACCCGCTGACCGGGCGTCCTGACTGGGGCCTGGAGCGCGACGCGCAGGGCTTCATCGTGGCGGTCTACAGCCTCGCGCCGGGACGGCCGATCTGCAGCGAGGCGCCGGATGGCGAAGAGGCCCAGAGCTACCGGGAATGGCGGTTCGGGCTGCGCCTCGCGAGGGCGCCGGGATCACGCGCGCCCGAAATGGGACGGGCGGAAAAATGAAATGCCCCAACGGCCTGCGCGATTCCCCGGGGTCGGCCGTCCAATCGCGCTTCGACGCGACACGACCTCGCACGCAAACGACTTCCGAACAGAGGGGACGCCATGGCGAAGCGCCGGAACCTGTGGATCATCTGGGCACTGTGGGCCGGCTGCGCGGGAGCGCAACGGCGGGAATCCGATCGAGGTCCATCGGCGGTATGACGGCGCCCGGCTGCGCGAGCGGATCTGGGGACGCAGGGGTCTTGCATCGACGCGACAAGAGCGTTGAATACGACTTCGCCCGGCGACGTTTCAGCATCGGCTGCGCTGATGCACGACCTGACCCTCGCCCCTCCCCCGTCAAGACATCCCGATGCGGCGCCAGACGCGCTCGAAGAAGTCGGGCACCGTGACTTTCCAGGCATAGGCGGGCGCCGACAGGTTCCCCCGCAGGTGCCCCTCGGCGCGTCGATCGCCTCCGCGGTAGGCGCGCAACCACCAGCGGATCGCCTCTTCGCGGTCGACCCGCACGCCTTCGCCGCGAGCCAGCATGATCCCCACGTCAGTCATCGAAGAGACGACACCCCGCTGCGCCGCCTCGACGAACCACTGGAACGCCTGGGCCTTGTCCGCGGGCTGGCCGATGCCGAAGAAGTGCAGCCCTCCCATGCAAGCGAAGCCCGCGGGAAGGCCAGCGTCGATTGCGCTTCGGCAGATGGCCTCAGCGCGAGCACGGTCCGGCTTGAACCCGAGGGCGCCCGACGTGACGATCGGCATCAGGCGTTCAAGCGCCCAACTGCTGCCCAGCTCCACCGCGCGCTCCAGGAACGGGACGGCCTCCAAAGGGCGAGGCCCTTGCAAGAGTGCGTAGGCACGTGCATCGAGCGGGCGCACCTCATCCGGACTCAAGACCATGGCACGATCGGAAGCCTGCAGGAGCAGCGCGGGGTCGTTCAATGCAACGGCAACGCCGACCAGCTCGCTCCACCCCCGCGCGTCGTGAGGGTTCAGGCGCACCGCCTCTTCGAGCAGCGGGCGAGCCTGCTGCGGGCTCCCGGCCCGTCCCAGCGCCTCGCCACGTTCGACCAGCAAGGCGGCCTGGAGGAGTGGAATCGCGGGGCTGCGAGGGAAGTCGCGGGTGAACTGGGCGACGAACCGGTCCGGGTCGCCGAGCGGCCCACTCCAGCGCGGAAACAGGAAGCCCAGGTAGACCTGCGGGGTCAAGATGCCTCCGCCCATGTCCATCAGCGCGGCATCGATGTGACGGGCCGCGAGGGCTCTCTCACCGCCGGCCAGCCAGGCCGTGAGAACGCCCGCATGGCACGGGTCGCACTGGGGACCCAGCTTGCGTTGGGCGATCTCGAAGTCCCTGCGGGCGTCGTCCAATAGCTGGTGGAAGCGATCGAAGGATGCTTGCGAAGTCTCGGCAGCGACTTGGGTGCCCCGCGCCTTCCACGCCCTCCAGACGAAGAACCGGCCCCGCACCAGGCGCGACAGGCCGGTGTCCGAGGCGGACACCCACCGATTCAGGGGCGCGGCACTCACCGGGCGGGCGCGCGTGAGCTGGCGCGTCATGTCGTCGAGGGCCGGGTGGACGGTGGGGTCCGTGGCCGACCGCTGGACCAGGGGAGCGAGAAGCGCTTCGATCTCGGCATATCGCCCCTCGGCCAGAAGGCTGTGCAGGCTCATGGTGGCGCCGCCTCCCGCCATGGCCAGGCCGCTGCAGGCGAGCCACCCGATGGCAATCGCCTTGCGAATCAGTCTCTCCACCATGGTTCTCCCTTTGAGTTGCCGCTTCGGCCGACGCCGCAGTCTAGGAAGGGAGATCCGGGCGGCGATCGAAAGAAGCGCAAGCGGCTTGAAGCTTCACGCGAACGGGCGGCGCGGGGATGCGTGCCCCCGAATCTCGCTCTCTGCATTCGCTAGCGCTCTTCGATGCGAAATTGCGGCGCCTCTCGAGGGCCGCACGCAAGGACCCGAAGATTCAAGATCGCCCGTGCTTCACCGATCACAAAAAAATAGTATTCGGCGAAACAACCGTGCCTGGCTCCCTCAGGCTGGACGTACCGTAGCTTGTAAAGGATGACATCCTGAACCGAGCCGAGCTGGTCCGTGATCCGGGGTTCACTCACAAGGAAGCGTCGGGCGCTTTCTTGCGTTCGATCGAAATATCGGATCCCGGCCCAAATCAGGAGGAGTACCGTCGCGACGACGAGCCCTTTGAAGGGCCACTTGGAGGTCACTTTTTTCACTTGCAAAGACAAAGTGAGCCGAGGCTCATGTAACCGCCAAATTCGACGTCCATGGCTATCATGAGACCCACTTTCGCACGCATCGATCCGAGACCGAATTGGCGAAGACTCGTTTCAAAGTAATCGCCCCCCAGTTTCGTAGTCAACGCGTTACCGCTTCGAATCTTTGTCCCCACTCCAACGGCGACAGTCGGAACACTGACCTCTGCACCGACAGCCACGAATGACCTGAGGCGTCATAGCTGAAGCTCGCCTCCAGCCCGGGCTGGCTCACGCCCACCAAGCGGTTGTCGGCATCCCAGCGGTAGGTCGTCTTTCGCGTTGATGCAAGACCTGATTCCACTAAAGGGATGGGGTTCAGGGCAGGCGCGGAACATGCCGGTCTGGTCGAACGACCTTCCAGAATGACACCTCCGCAAGTGGGCCGCACAGCAGGGCAACAGCAACGGCCAGCGTCAAATCTGACCTCCCAAGGCTCAACCAGTTCGCGTGTACCGCGTATATCAACGCCACGCAAAATAGCAAAGACGTACCGAACCCGCCAAACGCATACGACCCTACCTTCGCCCTCCCGAGTCGAACAAGGATCAAATGGAGCGGTATGCCAACTGCGATGAACAGAGCCAGCCCCGCCATTGCCGCCACGGCCGCCACGACAGTGCCGACAAACGCAAGCGCGCTGCCAGCTTCAGCCATGGATGGGACGTACGGAAAGCTGATGGCGGCCATGTAGGGGATGGCCGACAAGAAGCCGACGAGGGCACACACGCCGACTCCTGCCCCCATACCAAGAACGCACCTCATTACTTGCTTCATGTGATCGCCCGCCTCCACTGAAGCATCGTCGTCTCATTACTTGCAGTTGGGGCACCAATAGCCAGGCAGCACGGGCGTTGTTCCAAATGGAGTCCCGCCAAACGTTGAAGGCGGCAGGCCATACTCTCCAAACACTTGCCAATGAAAGGCGGCAACTCCATCTGCTGTAGGGAAGGCTGCAGCGCTTTGACTCTGGGGAAGCATGTTGGCGTAGGCCTTCGCGAGCTGCTGCCGTATGTCATTCATGACCTTTTCCCTGCTGAGGCACACACTCTTTTGCATTTCCAACTTATCAAGTGCGCCCTCAAGGCGGCCATTCGCCAGAGCGCCTGCAAAGTTGTCATTCGCAGCAACGTGCCCGGCAAAACAGGCGTATGAATCGCCCCCCGCGCAAGCAGCTTGGTAGTAGGCAGCGTAATTTCCGGTCATGGCTAGCGCTGATTCCGCCGGAGTAGTCCAACAGCCGCTCCCGTTGCACCGCAGCCCCATCGGATCAGTTCGGCTCGTCGGGCTGCCTCCGACATATTCATACGTGTTGATGCCACCGGCGAGTCCAATCGGATCACTTTGGACAAACCTGCCAATCACCGGGTCGTAATACCTCGCTCGGTAGTAATACACCCCCGTCCCATCATTCTCCCGCCCCGTGTACTGGACCGGATTGCCTGCATCGTGGTTCCCCCGTACGGCAGTCTCTCCGTACGGGCTGTAGGCGTACGTATTGCCAAGCCCCGCCCCCGCCTCCGCCCTCAACTCCGCGATCACGCTGTTCAGTGCATCGGTGAGAAGCACGCGCCCGCCTTCAGCGCTGGGCTTTCCATTCGAATCCAGCGCCAGCCGCGCGATACCCTCATCGAGGCGCAAGCCCGTGAGCAGCCGATGGCTCAGGCGGCCGTCTCGGATCTCGCCCAGTGACTGCTGGCCCTCGTACAGGTACTGCACCGTCGACGTCGGCTGGCCCGCTCGGGTGATGCTGGCCTGGATGCGGCGTCCGAAGGCGTCGTAGCTGAAGCTGGACTCCACGCCCGGCTGGCTCAGGCCCACCAAGCGGTTGTCGGCATCCCAGCGGTAGGTCGTCTTGTCGGCCGCGTCCGCGGTGTTCTGCTTGGCGACCAGGTTGCCGTTCGCGTCATGGCCCAGGCTGTAGGACTTCTTCGCCCCGCCGATCTCCAGCGTCACTGCCGTCATGCGGTTGCCCGCGTCGTACGTGGCCTCCATCGGCGTGTCGCTCAACCCCACGCCGTAGTTTTTGACCGAGGCGCGTACCGTGCGCCGGCCGTTGGCGTCGTAGCCGTAGTCGATCTGCTCGATCAGCTGCTCGCCCGCCGTGCCTTCGTTGCGCAGGTAGCGGATCTGCGCCAGGCGGTCCGTGGCGTCCCACCCATAGCGCTGGGTGACGGCATCCAGTTGCTCGCCGGCCTGCACCTTGCGCGCGGCGAGGCGTCCGGCGACGTCGTACTTGTAGCGGGTGGTGTGCGACTGGCCTCCCAGGGTCGTGGTGTGCGAGAGCAGCCGCCCGGCCAGGTCCCAGGCGTAGTCGGTGGTCTCGGGCTGTGCGATGCCCGTGCCGCTGAGGGTGCGGCGCGTCACGCGGTCGAGGCTGTCGTAGGCATACCCCAGTCGGTGCGAGCCAGCGGCCGTGGTGGTGTCCACCTGGACCACGCGGTCGGCCGCGTCGTACCGCCAGCTCGTGACGGTGCCGCCGTCACGCACCTGCGCCAGCCGCCCTGCCGCATCGTGCTGGAACACCATGGTGCGGTCGGCCTTCTCGACCTGCGCGAGCGCGCCGCGCGCGTCATAGGCGAGGCGAGTCACCTGGCCCTTGGGGTCCGTGACAGCCACGGTGCGGCCGGCGGCGTCGTACTCGAAGCGCGTGACCAGACCCAAGGCGTCCGTGCTGCGCTCGAGGCGACCGTTCGCATCGTAGGCATAGGCTTCGATCGTGACCCCGGCCTGGTTGACGACACCGGTCAGGCGGCCCGCCGCGTCGTAGACAAGGCGCGTGTCCTGGCCCAGGGCATCGGACGACAGGGTCGGATGGTCTGCCGCGTCGTACTGCTGGCGGCTCGTGTAACCCAGCGGGTCGGTGACGGTCGCCACGCGGCCGAGCGCATCGCTCACGATCCGCGTCTCGTGGCCGAGGGCATCCGTGAGCGTGGCCAGGTCGCCCTCCGGGGTGTAGGTGGAGGTGAGCAGGCGCGCCGTGGCCGGCATCGTGGACGGCGCACCCGCAACCATCACGGGCACTTGAGCGGCATCGGCACGCACGGGCAATGTCAGTCGCTGGAGCAGGCCGCGGCTGTCAAAAGCCCAGCGCGTGACCAGGCCGGTCGCGTCGGTCCACGACGCCAGGTTGCCCTTGGCGTCGTACGCCAGGCTGTCTCTCACCGGCGTGTAGCTGACCTGCTGGCCCGCCTGCACGCTGGGAACGCCCAGCAGGAACCGTGTCGAGCCGGCGAGCCGTGTCGACGAGGCGTCGTAGCTTCGCTGCAATGACCGCCCGAGCGGATCGACGATCCGGACCGCGCGGCCCAGGTCGTCATGGTCGGTCTGCGTCTCGCGGCCCAGCGGGTCGATGGACTTGACCCGCTGCTGCCTTGCGTCATAGAAGTGACGCGTGGTCTGCCCGCTTTCATCGGTGACCTCCGTCGGCATGCCGCGGGCATTGAACCGGTAGACGCGTTGCTGGCCATCGGGCGTGGTCACGCGGGTCTCGACATTGACGCCGCCGAAGAAGCGCCAGCCGGCCTCCAGGGTCTGCGCGCTCTCTACCTCCGGGCAGGTCCCACCGCCCGGCAGCGGCTGCCCGGCGCGGCAGGTGGAGAGGAAGGATTCGGTGGTGCCGCCACTGGACCGGGGGGGCTCGATGATCCGGGCCACGCAGGCACCGACGCGGCGGTAACTGAACCGCCAGTCCTGGCCCTGGGACGTCACCTGCCGGACGATCCGGTCCGTGCCGTAGGTGTTGACCGTGGGCGTCGACGAGGTGGGGTACCGGATCGATGCGATGCCCTCGAAGCCCTGGGGAAGCTCCCCCTCGCAGGCGGTGATCGTCTGCGAGAACCAACGCGTGCAGTTGCCGCTGGCATCCACGGCGCTGCACCCCGCATAGGTGTTCCGGTAGACCGGGGGCTGCCAGTAGCTGAACACCGTCTCCCGGCCCAGCGCGTCCGTGACGCGCTGGATCCGGTGGCTGGCCGTGTAGTCGAACCGCTGGCGCCGACCCGTGTGGTCCGCCATCTCGCGGACGAAGCCGTTGCTGCCGTAGGTGAAGGTGATGCCCCGCTTCTCGGGCGCGGTGATCGACTGGATGCGGCCATTGTTCTGCCGCGCCACCTGCGTGATGTTGCCGTTGGCATCGGTCTGCTTCGTCAGGAACAGAGGCGGCCCGCCGCGGATCAAGCCGCTGATGCCTGGGAACGGCTCGAACTGCCAGCGCGTGCCATCGGGCCTGACCACCTCCCACGTCCCCGACCCCAGGCTGCGCGCGAAGGTACCGGTCAGCAGCGGGTTGTCCGCCGGGCGGTAGGTGCCGGACCCGTCGTCGACCAGGTTGACGAGGCGGCCGCCCGGCAGGACCAGGCGCTTCTGCGGTCCGTCGAAGGGAAGGAAGCTCACGTCATGGCCGAAGGTCCAGCCGAGGCCGAAGCTGGCCACGGTTCCGGCGCGGTTGTTGAACGCATCCACCGGGTTGAAGGCCAGCGAGGTCTCGACCGGGGAGACGCCGCCACAGGACAGGCCGCCCACGGACGCCAGCTCCTGCCCGGTGAAGAGGTCCACCGGGTTGCCGGCGCTCGGCGTCGGGCAGGTCGGGGGCGGCTGCGGCGGTTGCGGCGGCGGCGGGCAGCTGAGGGACACAAGACCGCACACCCCGCAAAACCGCGGCAGGCCCACCCCCGGGTCGCTGCGCACGGTGCGCCCGTCCTCGCTCACCGTGCCGGTGCCGGCCTTCTTCCACTCGCCGGTGCCGCCCATGGGGCTGCCGTCGAACCACCAGATGTCGACCTTCTCGCCGGGCTCGCGCTCGGCCACGTTGGGCAGCTGCACCGGGATCGGCGCGCTGGGGATGCCGCCCATGGGCGTGCCGAAGTACAGCTGGTAGGCCTCCTTCATCGGGAAAGGAGGCGCGCCCACTGGCAGCCGGTCCGGCGTGAGCCGCTCGACGGCGATGCGGGTCTTCTTCACGCCATCCCAGCCGGTGATGCTCACGCCCGCCGGGAGTACCACGGCAAAGCCGGGGTAGCGCTCGTCGGTGATGGCCTGGTCGCGCGTGGCGTTGTCGATGGGCTTGAAGCGCTCGTTCGGCGGCGGCGGGTGGAGGACCCAGTCGGACACCGTGAGCAGCTCGCCGGCGGCGAGCGTGACGTTGTAGGGCCAGATGGGGTACAGGGCGTGGGCCGGCGTGGCGTCGAAGCGCAGGGTGGTGACCCCCGCGGGAAGCCCGGTGATGAGGAAGTTGCCCGCCGCGTCGCTCACGACCTGCTGCGTGGTCGTGTCCTGGCGCACGATCACGCCGGCCACGCCCACGCCCTCGGGCGTGACGAAGCGCCCCTTGACCCCGGTGAGCCCCGCGCCCGCCACGGTCTGCACCTGGACCCGGCCTTCCCGGCTCCAGGGCACGCCATCCAGCGTGGCCTCGGCTCGCACGGTGACGGTGGCCGCGCCCACCGCCGCACCGCGCCCGGCCTCCAGCACCAGGCGGCCGGACTGGAAGGCACTGAGCATCGGCGGCTCGAATCGGGCCGTCACCCCCGCCGGCAGGCCCGTCACGCTCAGACGGGCCAGGCCTTCGTAGGCCCGGGTGCCCTGGCTCGCCAGGGCCAGCGCCACCTGCGCATTGGCGCCCTGCACCAGCTGCAGCTGCGAGGGGCTGGCCTGCAGCTCGAAGTCCTGCTCGCGCAGGACGGTGAACACCGGGCTGCTCGCCGTGCCAAGCGCGTGGGTGACGGTGATGGGGCCCGACTGCGCGGCGCCGGGCACCTCGACGACCAGCTGCTCCCCCGAGCCGGAGAGGACCGTGGCGGGCACGTTGCCGGCGAAGGCGACGGCATTGGCGCTCGCCGGGCTGGCGAAGGCGTTGCCCTCCAGCGTGACCCGGGCGCCGGGCGCCGCGCGATCGGGGACCACGCTGCGGATGGCGGGGCCGGTCGGCGCGGCCGGCTCGATGGTGAAGGCCAACTGGGCGGGCGCGAATGGCGCGCCGCGCGCCTGCAGCGTCACCGTGCCGGCGGCCATCGCGCGCACCGGGATGCTGACGCTGGTGAGGCCGGGCCCCACGCTCGCCGCTGCGGAGAACTGCAGCGTGCCGCTGCCGCTTGCATCGAGCTGGATCGGGTAGGCGGCGGCGCCGGCCGGGTACGGCGTGGTGATGCTCACGGTGGCCGTTTCGCCGACGGTGAGCCGGGTGCGGCCGGTGGCCATCGCCAGGGGCGCGGCCGGCCCCACGGTCGCCCGGGCCTGCCCCACCACCGGGTCCGGCTGGGGCTGGCTCCAGGTCGGTGACACCGCCTGGCTCGCGCTGACCGTGGCCTGCCCGGCCTGCAGGCCGGTGACCTGCCCGCCGGGATCGACCTGCGCCACGCTGGCCGGCGCGGCGCGCCAGGTGGTGGCGGCCTCGCCCGTCACGTCACGCGTGCCGGCATCGGAGTAGGTGCCGATGGCCTGCAGCGGCAGGCGCTGGCCGGGCGCGAGGGACGGCTCCTGCGGCCGGACAGCCAGCGAGACGAGCTCCGGGGGAACGACCTGGACGCTTGCGCGCACCAGGGCTCCCTCCAGCGAGGCCGAGAGCTCGGCACGGCCCTCCTGCCGCGCCAGGACCGGCACCTCGACCTCGGACTCGCCGGCCGGCACCGTGACCTGCGCGGGCGCCTCGAGGACCGAGGGCTGGGCATTGCCGATCGCCACCACGGTGTCGGCGCGGGGGGCGCGGTCGAGTTGCAGCCGCAAGCGGCCGAGCCGGCCCCGGGGCAGCTCCTGCACCGAAGGCTGCAGGGCCGCGACCTGGGGCGGCGACGGCACGACGCGGACCGTGGCAGACAGGTCGGAGCCGGGCACGCTGGCCATGACGCGGCTGGCCTCGGGGGCGAGGGCCAGGACCGGCACGCGCAGCTCGAGCTGGCCCGCGGGGACGGTGACCGAGGCCGGCACGCGAACGACCGCCGGGTCCTGCACCGACAGGGCCACGGCCACCGGTTGCGGCTGCGCGGCCGACAGCCGCAGAAGCAGGAAGGCCGCCGCCCCCTGCTGCACCTGCCCCAGGGCGGGCGTGAGCGAGGCGAGGGACACGGGCCGCGGCGGGCCCACCGTGAGGTGGGTGCGGCGCTGGCTGGGCCCGTCCGGGCCGGGGCGTTCGGCCGTCACCTCGGCTTCGCCGGCCGACAGCGCGGTGACGGGCACGATGGCCGTGGACTGCCCCGGCGCGAACACGACCTGCGCCGGGACCTGGACGATGCCCGCCGGCGTGGCGGACAGGTGCAGGCGGGTCTCCTGCGCGGGCGCCGCCGACAGGCCTACCCGCAGGGCCGCCTCGGTACCCACGGCGAGGCTGCTCGCCGCAGGCTCGAGGCTGGCCACGGTGACCGGCACCGGCATGACCTGCACACGCGCCAGGACACGGGACTCGCCGAGGGCGGCCTGCACGGCCACGTTGCCGGTGGCGCGGCCCCGGACCTCGAAGGCGGCCTCGGACTGGCCGGCCGGCACCACCACGGAGGCGGGGCCTTCGATCACCCCGGACGGCTCGGACGACAAGGTGACCACCGTGTCCGCGGCCTGTGCGGCCGACAGCCGCACCGTGAGCCGGGCGCCCGCCTCCGGTTGCAGGGTCAGGGTGCCGGGCAGCAGGCCCGCCACCACCGGCGGCAGGGGCACCACCTGCACCTGCGCGGTCGCCTGCGACGAGGCCGCTGCGGTGCGCATCTGCGCGACGACCTGCACCGGGCCGGCGCGCAGGGCCTGGGCCGTGAAGGTGGCGGTGTCCTGCCCGGGCAGCACCTCGACGGCGGCGGGCACGGCCAGGCGGGCCGGGTCGGAGCTTCTCAACTCCACCACCAGCGTCTCGGCCGGCGGGCGCGGCGCGATGCGCACGCGGAACTCGCTGCCGGCGCCTTCGCGCAGCGTGGCGCGGGCGGGCTCGATCCCGATGACCCGCGGCGGCATCGGCAGCACGCTCACGCGCGACACCAGCGACTGGTGGGCCAGCCTGACCGTGAGGGAGGCCGTCCCCGTGCGCAAGGCCTTCACCGGGATGCTGATGCGGCGATCGGCCTTGGTGAAGCGGACCTGGGCCGGCACCTCGACGACCTGCGGCGGGCTGCTGTCCACATGCAGGACACCCGGCCGCCCCGACCAGGCCGCCAGGGTGACCTGGAGCAGGCCCGACTGCCCCTCGCGCACGACCAGCGTCCCCGGCTGCAGGTCGAACAGCTCGGGCGCCTGGGGCCCGTGGGGCACGGCCTGCGCGGGCAGGCCGGCGGCCACCAGGAGCAGGCCCGCGAGGTGCAGCCGGCGCATGACGGGCACCCGCGCGCGCCAGGCGCCCGCGCACCGGCGAAGGAGATCCAAGGCTGCACCGATCATGTCGCGCCTGTCCGTGTGGGTTGCGGGGCCGCCGTGGTGCGGCGGGTCAGCCGGCCACGCCGACCTGGGCCAGCACCGAGGCCGGCACGGTGTGCACCTTGCCGCTGACGGTGATCAGGCGCGCCTGGGGCTCGCCCGTCGCGCCGAGGCTGGCGATCAGTTCCACCTTCTCGACACGCTCGTTGCCGGCAAAGCGCGAGAGCGCCTCGCCCATGGCGACCACGACGGTGTAGGTGGTGGTGGCCTGCAGCACGCTGGGGCCCTGCGGCAGGTTGACCGAGACGCTGGCCTGGCCCTCGCTGGCCGTGCCGGAGATGGCGGGGCTGAGGGCCTCGATGGGGTTGCCGTAGGCGGGGACCACTCGCAGGAGCACCGTGTTGCCGGTCGGGACGTTGGTGGTCTTGAAGGTGACCGTGACGGGGTTGGGGGTGTCGGCGGCGAGCGCGACGTCGGTCGTGCCGTTGGGGACTGGTGGCACGGCCACACCGGCGACGGTCTCGATGCGCAGCGAGGGAATGCTCGAGAGGAAGACGGGACCGGGCTGGTCGGCGCTGTAAGCGGGGCCCGATAACCCGTTGAAGGTCACCGCTTCAGCCTCCAGGCGAATCCGCCCGGGGGCACCGCCATAGTTGTTGAAGCTGCCGGTGTCCATGCAGTACTGACGCCGGCGGTTGCTGTCATGGATGCACCCCCCATTGGCCAGCAGCGTGCCGCCGCCCGTGATCGTGGTGGCAACAAGGCGGATCGCCCCCGCCGAGCCTCCTCCACCCAGCCCGCCGGCTCCGACGCCACTGGCAGCCCCGCCATCGCCCCCCGTCACATCGATCACCCCGCTGGCCGCGATCGTGATCGTTCCGGAGGCGGCCAGCAGCAGGGCTCCGCCGCCACCACCGCCCCCGGCGCCCGGGTAATTGGAGCCACCGCGTCCGCCTCCCCCGCCGGAGCCTCCGAGCAGCGGCTGCAGGAGGGCGGACCCGTACGGCTTCGGCTGGAACGCAAAGGGGGGATAGCCGTAGTAGTACGTACTGCAGGCGGTATTGTTGTTCGAACCGCCGTGGGTCGCGTGCGAGGCCCCCTGCCCCACCCACCGTTGGTAGCCCCGATCGCTCTTGCCGCACTCCGCCTCACCCTCCAGCCCTCCGAGACCGCCCCCGGGTCCCAGGCCTGCGCCGCCGCGGATGATCTCGGGGCGCATGGACGCGTCATCGCGTCCACCCCGACCTCCGTCATACCCCCCGGGGCCGCCGGCCCCTGGCAGGCCGTCATCCCCCAGGACGCCCGAACCATAAGTGCCCGAGTCCTTGGCATCCTCGCCCCGAAGGTCCAGGAACCCAGCGACCGTCGCGTTCCCCGACACCAGCAGGTAGACGGGTGTGTTCAGGGTATTCCTCTTGAACTTCACGGTCACGCCTTGGGGGATGTTGATCGAGGTGTAGTTCAGGACACCCGAGGGCGGCAGCTGGATCTCGGTGTTGACGGTTGGCGCGAGCGCGCCGTCAGCGCCCGTGCTCCCACTGTCGAACGCATGCGACGGGGCAGAAAGGGACGCGGCAACCAGCGCCAGCGGCCAGACGCGGCGGCTCGCAATGGACAGGGCAGCGGGCAGTGTCATGGGTTCCTCCTTGGGGCAATGGATGTTGGACAGGGTGATCGGGGCGTTCAGCGTCTCGTCGCTTATGGCTATTGGGGAGAGACCACCTCGACGCTGACCGCAGGCGTCGGCTCATGACTGGTGAGTGCCCCCGGGGTCCGCAGGCGGATGACGCGTTGACCGATAGGCGCATCGGCCGCCACGGTGAGCTGCACACGGAGCAACTCGCCCAGCTCCGTGGCGCTCCAGGCCGGTGCGGTGAACGCGATGCCGAAGCGCAGCCCCTGCGCAGGCTCGGCGAGGACTTCGTAGACGTCCTTCAGGCCCTGGCCACGTACGGTGAAGGTGTAGGTCTTGCCCGGCTCCAGCACGATGGGCTCAACCGAGTGGATGGCAGTGGGCGGCGCACCCACGCTGACCAGCATGTCGTTGCGCCCGACCGCGGTCACACCTTGCGCCGCGGTACCGGTGCCCGAGAGCACACGGATGCCGTACAGCCCCGACGGCGCGGACCCCGCGACACGGACGGGCAGCGACAGCGAGGTGCCGTCAGCACTGGCGACGGGCGTCCCGAGGGTCATCCCGTCAGGACCGGCGACGCGGGCCGCGGTCACGCGGTCGAGTCCGACGCCCGTGAGCGTGAGGACGCCCGAGCTCCCCGTCTCGAAGCCAGCCGGGCTGCGCGGCTGCATCCCGGTCAACGCGGTACCGACGAGGACGCCCACGGCCGCAGCTCTGGCGGCCCTCGGCTCTTCGACCGACGCGACGGGCAGGTTGAAGGACACCCCCACGTGGGGCGCATGTGCGGCGCGAGGCTCGGAGGCCGGCGCGCTGACCATTCCCCGCCGCACGCCCACCGGGGGGGCCGAGATCGCGTCACGCAAGGGCCCGGCCTTGGTCGCCACCTGGAACGTGTTCGCGGGCTGCGGCGCCGCGGGGGACTCGCCGCCAGCCGCCTGCACGATGACGACGCGCTCGCCTGGTGCCGCCCCGGCCGCGACCTGCAACTGGAACGTCAACTCGGTGCCGTCCGCGCTCGCCACGAAGGGAGGCGCGGGCACCAAGCCCCCCGGGGGCTCGATGCGAACCCCCTGCACGTCGGAGAAGTTCACGCCCCGCAGGTGCACCGACGCCGACTGGCCAGCCACCACCACCTGCGGCTTCACGGCGACCAGCGCGGGGGCGGGTGCGACGACGAGGAACTGGTCCCCCCCGGGAACAGCGAACTTGAGGTTGCCGGAAGCGGTGGACAGAACCAGGCGGCTTGGCGTGCGAGGGGCATCGGCCGCTACCGAAAGCGGCAGCGACAGGCGCGTGCCATCGGCACTGGCCTGGGGTGTTCCCAGCGCCAGGCCGGCCCCCGGCCGCAGCTCGGCCCGTGTCACGGCCTGCAGCCCGGCACCCGACACCTCGAGCACCAGCGAAGTCCCCAGGACGCCCGTGGCCGGCAAGACCCGCCCAGCGCCCGCCCCAAGGCTCACACCCACCGGGGACGCGAGCCAGGTCGATGCAACCGTAGGCCCCGCACCGGCGTCACCGCTTCCGAACCGCACGCCCACGACTGGCGAGGCAATGGGCGAGATGCCCTGCCTGACCTCGCGCACGATGGTGAACTGGTTGGCGCTGGCCGCGGCCGGGTCGCTCGTACCCGAGGGGGTGGCGACCTGCACGGTGCGCGCCCCCGGCTGCGCCAGAGGATCGACCTGTACCTGGGCAATGAGCTCACGTCCGTCGGCGTTGCGGACGGGCTGTGCATCCACCGCGAGATCCACGCCAGGTTGCAGCAGGAGCTGTCCCTCTTGCAGATGCGCTCCGCGCACCAGAAGCTGCACGCGCTGGCCCGGGACCGCGAACAGCGGCTCGATGGAGTCGATCCGGGGTTGGCCCGTGGTCAGAAGGAGGATCGCCTGGTTCGGATCGGCGAAGGGCACGGGCTGTCCTGCGGCCGTCGTCACGACCAGGCGCCGCGGCCCGGTCGCCGCATCCGCCCGGGAGGTGACGGCGAGCTCCCAACGGTTCGATGCCGGCGGTGCGGCCGACACGGAGAGACCGGCTGCCGGCATGACGGATACCCTCAGGTCCGGCGGCAGGGACTGCCCCTCGAGCGTGAGCGTGGCCACGCTACCGACCGCCATGGCCTGCGGCGCCATGCGCGTCAGCACCGGCCCGCGCACGAGGCCCACGCGCGGCGCGGTGAAGGTGCCTGCCGCGGCGACCTGCGCGGCTTGGCCGGCTGGCCCGACCTGCACCTGCACGGCCCGGGCGTGGCTGGTGTTCACGCCACGGAAATCCGCCGTGACGAACACCGGCAGCGAGGCCGGCGCGAGCAGCGCCGAGGTGAGCGTGAGGGTGGCGAAGCCGTTGGCGCGCGGCACCACCTGCATGAGCGCGGTGGTCTGCCCGGCGGGGAGGGTGACGCGCGCCGCAGGCACCGAGACCCGGGAGGCGTCCGAACTGGCGACGGTGATCTCGTGGTCGACCACGTCCGGCGCCGTCAGCCGCAGGGCCACGGAATGCGGCGCGTTGTCCGGCGGCAGGGCCAGCGGGCTGGGCTCCACCGAGAGCACGGGCAGGGACGGGCCGACGGTCAGCGGGATCGACGAGGTGCCCTGCGCGCTGGAGAAGGTCAGGGCCTGCGGACCGAGCGGCACGACGGCACTGACGGCGAGGTCGGTCCGCAGCTGCGTGGCGGACTGCCGCAGGTTCGACAGCACCAGCCCGGGGTCGCCCGCGCGCAGCGTGCCCACCAGCAGCCGCTGGCCCGACAGGACCAGCGACCGTGTCTCGCCGCGCCGCACCACCGAGGGCGTGACGGACTCGAGCACCGGTGCCTGCGCCCCGGCGCCGGCGCGACGCACAGAAAGGATGTTGCCCGCCGGGTCATACACATAGTCGGTGACGAGGCCGGCGGCATCGGTGTGGCGCACCAGGCGGCCCAGCGGGTCGTAGTCGTAGCGCTCCTGGCCGGCGCGCGCCGCGGACAGCCCCGGCCCCGCCAGGAGGAACAGGAGGACGGCGATGCCCGCGCCAGCCCGCCGGACCCACGCGTGGAACGAACCCGATTTCCCCCTGGTCGTGCGCGGCACGGCATCTCCCTGGTGTGGGGCAACGCGCCGTGCCGATTGGCTGGCCGTTGCCGATGGGGGCGGAATCTATCAATGCTTTCGTATTAAAAACAACCGCTTCTTCATCACCGAACCGCTCCTCATGACGAACGTATTCCTGCTGAGTCGCCGCAGCGTGTTGCTGCTGGGAAGCAGCGTCGCCTGGCGCGGCCTGGCGCACGCCGGCCCCGCGCCGGCGACACCCGCAGCACCGGCCTCGCCCTGGTTCGCACGCGAGGTCCAGGCGCCGTCCGCACCGCCCCCGACGCCCGCCCTGGCAGCCGGCGCCCCGGCGCACCTGGCGCACTGGCCCCGCCTGGTCCTGCGCCTGGTGGTCAAGTACCAGCAGAACCCGCTGCGCGCCGCGCGCGCGCTCGCCCACGTGCAGGTCGCGCTGCACGACGCCTGGGCCCACGCCTCGCGTACCTGGCCCGGGGCCGGTGCGGCCGGCGAGCTGGCGGCCCACCAGGCGGCTGCCCGCGTGATGGCGCAGCTCTATCCCAATGAGACAGCCGGCGTGTTCGAGGCCCACCGCGCGCACCTGGCCGACGCGCTCACGCTGCCGGACGAAGCCCGCGCGGCCGCAGCGGCCGTGGGCAATGAGGTGGGCGAGGCGCTGGTCGCCCGCAGCCTGCGCGACGGCGCCGGCCGGTCCTGGCCGCCGCGGCAGCGGCCCGCAGACTTCCTGGGCGCGTGGCAGCCCACCTGGCCGCTGTATGCCGCCAACCCGGCGGAGGGACTGGCGGGCCAGTGGCGCCCCTGGGTCCAGCCATCGGCAGGCCGCCATGACCCGCCGCCGCCGCCCCGGCCGGGCAGCGCGCGCCACCGGCAGGAGGCGCAGGAGGTGCTGGACGCGGCCCGGGCGCTGGACGACGGCCAGCGCCGGGCCGCGCATGCCTGGCACCTGGAGGCAGGCTCGGTCACCCCGGCGGGCGTCTGGATGCAGCACACGCTCGAGGCCCTGGGCGAGGCCGCGGCGCAGGCGCCCACACCCGCCGAGGGCACGGCCCTCCTGCTGCGCGGGGTCACCGCCGTGGCGGTGGCCATGCACGACGCCTTCATCGACTGCTGGCGCGTCAAGGTCCGCGACTGGAGCGAGCGCCCGATCACCGCCGTGCGGCGCGACCTGGACCCGGGCTTCGAGCCGCTGCTGGTCACGCCCGGCTTTCCAGCCTACGTGTCGGGGCATGCCACGGTGTCGGCGGCGGCAGCCGGGGTCCTGGGCCACTTCCTGCCGCAGCGGCGCGCAGCCTTCGCCGCCATGGCGCAGGAGGCGGCGATGTCGCGCCTGTGGGGCGGCATCCACTTCCGCAGCGACAACGACGAGGGCCTGCGGCTGGGGCAATCGGTGGCGCAGGACGTGCTCGCCGCGCTGCGCGGGCCCGCCGCACCGGGCGCGCCGGGCCAGGCGGCGCTTGCGGGTTTCGCAAGCCCCGAGCGTCCGGCCTAGCCCCGAGCGTCCGGCCTAGCGCAGGACCTGCGAGGCCACGCCGCCCGGCCGGCCGCCGCACAGCGGCTGCACCGTGGCCACCGTGCCCGCCGCCGGCCGGTCCGCGGTGAACGCAGGCTCGGTCACCCGCGCCTGCGAGACCAGGACCATCGTGTCCTCCACCTGCGCGGCCTGGCCTGCGGGCGCGAACAGCCGCACCTGGTACGCCTGCGCCCCGGGCACCGCCGGCCAGGCGACGCGCGTGCCGTCCTGGCGCAAGGCACCGGCCGGCAGCGAGCAGGCGGCGCGCAGGTCGATGAAGAAGGCCGGTCCCCGGGCGTGCAGGTCCTGCGCCTGCAGTGACGGGCAGCCGCGGCTGACGACCACCTTCACCGCGGCCCGTTCCGCCGGCAGGTCGGCGGGCAGCGTCCACCGCGTGCCCGCCACCTGCACGTCGTGCGAGGCGAGCAGGCGCGACTCCGGCAGCACGAGGGCGATCTGGACCCGGTGGCTGGCGCCGGCCTCGCCGTCCCAGCGCAGCGTGGGCCGCGGCTCGTCCAGGACCTGCCCAGCGGCCGGCCAGGACAGCGGAACGAGCGTGCAGGCCCTGGCCGACGCCGACGCGGCCAGGAGCGCGAGGGCAGCGAAAGTGGCAGGGGCGGCCAGGGAGGCCCCGGAGGCGGCCAGGCCGCGACGCGGGCGGGGCGGGTACATGGCACGGGACGCTAGCACCGCGCCCGCCCGCCGGCGACCGCGTTCGTCCAGCGCCCCGCGGGCCTTCATCCGCGGAACAGCCCGCCCACCAGCCCGCGCAGCCACCGGTGCCCCGGGTCGGCCTCGAAGCGCCGGCTCCAGTGCAGGGAGACGGTGAAGTCCCGCAGCGGAAACTCGGGCTCCACCAGCACGAAGCCCTCGCCGAAGCCGCGCGCGATGTTGCGCGGGACGATCGCCGCCAGGTCCGTCTGCCGCACGATCGAGGGCAGCGCCAGGAAGTGCTCGGTCACCAGCCGCAGCCGGTCCTCCAGCTTGAGCAGCTGCAGGATGCGCAGCGTGTCCGCATGGGTGCGCACCGCCGCGAACTCCAGCTCGCCCAGGGCCGCGAGGAGCGCCGCGCCGGTGCGCCGCCGCCGCAGGAAGGCATGGCCGCGCCGCAGCAGCAGGATGTAGCGGTCCTCCAGCAGGCGCTGGCTGCGCGTGTCCCGCACCATCGGCAGGAAGCCGAAGGCGAAGTCCACCCGCCCGGTGTGCAGGGCCTCGGCCAGCGCCTGGCGCGGCCAGGGCCGCGCCTCCACCCGCACCCCCGGCGCCTGCTCGCGCAGGGCCGCCACCAGCGGCGGCATGAAGCGGCTCTCGCCGATGTCGCTCATATGCAGCTCGAAGGTGCGCCGCGACCGCAGCGGGTCGAAGCCGTCGGCCTCGCCCAGGGCCGCCTGCAGCGTGGCCAGCGCCTGGCGCACCGGCTCGGCCAGGCGCTCGGCGCGCGGCGTGGGCTTGACGCCGCCCGGCGCCCGCGTGAACAGCGGGTCCTGTAGCAGGCCGCGCAGGCGGGTGAGGCCCTGGCTGGCGGCGGGCTGGGTCAGGTCCAGCTGCTCGGCGGCGCGGCTGACGCTGCCGCACCGGTGCACCGCGTCGAACAGCCGCAGCAGGTTCAGGTCGATGTCCTTGATATGCATTCAGCTTATTCCGGATAGTCGATTCATTTTATTGATTGATGAATTCAGGCTGGCGACACTGCCGAACCCACAACGACGACACCGGGAGACACCCCCTTGGAAGTTTCATTCGGCAGGGAGATCGAATCCCTGCGCCTCGGGGAAGGCCAGACCTTCCACGGCGAGGGCATCCTCGCCATCACCAAGGCGCTGCTGCAATCCGGCGTGGCCTATGTCGGCGGCTACCAGGGCGCGCCGGTCTCGCACCTGCTGGACGTGATGGTCCAGGCCCGCCCCTACCTCGACGAGCTCGGCGTGCACGTGGAGGCCTGCGCCAACGAGGCCTCGGCCGCCGCCATGCTGGGCGCCTCCATCCACTACCCGTTGCGCGGCGCGGTCACCTGGAAGTCCATCGTCGGCACCAACGTGGCCTCGGACGCGCTGTCCAACCTCGCCTCGCCGGGCGTGGTGGGCGGCGCGCTGATCGTGGTGGGCGAGGACTACGGCGAGGGCGCCTCGGTGATCCAGGAGCGCACCCACGCCTTCGCGCTCAAGTCGACGATGTGCCTGCTCGACCCGCGGCCCGACCTGCCGACCATGGTGAACATGGTGGAACACGGCTTCCGCCTCTCCGAGGCCTCGAACATGCCGGCGATCCTGGAGCTTCGCATCCGCGCCTGCCACGTGCGGGGCAGCTTCGAGGCGCGGGACAACCAGCCGCCCCAGGTCTCCACCCGCCAGCTCATGGCCGACCCGGCGAAGTTCGACTACATGCGCCTGGCCCACCCGCCGGTGACCTTCCCGCAGGAGAAGCTGAAGCACGAGAAGCGCATCCCCGCGGCCCGCCAGTACATCCTGGACAACCACCTCAACGAGCTGATGCCCGGGCGCCACGACGAGGTGGGCATCATCGTCCAGGGCGGCCTGTACAACGCCCTGGTGCGCAGCCTGCAGCAGCTGGGGCTGGCCAACGCCTTCGGCGAGAGCGAGATCCCGCTGCTGGTGCTGAACGTCACCTACCCGCTGGTGCCCGAGCAGGTCGCCGGCTTCTGCGCCGGCAAGCGCGCGGTGCTGGTGGTGGAGGAAGGCCAGCCCGAGTACATCGAGCAGGAGATCGCCACCCTCCTGCGCCGCCGCGACATCGGCACCAAGCTGCATGGCAAGGACCTGCTGCCCCAGGGCGGCGAGTACAGCGTGGAGGCGATCTGCGGCGGCCTGGTGCCCTTCGTGGCGGCCCACCTGCCGGCCAGCCCGCTGGACGCCGCGCGCCAGTGGCTGGCGGGCAACCGCGAGCGCCGCGCCGCGGTCGCCGCCGAGGTCGGCCGGCCCCTGCCCGCGCGCCCGCCGGGCTTCTGCGTGGGCTGCCCCGAGCGGCCGGTGTTCTCCGCGCTCCAGCTGGCGCAGCAGGAGGTCGGCAAGGTCCACGTGGCGGCCGACATCGGCTGCCACGCGCTGGGCACCTTCGAGCCGTTCCACACCGGTCACTCCATCCTGGGCTACGGCATGAGCCTGGCGAGCCGCGCCGGCGTCTCCCCGATGATGCAGCGGCGCACGCTGGCCATCATGGGCGACGGCGGCTTCTGGCACAACGGCCTGCTCACCGGGGTGCAGTCGGCGCTGTTCAACGGCGACGACGCGGTCCTCCTGATCTTCAAGAACGGCTACTCCTCGGCCACCGGCACGCAGGAACTGATCTCGACGCCGCCCGAGGACGCCAAGGCCGGCTCCGCGGACAAGGGCCAGAGCCTGGCCCACACCAACCGCACCATCGAGAACACCCTGCAGGGCCTGGGCGTGAAGTGGATGCGCACCGTCAACACCTACCAGGTGGACGAGATGCGCGACACGCTCAAGGAGGCCTTCACCAGCGACTTCAACGGCCTCAAGGTCATCGTCGCCGAGGGCGAGTGCCAGCTGGAACGCCAGCGCCGGCTCAAGCCCTGGATCGCCAGCCTGCTGAAGAAGGGCGAGCGCGTGGTGCGGGTGAAGTACGGCGTGGACGAGGACGTGTGCAACGGCGACCACGCCTGCATCCGCCTTTCCGGCTGCCCCACCCTCACGCTCAAGGACAACCCCGACCCGCTCAAGGTCGACCCGGTCGCCACCGTGATCGACGGCTGCGTGGGCTGCGGCCTGTGCGGCGCCAACGCGCACGCGGCCACGCTGTGCCCCAGCTTCTACCGCGCCGAGGTGGTGCAGAACCCGCGCTGGCACGAGCGCCTGCGGGCCGCCCTGCGCCGCGGCCTGGTGCGCGCGCTGCAACCCGCCTGAGCCGCGAAGGACATTCCCATGGACAACAAGCAACCCGTCACCCTCCTGCTGTGCGCCCTCGGCGGCGAAGGCGGAGGCGTGCTGACCGAATGGCTGGTGGAGACGGCCCGCCACGCCGGCTACCCGGTCCAGGCCACCTCCATCCCCGGCGTGGCGCAGCGCACCGGCGCCACCACCTACTACGTCGAGGTGTTCCCGCAGCCCCTCGCCAGCCTGGGCGGCCGCCGCCCGGTGTTCAGCCTCAACCCGGTACCCGGCGCGCTGGACGCCATCGTTTCCTCCGAGCTGCTGGAGACGGCGCGCCAGGTCGGCAACGGCATGAGCGCGCCGCAGCGCACCCGCGTCATCACCTCCTCCAGCCGCGCGCTCACCGTGAACGAGCGCATGCAGATGGGGGATGGCCGCGTCGACGCCGACCGCCTGCTCGCCGCGGTGCGCGGCTTCAGCCGCGAGCACCAGGTGTTCGACATGGGCGCGGTGGCCCGCGAATGCGGCACGGTGGTCAGCGCCGTGATGCTGGGCGCCATCGCCGGCAGCGGCCTGCTGCCGTTCATTCGCCGGGAGGACTACGAGGCGGTGATCCAGTCCGGTGGCGGCGCCTCGGCCGCCGCCAGCCTGCGCGGCTTCGCCCGCGCCTTCGACATCGTGGCCGGCGCGCAGGCGCAGGCCGCCCTGGTGCGCGGCCTCGTCGAGGCCGACGACGACGCCCCCGCGCCGCGCCCCCTGCCCGCCGACCTCGCCGCCCGCTTCCCGCAGCCGGTGCATGCCCTCCTGGGCCTGGGCCATGCCCGCGTGCTCGACTACCAGGGACCGGCCTACGCCGCGCTCTACGCGCAGCGCCTGGAGCGCGTGCTGCAGGCCGAGCGCGCCGCCGACCCGGGCGGCACGCAGGGCTTCGCGGTGACCACCGAGATGGCCCGCTGGCTGGCGCTGTGGATGGCGTTCGACGACATCGTCCGCGTGGCTGACCTCAAGAGCCGCGCCAACCGCTGGCGCCGCGTGCGCGAGGAAGTGAAGGCGAAGGACGACGACCTGCTGCAGGTCTGGGACCACTTCAAGCCCGGCGTGCCCGAGTTCGCCGCGCTGCTGCCGCCGTCGCTCGCCGGCCGGCTCCTGGCCTGGAACCGCCGCCGCACCGCGCGCGGCCTGCCGGCCTGGTCCATGCCGCTGAAGGTGGGCACGCACTCGGTGGGCGGCATGCTGGCGCTGCGCGCGCTGGCCTCGCTGAAGTGGCTGCGCCCGCGCGGCAGCCGCTGGGCCACAGAGCAGGCCATGATCGAACGCTGGCTGGAGGCCGTGGTCGCAGGCTGCGCCCGCGCCTGGTCGCTGGGCCACGAGATCGCGCAGTGCGGCCGCCTGGTCAAGGGCTACGGCAGCACCAACGAACGCGGCAAGGAGAACCTGCTGCACGTGATGCAGCACCTGGCCCAGGGCGCCGACCCGCAGGCCGCGGCGCAGGCCGTCGCCGCCGCGCGCGCCGCGGCCCTGGCCGACGAGGCCGGCACCGCCCTGGACGCCACCCTGCGTGCCCACGGCGCGCCGCCGCGGCCGCTGAAGGAACAGCCGATACGATTCATCCGCCGCGCCCGGCCCGCCGGGCAGCAGGCGGGCTGACCTCGAGCGGATCCCGAGACAGCTCCGCGAGAAGACCGAGAAGACCCCTGGAGACACGCATGAAGAACCTTCCCCGCCGGGCCCTCCTCGCCCTGGCCCTGTCCGCCGCCGGCCTGGCCGGCACCGCCGCCCACGCGCAGGCCCCGGCCTGGCCCACCAAGCCGGTGCGCGTGATCGTGAACTTCCCCGCCGGCGGCGCGGCCGACACGCTGGCGCGCGCCATCGGCCAGCCCCTGTCCGAGGCGCTGGGCCAGCCGGTGGTGATCGAGAACCGCGGCGGCGCCAACGGCAACATCGGCGGCGAGGCCGCGGCGCGTTCGGCGCCGGACGGCTACACCCTCCTCATGAGCTCCGGCGGCATGGTGTCGATCAACCCGCACCTGTACCCGAAGATGACCTTCGACCCGGCCAAGGACCTGGTCCCGGTGGCCTCGGCCGCCCGCGTCGCGGTGTACCTCATGGTCAAGCCGCAGCTGCCGGTGAACACGGCGCAGGAGTTCCTCGCGCACCTGCGCGCCAACCCCGGCAAGCTCACCTTCGGCTCGCCGGGCAACGGCAGCTCGCCGCACCTGGCGGCGGAGATGATGAAGTCCCAGGCCGGCGTGTTCGCGGTGCATGTGCCGTACCGCGGCGCGGCCCCGGCGCTGCAGGACCTGCTGGCCGGCCAGATCGATTTCCACTTCGACCCGGGCATCGGCCTGCAGCACGCCCGCAGCGGCCGCCTGAAGCTGCTGGCGGTGGGCAGCCTGAAGCGCTCGCCGCTGTTCCCGGACGTGCCCACGCTGCACGAGGCCGGCCTGAAGAACTTCGACGCCGACAGCGTGTTCGGCTTCTATGCCCCGGCCGGCACGCCGGCCGACGTGGTGGCGCGCCTGAACCGCGAGATCAACCGCATCCTGGGCACCAAGCCGATCCAGGACCGCATCGTCGCCCTGGGCGGCGAGGCCCTGCCGCTGACGCCGGCCGAGTTCGGCGCCCGCGCCACGGACGATTCGAAGCGCTTCGGCGGGATCATCCGCGAACGCAAGATCGCGGGGGACTGATGGCGCGCACCGTCACCTACACCCAGCGCGTCGAGTTCGGCGACTGCGACCCGGCCGGCATCGTCTGGTTCCCCAATTTCTTCCGCTGGATCGACGCGGCCTCGCGGCACTTCTTCATCGAGTGCGGCGTGCCGCCCTGGCGCGAGACCGAGAAGACCCTGGGCGTGATCGGCACGCCCCTGGTGGACACGCACACGCGCTTCATCCGCACCGCCAGCTACGGCGACACGCTGGACATCCGCGCGCACGTGGCCGAGTGGCGGGGCAAGAGCTTCGTGCAGCGCTATCAGGTGCTGCGCGGGGACACCGTGATCCTGGAGTGCGACGAGGTGCGCATCTTCGCCGGTCGGCGCGAGGACGGCAGCATCTTCGCGATGCCGGCGCCCGACGCGATCCGCAGCCTCTGCGAGTAGCCGGGGCCACCGGCGCAGGCCCCGGCAACGGGGCCCGCCGGGCTCAGGGCGCGGTCTTCGCGCCCGCCTGGAACCAAGCCCCCACCAGGGCGCGCTCGTCCTCGGTGATGTTCGTGCTGTTGTTCATCGGCATCAGGCGGGTGACCACCACCTGCTGGTAGACGGCCTGGGCGTTCTGCTTCACCGCCTCGGGGGAATCGAGGCGCACGTTCTTCATCTGCACCTGGGCGCCGTGGCACAGGTAGCAGCGCTGCTCCAGCACCTTCTGCACCGCGGCGAAATCAGCCGCGGGCGCGGCGGCCGCCGCCGGCCTGGCGGGCTGGGCCGCCGGCATCATCCACATCAGCGCGCCCAGGATCACCGCCACGCCCACCACCGCATACGGCAGCGGGTGCTTGTTGCGGCCCAGCTTCCAGCCGTGGCGCAGCACGAAGAACTGGCGGATCGCGGCGCCGGCAAACATCATCAGCACCAGCACCAGCCAGTTCTGCGGGTGGTTCCAGGTGAAGCTGTAGTGGTTGGACAGCATCGAGAACAGCACCGGCAGCGTGAAGTACGTGTTGTGCACGCTGCGCTGCTTGCCGCGCTTGCCGTGGACCGGGTCCACCGGCTGGCCGGCCTTGATGGCGGCGACCATCTTGCGCTGGCCCGGGATGATCCACATCGCCACGTTGGCGCTCATGGTGGTGGCGATCATCGCGCCCACCACCAGGAAGGCGGCGCGGCCGGCGAACCAGTGGCAGGCGAGCCAGGAGGCGATGACGACGAGCACCGCGACCAGCGCGCCCACGATGGAGTCGCCGTTCTCCTTCTCGCCGAAGGTGCGGCAGATCAGGTCGTACAGGATCCAGAACACCACCAGGAACGCCAGCACCACGGTCACCGCGGCGGAGGGCGACCAGTCCATCTTCGACGGGTCGATCAGGTAGGTGCGCGCGTTCCACAGGTAGGACACCGTGAGCAGTGCGAAGCCCGACATCCAGGTGGTGTAGCTCTCCCAGTAGAACCAGTGCAGGTGCCCGGGCAGCTTCGGCGGGGCGCCGGCGAACTTCACCGGGTGGTAGAAGCCGCCGCCGTGCAGCGCCCAGAGTTCACCGGAGACGCCCTGCTTCTTCAGGTCCTCGTCCACGGGGGGCGTGAGGCTGGAATCGAGGAAGACGAAATAAAAGGACGAACCGACCCAGGCGATGGCCGTGATGACGTGCAGCCAGCGAAGCAGGAGGTTGGCCCAGTCGAGGAGGTAGCTTTCCATGCGCAATGACACCTTCAGGACTGCTCACCACCGCGGGCGCTCTGAGCAGGGACAAGGCCGCGAACCAAGGGCTTGCGCATGAAGCCCGGCACCGCTGCGACCAATGGGAACGAAGTTTAAGCAACTCCCGCGCCGCGCCATCCCCGGGACATCACGTAGGCTGGCGCCGCAGCAGCAGTTGCGCCGCCACGCTCGCCGCGATCACCTCCGGCTCCTTGCCGGCCAGGCCCGGCAGGCCGATGGGGCAGGTCACCCGCGCGAGTTCGTCCGCGGTGAAGCCGCGGGCCTCGAGCCGGTGGCGGAAGGTCGCCCACTTGGTGCGGCTGCCGATCAGACCCACGAAGGGCAGGTCGTCGCGTTCGCGCAGGCGGCGCAGGCAGGCGGCCACGATGTCCAGGTCCTCGGCATGGCTGAAGCTCATGACCAGCACCTGCGAGCCGGGGGCGAGGTCGGCCACCGCGGCCTGCACCGGGTCGGAGTGCTCGCAGCGCACCTGGGGCGGCAGGCCAGCGGGAAAGATGCCGTCGCGGCTGTCGACCCAGGTCACGGCATAGGGCAGCGGCGCCAGGGCCCGCACCAGGGCCTGGCCCACATGGCCGCCGCCGAATACCGCCACCGGCTGCAGCGCCTGCGCGAGGCGCCGCATCAGCGCGGGCGCCGCGTCCGGCGTGACCGCCTCATAGGCCAGGTGCACCACCCCGCCGCAGCACTGTCCCAGGCTGGGGCCCAGGGGGTAGCGCTGCGCGCCGGGACCCGGCCGGCCGGCCAGGCGCTCGCGGGCGGCGGCGATCGCCTGGAACTCCAGCTGCCCACCGCCGATGGTGCCGGCGACCTCCTGCGCGAACACCAGCATCCAGGTGCCCGCCTCGCGCGGCACCGAGCCCTCGGTGGCGGCCACGCGCACCAGCACCGCGGGTTCGCGAGCGAGGCGTTCGGTCAGGTCGGGCGTGAGCAGATGCAACATGCTGGAAAGCGGCCGGGAGGCCAGTATGCTTGGGGCAGAAGCCAGGAGACATCATGAAGCATGCCAGCCCCTGGCGCCGGGCCCTCGGCATGGCCACCGGCGCCGCCGCCGCCTTGCTGGCGGCCTGCACCTCGACACCGGTCTCGCGGGACACCACGTCGGTGCCTGCCGGCCGCCCGCCCACCATCGACGCGGTGCCCGCGGCCCCCCCCGCCACCCCTGTTGCGCCGGCCCTGCGCGCCTCGCAGGCCACCTCGCCGCGCGACTACCGGCGCGACGCGGCCAGCCACCTGTATGGCCTCAACCGCGAGCGCATCTACCCCGGCCGCCTGCCCCCCCTGCTCTATGCGGTGGGGGTGCTGCAGGTGGAGCTCGATGGCGGGGGCCACGTGCGCGGCCTGAACTGGATGCGCGCGCCGCGCCATGCGCCGGAGGTCATCGCCGAGATCGAGCGCACCGTGCGGGCCGCCGCCCCCTACCCGGCCCCGGCCCGCATGGGGCGGGTCACCTACACCGACACCTGGCTGTGGGACCGCAGCGGCCGCTTCCAGCTCGACACCCTGACCGAAGGCCAGGACTGAGCCCGCCTCGCGGGCCGGCCGGCCCGCGGGCTCAGGAGCCCCGGTAGGTCGAATAGCTCCAAGGGCTGCAAAGCAGCGGCACGTGGTAGTGCGCCTGCGCGTCGGCCACGCCGAAGTCCAGCGGCACCTGCTCCAGGAAGGGCGGGTCGGGCAGCTCGACGCCCTTGGCACGGAAATAGCTCGCCACGTCGAACACCAGGCGGTAGCGGCCGGTGCGCAGGCTGGCGTTGTCATACAGGGGGCCGTCCGGGTTGCGGCCGTCGGCGTTCAGGGCGAAGCGGCGGACCAGCACCGGCTCCTCCCCCTCGTAGCGATACAGAGAAACACCCATGCCGGCCGCGGGGGTGCCGTGCATCGTGTCGAGGACATGCGTGCTCAATCCCATGGAAACCTCCAATTCGTAAACAGAAGTGTATACACTTTGCCGGCGATCCGTCACAATTCCACGAACCCACAGTCTCCCATGACCTACGACAGCACCGCCCCCTACCCGCGCGACCTGGTCGGATACGGCCGCAACCCGCCCCACGCTCGCTGGCCCGGCAATGCCCGGGTGGCGGTGCAGTTCGTCCTCAATTACGAGGAAGGCGGCGAGAACCATGTCCTGCACGGCGACCCGGGCAGCGAGCAGTTCCTCTCCGAGATGTTCAACCCGGCGAGCTTCCCGGCCCGCCATATGAGCATGGACGGCATCTACGAGTACGGCTCCCGCGCCGGCGTCTGGCGCATCCTGCGCGAGTTCGAGAAGCGCGGCCTGCCCCTGACCGTCTTCGGCGTGAGCACCGCCCTGCAGCGCCACCCCGAGCTGACTGCGGCCTTCAAGGAGCTGGGCCACGAGATCGCCTGCCACGGCCTGAAGTGGATCCACTACCAGAACGTGGACGAGGCGGTGGAGCGCGAGCACATGCGCCAGGCCATGGACATCCTCACCGCGATGACCGGTGAGCGCGCCCTGGGCTGGTACACCGGCCGCGACAGCCCGAACACCCACCGCCTGGTGGCCGACTACGGCGGCTTCGAGTACGACAGCGACTACTACGGCGATGACCTGCCGTTCTGGATGAAAGTCCAGAAGACCGACGGCACGGTGGTGCCGCAGCTGGTCGTGCCCTACACCCTGGACGTCAACGACATGCGCTTCGCCCTGCCCCAGGGCTACTCGCACGCCGACCCGTTCTTCCAGTACATGAAGGACACCTTCGACGCGCTCTACGCCGAGGGCGACGAGGCGCCGAAGATGATGTCCGTCGGCATGCACTGCCGCCTGCTCGGGCGCCCCGGCCGCATCGTGGCGCTGCAGAAGTTCCTGGACCACATCGCATCGCACGACCGGGTGTGGGTGTGCCGCCGCCTCGACATCGCGCGGCACTGGAAGCAGGTCCACCCCTACCAAGACACGCGAGGCTGACCGCCATGGCACTGACCCTGCAGCAATTCAACGACGCGCCCGCCGACCAGGCCCTGGCCTGGCTGGACGGCCTCTACGAGCACTCGCCCTGGATCGTCGAGGCAGCGCTGTCCCGGCGGCCCTTCGCCTCGCTGGCCGCCCTCAAGCATGCCTGCGCGCGCATCGTCGCCGAGGCGCCGGTGGACCGCCAGCTGGCCCTGATCCGCGCCCACCCCGAGCTGGCGGGCAAGGCGATGGTGAGCAAGACCCTCACCGCCGAATCCACCAACGAGCAGGGCAAGGCCGGCCTGACCGACTGCAGCCCCGAGGAGTTCGCGACGCTGCAGAAGCTGAACGCGGACTACAACGCCAAGTTCGGCTTCCCCTTCATCCTGGCGGTGCGCGGCCCGCGCGGCACCGGCCTGGACCGGGCGCAGATCATCGAGACCTTCGCGCGCCGCCTGGGCAACCCGGTCGACTTCGAGCGCGGAGAGTGCCTGCGCAACATCCACCGCATCGCCGAAATTCGCCTGAACGACAAGTTCGGCGTCGAGCCGACCCTGGGCAACGCGGTCTGGGACCTGCACGAGAAGCTCGCGCGGCACAGCGACCCCGGCTATGCCGAGAAGGGCCAGCTGACGGTGACCTACCTCACCGACGCCCACCGCGCCTGCGCCCAGCGACTGTCGAACGACATGCGCGACGCCGGCTTCGACGAGGTCCACATCGACGCCGTGGGCAACGTGGTCGGCCGCTACCGCGCCGCCACCCCGGGGGCGAAGACGCTCATGACCGGCAGCCACTACGACACCGTGCGCAATGGCGGCAAGTACGACGGGCGCCTGGGCATCTTCACGCCCATGGCCTGCGTGCGCGAGCTGGCGAAGGCTGGCCGCCGCCTGCCCTTCGACCTGGAGCTGGTCGCTTTCGCGGAGGAGGAGGGCCAGCGGTACAAGGCCACCTTCCTCGGCTCAGGCGCGCTGATCGGCCAGTTCGACGAGGCCTGGCTGGACCAGAAGGACGCCGACGGCATCCCCATGCGCCAGGCCATGCAGCACGCCGGCCTGTGCATCGACGACATCCCCAGGCTGCAGCGCGACCCGGCCGGCTACCTCGGCTTCGTCGAGGTCCACATCGAGCAGGGCCCGGTGCTCAACGAGCTGGACCTGCCCCTGGGCATCGTCACCTCCATCAATGGCAGCGTGCGTTACCTGTGCGAGGTCACCGGCATGGCCAGCCACGCCGGCACGACGCCGATGGATCGCCGCCGCGACGCCGCCGCCGCGGTGGCCGAACTGGTGCTGTACGTGGAGCGCCGCGCCGCGCAGGACGGCGACAGCGTGGGCACGGTGGGCATCCTGCAGGTGCCCAATGGCTCGACCAACGTGGTCCCCGGGCGCTGCCAGTTCACCCTGGACCTGCGCGCGCCGGCCGATAACCAGCGCGACGCGCTGGTGCGCGACGTGCTCGCCGAGCTCGAAGCGATCTGCGCACGCCGCGGCGTGGCCGCCCGCACCGAGGAGACGATGCGCGCCGCCGCCGCGCCCAGCGCCCCGGCCTGGCAGGCCCGCTGGGAGCGCGCCGTGTCGGCCCTTGGCGTGCCGCTGCACCGCATGCCTTCGGGCGCCGGCCACGACGCCATGAAGCTGCACGAGGTCATGCCCCAGGCCATGCTGTTCGTGCGCGGCCAGAACTCCGGCATCAGCCACAACCCGCTGGAAAGCACCACCAGCGACGACATGCAACTGGCCGTGGAGGCCTTCCAGCTGTTGCTGGACCAACTCGCACAGGAAACCGCCCGATGACCGACCACGACAAGCTCGACGCCTGGATCGACCAGCACTTCGACGAGGAAGTGCGCTTCCTGCAGGCGCTGGTGCGCGTGCCCACCGACACGCCTCCCGGCAACAACGCGCCGCATGCCGAGCGGACCGCGCAGCTGCTCGCCGACTTCGGCTTCGAGGCCGAGAAGCACGCCGTGCCGGACGCGGTGGTGAAGGAAGCCGGCCTGGAGTCCATCACCAACCTGATCGTGCGGCGCTACTACGGCGAGGGCCGCACGCCTGACGGACGCCCCGCCCAGGGACGGATCGTGGCCCTCAATGCCCACGGCGACGTGGTGCCCCCCGGCGAAGGCTGGACGCACGACCCGTACGGCGCCGAAATCGTCGACGGCAAGCTCTATGGCCGCGCCGCGGCGGTGAGCAAGAGCGACTTCGCCAGCTTCACCTTCGCGGTGCGCGCGCTGGAGTCGCTGGGCGCGCCGCTCAAGGGCGGGGTGGAGCTGCACTTCACCTACGACGAGGAATACGGCGGCGAGCTGGGCCCGGGCTGGCTCCTGAAGCAGGGCCTGACCCGGCCCGACCTGATGATCGCCGCCGGCTTCAGCTACGAGGTGGTGACGGCGCACAACGGCTGCCTGCAGATGGAGGTGACAGTGCACGGCAAGATGGCCCATGCCGCCGTCCCCGACACCGGCATCGACGCGCTGCAGGGCGCGGTGAAGATCCTCAACGCGCTGTACGCCCAGAACACCGAGTACCGCAAGGTCACCTCGCAGGTGGCGGGCATCAAGCACCCCTACGTGAACGTCGGCCGCATCGAGGGCGGCACCAACACCAACGTGATCCCGGGCAAGGTCTCCTTCAAGCTCGATCGCCGCATGATCCCCGAGGAGGATCCGGTGGCGGTGGAAGCCTCGATCCGCGACGTGATCGCCACGGCCGCCGCGGAGTTCCCCGGCATCACGGTGGACGTGCGCCGCATCCTGCTGGCCCGCTCGCTCAAGCCGCTGCCGGGCAACCAGCCGCTGGTGGAGGCGATCCAGAAGAACGCGGGCGAGGTCTTCGGCGCGGTGCCGCCGGCCATGGGCACGCCGCTGTACACCGACGTGCGCCTGTACGGCGAGGCCGGCATCCCCGGCGTGATCTACGGCGCCGGCCCGCGCACCGTGCTCGAGTCCCACGCCAAGCGCGCCGACGAGCGCCTCGAGCTCGAGGACCTGCGCCGCGCCACCAAGGTCATCGCCCGCACGCTGCGGGACCTGCTGCAGTAAGCACTGGCGGCCCCACGAAAAAGGCCCGCCCCTCACGGGGCGGGCCTTTTCATTCGTGCCGTCCTGCGCTCAGTGCGCCTCGGCCACCTTGGCGGCGGCGATCGCGCCCGCGCGGTCCTCGCGCGCGCCGTTGAAGAAGATGTTCAGCACCACCGCGGCCACCGCCGTCAGCAGGATGCCCGACTCCAGCAGCGGGTGCAGGCCGTGCGCCATCTGCTGCGACCAGCGCGGCGCCACCAGCGGCACCAGCCCGAAGCCGATCGACAGCGCCACGATGTACAGGTTGTTGCGGTTGCCCTTGAAATCCACCGTGGACAGGATGCGGATGCCCGTGGCCGCCACCATCCCGAACATCACCAGGCCCGCGCCCCCCAGCACGAAGGTGGGGATCGACTCCACCAGCGCCGCCATCTTGGGCAGCAGCCCCAGCACGACCATGATCACCCCGCCGGCCACGCAGACCCAGCGGCTCTTGACGCCGGTCACCCCCACCAGGCCCACGTTCTGCGAGAAGCTGGTGTACGGGAAGGTGTTGAAGATGCCCCCGATGAGGGTGCCCAGGCCGTCGGTGCGCAGGCCGGCGGCCAGCGCCGGCTGGTCCACCTTCTTGCCCGTCATGTCGGCCAGCGCCAGGAACATGCCGGTCGATTCGATCATCACCACGATCATCACCAGCGTCATGGTCAGGATCATCACCGGGTCGAAGGTGGGCAGGCCGAAGGCGAACGGCGTGACCACGTCGAACCAGCCGGCCTTGGCCACCTTCTCGAACCCCATCTTGCCCAGGCCCGCGGCCACCACGCAGCCGGCGATGATGCCCAGGAGCACCGAGATGTTGGCCACGAAGCCGCGCGCGTACTTCACCAGCAGCAGGATGAACACCAGCACCGCCGCGGCGATGGCCAGGTTGTCCAGCGCGCCGTAGGCCGGGTTGTTCACCATCGGGATCGGGCCGGCCAGCTTGAGCGCCGGCGCGCTGGCGCCGGGCGCCACCGGCGCGGCGGCGGCCGCCGCCTTGGCCGCGTCGACCATGGCCACCAGCTTGGGCACGTCCACGCTCTGCGCCATCGGCGCCGGCCCGCCCGTGGCCCAGCCCACGCCCACGCGCATCAGGCTGATGCCGATGATGGCGATGATGGTGCCGGTCACCACCGGCGGGAAGAACCGCAGCAGCTTGCTCACCACCGGCGCGATCAGCATGGAAATCACCCCCGCGCCGATGATGGCGCCGAAGATCGCACGCGCCCCGTCCACGCCGGGCATGGCGTTGGCGAAGGCCACCATCGGGCCGACCGCGGCGAAGGTCACCCCCATCATCACCGGCAGGCGGATGCCGAACCAGCGCGTCACGCCCAGGCTCTGCACCAGGGTCACGATGCCGCAGCAAAACAGGTCGGCACTGATCAACATCGCCACCTGCTCGGGCGAGAGCTTGAGCGCGCGGCCCACGATCAGGGGTACGGCGATCGCACCGGCGTACATCACCAGCACGTGCTGCAGGCCCAGCGCGGCCAGGCGGCCGGTGGGGAGTTTTTCGTCCACGGGGTGGACGGCGGGTTGGGTCATGGCGGTCTCCTCGGTCGGTGCCTGCGTGGTGCATGCCACGCACCAGCCCGGGGCGACGCACCGAGTGCATGCACCATTGGTGCGCGATCGTATACAGCTTTGTGTTCAGAGCTGTACGGGGATTCCCTGAGGGCCTGTATGCCGTCTAAACTGCCAAATTGGACCGCCCACCATGTCCCGCACGCCTGCCACCCCCGTCCGCCTCGTCGATGCCCGCGCCAGCGGCCGCTCCCCCGCGCCAGCGGCCACCTCGACCGAGCGCATCGTGGATTCCATCACCAGCGCCATCATCGAGCGCAGGCTGACCCCCGGCACCAAGCTCGCCGAGCAGCAGATCGCGGACCTGTTCTCGGTCTCGCGCACGGTGGTCCGCCAGGCGCTGAACCAGCTCAGTCGCGACCGGCTGGTCACGCTGGAGCCCGCGCGCGGCGCCTTCGTCTCCACGCCCAGCGTGGAGGAGGCGCGCCAGGTGTTCGAGGTGCGGCGGATGGTGGAGGGCAGCATGGTGCGCCAGCTCGCCGCGCGCATCACCGACGCCCAGGTGGCGCAGCTGCGGACCCACCTGCGCAACGAGCGGCAGGCGGTGAGCCAGTCGGACGTCTCGGGCCGCACCCGCCTGCTGGCGGACTTCCATGTGGTGCTGGCCCGCATGCTGGGCAACGAGGTCCTGGCCGACATGGTGGCCGACCTGCTGTCACGCTCGCAGCTGATCTCGCTGATGTACCAGTCCTCCCACTCGGCCGGCCACTCGCAGTCGGAGCACGAGGACATCGTGGCGGCCCTGGAACGCCGCGACGCCCGCGCCGCCGCCCGCCTGATGGAGCAGCACCTCGCGAGCGTCGAACGCAACCTGCACCTGGACCCGCGGGGTCCGGACCTCGCCGCGATCCTGCGGCCGGCCTCCTAGGCTCAGCGCACCCGTCCCCGGCGGAACAGGTTGACGATGGCCAGCAGGATCACGGCGCCCACCAGCGACACCAGGACCGAGCCGATGCTGATGCCCTCGTTGATGGTGCCCACGCCCACCATGGGCGAGACCACCCACCCGCCGATGAAGGCGCCGATGATCCCCACGATCACGTTCAGCAGGATCCCCTGCTGCGCGTCGGTGCGCATGATGAGGCTCGCCAGCCACCCGACGACGCCTCCCACGATGAGCCAGATCAGGAAATTCATGGTGACACTCCTTCGCCGCGGCGGGCGCTGTGTTGATGGACCGGGAGCCGGCCAAGGCAATATGGTTGCGGCCGTCGCGGCCGCGGGTAGTCGCGTATACAGGTCCGCCGTGCGCGCAGGGCGCATCGGGCCGTCGGAATCGCCTGACCGCTGGCATCGGCCTCCCCGTTTTGGGGCGTCTCGGCATTGATCTTGCTTCCCTCGTCCTGTCTGCAATCACTGCAAATACCTTCCCTGGAGTCGCCATGAATACCAAACGCTTCATTCTCAAGGCCGCTGCCTCGCTCGCCTTCGCCGCCACCGTCGGCGCCGCCCACGCGCAGGCCCTGACCCCCATCAAGTTCCAGCTGGACTGGCGCTTCGAGGGCCCCTCCGCCCTGTTCCTCCTGCCGGCCGCCAAGGGCTACTTCAAGGACGCCAAGCTCGACGTGACGGTGGACGCCGGCAACGGCTCCGGCGGCGCGGTGACCCGCGTGGCCTCGGGCACCTACGACCTGGGCTTCGCCGACCTCGCCGCCCTGATGGAGTTCCACGCGAACAACCCGGACGCGCCGAACAAGCCGGTGGCGATCATGGTCGTCTACAACAACACGCCGGCCGCCGTGATGGCGCTGAAGAAGTCCGGCATCAAGGCCCCGGGCGACCTCAATGGCAAGAAGATGGGCGCCCCGGTGTTCGACGCCGGCCGCCGCGCCTTCCCGATCTTCCAGAAGGCCAACGCCATCGGCGCCGTGACCTGGACCGCGATGGACCCGCCGCTGCGCGAGACCATGCTGGCCCGCGGCGACGTGGACGCCATCACCGGCTTCACCTTCACCTCGCTGCTGAACCTCGAGGCCCGCGGCGTCAAGCTCGAGGACGTGGTCACCCTGCCCTACGCCGATTTCGGCGTCAAGCTGTACGGCAACGTCATCATCGCCTCGCCCAAGATCCTCAAGGAGAACCCGGCCGCGGTGAAGGCCTTCCTGTCCGCCTTCACCAAGGGCGCCAAGGAGGTCATCGCCAACCCCGCCGCCAGCATCGAGTACGTGAAGGCGCGTGACGGCATCATCAACGCCGAACTCGAGACGCGCCGCCTGAAGATCGCGGTCGATACCGTGATCAACAGCGCCGACGCGCGCGCCGAGGGCTTCGGCCAGATCAACCCCGGCCGCCTCTCGCTGATGGCGTCGCAGGTCTCCGATGCCTTCAACACCAAGACCCGCGTGAATGCCGACACGATCTGGAACGGCTCCTTCCTGCCGGCCAAGGCCGAACTGAACATCCTGCCGGCGCCCAAGGCCGCCGCTCCCACCTCGACCAAGAAGTGATGAGCGCGGATTACTTCGTCGACTTCCAGGACGTCTGGCTCGCCTACAACGACGAGCTTCTTAAGAAGAACCACTTCGCGGTCGAGGCCATCGACCTGAAGGTGCGCGAGGGCGAGTTCATCGCCATCGTCGGGCCCTCGGGCTGCGGCAAGTCCACCTTCATGAAGCTGGCCACCGGCCTGCGCATGCCCTCCATGGGCAAGATCACCATCGGCGGCGAGCCGGTGACCGGGCCGCTGAAGATCTCAGGCATGGCCTTCCAGGCGCCGTCGCTGCTGCCCTGGCGCACGACGGTGGACAACGTGCTGCTGCCGCTGGAGATCGTGGAGCCCTACCGCTCCACCTTCAAGCAAAAGCGCGCCGAGTACGAGGAACGCGCCCGCGCGCTGCTTCGCAAGGTGGGCCTGGCCGGCTACGAGGACAAGTTCCCGTGGCAGCTCTCGGGCGGCATGCAGCAGCGCGCGAGCATCTGCCGCGCCCTGATCCACGAGCCGCGCATGCTGCTGCTCGACGAGCCCTTCGGCGCGCTCGATGCCTTCACCCGCGAGGAGCTGTGGTGCATCCTGCGCGACCTGTGGACCGAGCAGAAGTTCAACGTGATCCTGGTCACGCACGACCTGCGCGAGTCGGTCTTCCTGGCCGACACGATCTACGTCATGAGCAAGAGCCCGGGCCGCTTCGTGGTCCGCAAGGAGATCGACCTGCCGCGCCCGCGCGAGCTGGAGGTCACCTACACCAAGGAATTCACCGACATCGTCCATGAGCTTCGCGGCCACATCGGCGCGATGCGCAAGCAGGGCGCGGAGGTGGCGCAATGAGCAAGACATCCAAACAGGTCGAACGCTGGTCCCCCTGGATCCTGCTGGTGGCCACGATCATCATCTGGCAGGTGCTGTGCTCGGCGTTCAACGTCTCCGAGTTCGTCTTCCCCAGCCCGGCCCGCATCTGGGACCAGCTGATCGAGTACCGCGGGGTGATCGCGGGCCATGCCTGGCGCACCTTCTGGGTGACGATGGCGGGCTTCGGCATCGCCATCGTGGTGGGCGTGCTCCTGGGCTTCCTGATCGGCAGCTCGCGCATCGCCTATGCCGCGGTCTACCCGCTGATGACGGCGTTCAACGCCCTGCCCAAGGCGGCCTTCGTGCCGATCCTGGTGGTGTGGTTCGGCATCGGCATCGGCCCCGCCATCCTCACCGCCTTCCTGATCTCGTTCTTCCCGATCACGGTGAACATCGCCACCGGCCTGGCCACGCTCGAGCCCGAGCTGGAGGACGTGCTGCGGGTGCTGGGCGCCAAGCGCTGGGACGTGCTGGTGAAGGTGGGCCTGCCCCGCTCCATGCCGTACTTCTACGGCTCCCTCAAGGTGGCGATCACGCTGGCCTTCGTGGGCACCACCGTGTCCGAGATGACCGCCGCCAACGAGGGCATCGGCTACCTGCTGATCTCCGCCGGCTCGGCCATGCAGATGGGCCTGGCCTTCGCCGGCCTGGTGGTCGTGGGCGCGATGGCGATGGCGATGTACGAGCTGTTCTCGTACGTGGAGAAGCACACCACGGCCTGGGCCCACCGCGGCTCGCAGGGCCACTGAAGCCGGCCGCTTCGCCATCACGGGATGGCGGTCATCCTGGAGAAAGGGGCGCCTCGGGCGCCCCTTTTTCATGCCGGGTCCATGCCGCGTCACCGCGGCGTCCGGCCGCCGCGTCAGCCGCCGCAGTTGCCCGCGTGGATCTCCTCCTCGCCGGCGCGCGCGAGCACCTCCATCAGCTTGCGCCGGATCAGGATGCCGGGGCGGTCCGAGTCCATCGAGTACTCGACGCCCCGGCGGCGCAGGTCGACCACCGCGTCGGGGTCGGTGGACTCGAGGATGTCCTTGTCTTCCCGGGTGATCTCGGCATCGAAGTCGATCAGCATCTGCGCCGGGCAGTCCTCCTCGGTGTCATTGCGGAACAGCCACTGGCACAGCTGGATGCTGCCGTCGTCGATGGGCGTGAAGCAGTTGATGATCACATGGCGGATGCCCGAGGGGTATTCGATGTCGAGCCGGCGCGAGAACGGCAGGAAGTAGGCATTGCGCATGTGGCGCGTCGTGATGGGGTCACTGACGCCGCTGATGCGCCGGAAGCGCTCCGGATTGGCCGCCTCGATCACGGTCTCCGCGGCAAAGCCGGTCTCGCGCTCGACCAGCTCGTAGCGGCTCGGCGCGGGGCGCGCAGCCACGCCGAAGGTGGCACGGTGCACGAAGCTGAAGTGCGAGTTGTCGAAGGAGTTCTCCAGCGCACGCATCGGGCTCGTCTGCCAGCGCTCATGGAACTGGAAGATGGTGCGCCAGCCCGCCGCGCCGAACTCCGGCACCTCGGGGATGTCGGCCACCGGATCCTCCAGCGCCACCCACGCGTAGCCGTAGCGGGCCGTGCAGTGGAAGGCCTGCGCGCGGTAGTCGGGCGGGATGGCTCGGTCGGCACCGTACTGCGGAATCTGGACCACCCGGCCGGTGCCGTCGTAGGTCCAGCCGTGGTAGCCGCAGCGGATGTGGCCGGTGCCGCAAGGCGCTCCGGCGGCGTCGATGCACCAGCCCTTGGACAGGCGCGCGGTGCGGTGGCAGCAGCGATCACGCAGCGCGGCGGGCTGGCCGTCGGGCCCGATGAAGAGGACGAGATCCTGGCCAAGGAGGGTGAAGGACCTGGGGCCGTCCTGCAGGTCCGACAGGGGCATGACGGCATGCCAGAACTTGCGGAAGACGGGTTGGCGTGTGACGAGCATGGGTGCGTGTTCTCCGGGCGGCATCGGGCCGCGGTCCAGAGCAATTTCCGGCCGGCCCCCCATGGGTCGGTGAACGCTTCTACTCTGCCAACCCCTTAGCAATGTCCAGACCATCCGACGCTGGCACGGATGGTGCTGGTCGGGCCGCAAGAGTAGAAGCGTTCAGCCTCTCCCGCACCGTCCTGGTTCGGGAAGCCCGGAAATTGCTCTTGTCGCCCCGTGGCCTGCCGCCGCGGGACCTTCAAGCTCGCTTGTCCTTTCCGGAGAGATCCCTCATGCAGCGTCGCCTGTTCCTCGCCGCAACCGCCGCGGCCGCCACCCTGTCTGCCCCCGCAGTCCGAGCCCAAGGCAGCCTGACCCCCATCCGCTTCACCCTCGACTTCCGCGTCAACGGCCAGGTTGCGCCCTTCTTCCTGGCACAGGCCAAGGGCTACTACCGCGACGAGGGCCTGGACGTGACGCTGGATACCGGCGCGGGCTCGGTCGCCTCCATCACCCGCATCGCCAGCGGCGCCTACCAGATGGGGCTGGGCGACATCAGCTCGCTGATCGAGTTCCATGCCCAGAACGGGGGCACGCCGACGGTGCAGGCCGTGTTCCAGTACTACAACCGCGCACCGTTCACGATCATCGGCCGCAGGGACCGCGGCATCACGAGCGACTGGCGCAGCCTCGAGGGCAAGCGCGTGGCCGCCGCGGCGGTCGAGGCCACGCGTCGCAACTGGCCCATGGTGGCGCGCAAGCTGCGGGCGCGCCCGGACATGCTCCAGTGGGTCACGACCGACTTCAGCGCCCGCGACAACGTGATGGTGCGCGGCGACGTGGACGCCGCGACCTACTTCCACGATTCCGCGCTCTCTCTGTTCACGCGCATGAAGGCGGAGGAACTGGTGGTCCTGCCCTATGCCAGCGCCGGCCTGAACCTCTACGGCAACGCCATCCTCGCGAGCAACGCGATGATCATCCAGCAGCCGCAGGCGGTGGCCGGATTCCTGCGGGCCACCAGCCGGGCGCTGCTGGAGACTTTCGCCAACCCCGTCCCGTCGATCGCCGCGGTGAAGCAGCGCGAGCCCATCATCGACGAGAAGGTCGAATTGGAGCGCTGGCGCATCACCGCGCAGTACGTGGGCGCACGCGACACGGCCTCGCACGGGCTCGGGGACTTCAACAAGTTCACGCTGGAGCAGCAGGTCGAGGAAGTCGCCGAGGTCTACGGCCTGAAGGTGCGGCCCTCGGCCGACGGCGTGTTCAACCGGTCGATGCTGCCGGCACGCGCCGAGCGGATGGTGCGGGCATGAGCGCGACGCTCGACGAACGCGACGCGCTGTACCTGCGGCAGGCCATCGCGCTCTCGCGCCAGGGCCGCGAGCGGGGGAACCGCCCGTTCGGTGCGGTCATCGTCGCCGATGACGGCGAGGTGCTGGCCAGCGCCTGGTGCGACACCACCGAGACGGGCGACTGCACGGGCCATGCCGAGACCAACGCCGTGCGGATGGCGTCGCCGAGGCACTCGCGAGAGCGCCTGGCAGGGGCCACGATCTACTCCTCGGGCGAGCCCTGCGTCATGTGCGCGGGGGCCATCTTCTGGGCCAACATCGGCCGGGTGGTGTTCGGCATCGACGCCGTGTCGCTGCGGGTGTTCCGCGGCGAGCGCGCCGAGCAGCGCGACGCGCAGCTGTCCTGCCGCGACGTGTTCGCGGCCTCGCCCCACCCGATCGAGTGCATCGGCCCGGCGCTGCTGGAGGAGGCCCGCGTGCCGCACGAGGGCTTCTGGAAGCGGTGAGCGCGTTGCGCGGCCCGTACACTCCGCAGCCATGACTTGGCACGCCCGCCTGGAACTCGACTACACCCGTCGCGACGCCCGCAGCGTCGCGATGTTCCGCCACGAGGGTCCGCTGCGCATCCTGCAGAGCCTCTACCCCGAGGGCGACGCGATCTGCCACAACGTGCTGGTGCACCCGCCCTCGGGCCTGGTCGCCGGCGACCGGCTGGACATCACCGTGACCGCGGCCGAGGGCACGCACGGCCTCGTCACCACGCCCGGGGCCGGGCGTTTCTACCGCTCCGAGGGCGAGGCCGCCGTGCAGCAGGTGCGCCTGCGCCTCGCGACCGGCGCCCGGCTGGAGTGGCTGCCGATGGAGGCCCTGTGCTACAGCGGCTGCCGCGCCGAGAACCGGCTCGAGCTGGACCTGGCGCCCGGCGCCGAGTGCATCGGCTGGGACATCACCGCGCTGGGCCTGCCCGAGTCCGGGCAGCCCTTCGTCGCGGGCAGCCTGCAGCAGCACCTCGAGCTGGCCGGCGGCTGGCTGGAGCGCGGTCGCATCGACGCCGCCGATGCCCGGCTGCTCGATGGCCCGCTGGGCCTGGCGGGGCACCGCTGCCTCGCCACGCTATTCCTCGCCGCCGGCAGCGACCTCGGGCGCGAGCGCCGCGAACAGGCCCTGGCCGTGGCGCGCGAGGTCATCGAGGCGCACCCGCTGCGCGCGTTCGCGGGGGCCACCGCCCCGGGGCCGAGGGTGGTCGCGGTGCGCGTGCTGGCGCCGGTGGTGGAGCCGGCCATGCAACTGCTCAAGGCCGTGCGCAATGCGTGGCGGCCGGCGCTGTGGGGCCTGCCGGCCAACCCGCCGCGCACCTGGGCGCTGTGACGCCCTGACCGTCGCCCCCCGGGCCGCGCGGACGGGCCGGGGCCACCGCGCCCGTCCTACAGCCGCCCCCGCCCGCGGCCTGCCCGGATGCGACCCGCCTTCCGGCGCAGCACGCCATGGCCGGCTTCCTAGACTGCGCGGCCCGCAATGACCTGGAAGGCGACCGATGCACCGATTCCTCCTGCTCTCCCCGGCCGGCCACGGACCGGCCTGGCTGCTGGCCGCGGCGCTCGCCTGGCCGGCCGCCGCCGCCGCGCATGACGCCGCCGCGCGGCGCGCGCAGGCCGCGCCGCCCGCCATGCCCTCGACCGCCGTCCACGGCGACACCAGCGCCCTCGACAGCTCGGGCGATTACCGCCAGGAGGTGCAGGCCTGCCGCGAGGGCCGCACCGGCGAGGACCGGGCCACCTGCCTGCGCGAGGCCCGCCATGCCCAGGCCGACCGCCGCCGCGGCGCGCTGACGACGCAGGGGGACCTGCAGGCCAACGCGCTGGCGCGCTGCAACGCCCACCGCGAGGCGGTGGACCAGGACGCCTGCCGCGAGCGCGTGCTGGGCGCCACCGGCCTGAGTGGCAGCGTGGCCGGCGGCGGGCTGCTGCGTGAGTACGTGGTGACCCTGCCGCCCGAACCCGCGGCCACCCTGGGCGGCCCCGCCGCGCCGGCCACCCCCGCCGCGCCGCCGGAATCCGTGGAACAGGCCCCGATGCCGCAGGAGCCTGACCCCGCGATGGAAGCGCCGGCGCCCGAGTCGCCCGACGCGCCGGCCCAGACCCAGGAGTAGCGCCATGCCCCGCCGGGATACGCCCAACGCGCAAAAGCAGCGCCCGCCCGGGAAGGCGGAACACGGCTTTCGCAACGAGGTGAGCTGGGACGAGGGCCGGGGCCGCCAGCCCTATGGCAACCAGGGGGAGCGCGAGGCCCCGCCGGGCGGCTTCGAGGAGGCCGAGGGGGGCGACCGCGGCGCGCACTCCGGGGTGAACCAGGAGCAGTTCCGGCGCGTGAAGGGCAGGCCCTGAGCGGGCGCGGCGGATTCGTCCGCAGCGCCTCAGATGGCGACGAGCTGCCGGATGCCCTTGGCCGGCATCTCGCTGCCCGGCCCGCGGGCGATGACCTCGCCGCGCTCCATCACCAGGTAGTGGTCGGCCAGTTCCTCGGCGAAGTCGTAGTACTGCTCCACCAGCAGCACCGACATGCGCTGGCCTTCCAGGCCTTCGTCCGCCAGCGTGCGCAGCACGGGGCCGATGTCCTTGATGATCGAGGGCTGGATGCCCTCGGTGGGCTCGTCCAGGATGATCAGCCGGGGCCGCGCCGCCAGCGCGCGGGCGATCGCCAGCTGCTGCTGCTGCCCGCCGGAGAGGTCGCCGCCGCGGCGGTGCAGCATCTGCTTGAGCACCGGGAACAGCGCGAACAGCTGCTCGGGGATCGGGGTCGACGCCGGCTTGTACGCCAGCCCCATGCGCAGGTTCTCTTCGACCGTGAGGCGGGCGAAGATCTCGCGCCCCTGCGGCACAAAGCCGATGCCGGCGCGCGCGCGCTGGTAGGGCGTGAGGCCGTGGACGGCCTCGCCGTCCAGGGTAATGCTGCCGGTCTTGATCGGCACCAGCCCCATGAGCGACTTCATCAGCGTGGTCTTGCCCACGCCGTTGCGCCCCAGGAGCACGGTGATCTGGCCGCCGGGGACCTCGAGGCCGACGTTGCGCAGGATGTGCGAGCCGCCGTAGTACTGGTTGATGTCCTTGACTTCGAGCATGTGTGTGTGGGGAGTCAGCGTCCCAGGTAGACCTCGATCACGCGCTCGTCGGCCTGGACCTGGTCCAGCGTGCCCTGCGCCAGCACCGAGCCGTCGCACAGCACGGTCACGATGTCGGAGATGGTGCGGATGAAGCTCATGTCGTGCTCCACCACCATCAGCGAATGCTTGCCCTTGAGGGAGAGGAACAGTTCCGCCGTGCGGGCCGTCTCCTCGTCGGTCATGCCGGCCACGGGTTCATCCAGAAGCAGCAGCTTGGGGTCCTGCATCAGCAGCATGCCGATCTCCAGCCACTGCTTCTGGCCGTGGCTCAGGGTGCCGGCCAGGCGGTTGACGCTGGCCTCGAGGTGGATGGTGCGCAGCACCTCGGCGAGGCGGTCGCCCTGGGCCGAGTCCAGGCGGAAGAACATCGAGGCCTTCACGCCCTTGTCGGTCTTGAGCGCCAGCTCCAGGTTCTCGAACACGGTGAGCTGTTCGAACACCGTGGGCTTCTGGAACTTCCGGCCGATTCCCAGCTGGGCGATCTCGGCCTCCTTGTAGCGAAGCAGGTCGATGGTGGAGCCGAAGAACACCGTGCCCTCGTCGGGCCGGGTCTTGCCGGTGATGATGTCCATCATCGTGGTCTTGCCCGCGCCGTTGGGGCCGATGATGCAGCGCAGCTCGCCGGGGGCGATGTCCAGCGAGAGCTTGTTGATCGCCCTGAAGCCGTCGAAGCTCACGCTCACGTCTTCCAGGTACAGGATGCGGCCGTGGGTGGTGTCCACCTCGCCCGGCACGGCCACCCGGCCGAAGCCGGCGTCGCCGCCGGCGGCGGTGGCCCGCGCGTTCTTCTGGATGCGCGTCTCGATGCGCTGCGCGCCCAGGTCCATCAGGTCGGGCGTCATGCCTTGTCTCCCTTGCGTGCCAGCTTCCTGGCGAGGCCGACCACGCCCTCGGGCATGAACAGCGTCACGGCGATGAACAGCGCCCCGAGGAAGTACAGCCAGAACTCGGGCGCCGTGACGGTGAGCCAGCTCTTGGCGCCGTTCACCAGGAAGGCGCCGACGATGGGGCCCAGCAGCGTGGCGCGGCCGCCCACCGCAGCCCACACCGCGATCTCGATCGAGTTGGCCGGGCTCATCTCGCCGGGGTTGATGATGCCCACCTGCGGCACATAGAGCGCGCCGGCCACGCCGCACATGACGGCGGAGATCACCCAGATCGCGAGCTTGTAGCCGATCGGGTTGTAGCCCGAGAACATCACCCGCGACTCGGCGTCGCGCACCGCCTGCAGCACGCGGCCGAACTTGGCGTTCACCAGCCAGCGGGCGAACAGGAAGAAGCCCAGGAGCGCCAGGCCCGTCATCACGAACAGCGCCATGCGCATCGTCGGCGTGGCCAGGGGCATCCCCAGGATGCGCTTGAAGTCGGTGAAGCCGTTGTTGCCGCCGAAGCCCGTCTCGTTGCGGAAGAACAGCAGCATCGCGGCGAAGGTCATCGCCTGCGTGATGATCGAGAAGTACACGCCCTTGATCCGCGAGCGGAAGGCGAAGAAGCCGAAGATGAAGGCGATCAGGCCCGGCACCAGCACCACCAGCAGCAGCGTGGCGATGAAGCTGTCGGAGAAGGTCCAGTGCCAGGGCAGGGTCTTCCAGTCCAGGAACACCATGAAATCCGGCAGGTCGCTCTTGTAGTTGCCGTCGCGGCCGATCTGCCGCATCAGGTACATGCCCATGACGTAGCCGCCCAGGGCGAAGAACAGGCCGTGGCCCAGCGAGAGGATGCCGGTGTAGCCCCAGATCAGGTCCATGGCCAGCGCGCAGATGGCGTAGCACATGATCTTGCCGACGAGGGCGACGGCGTAGTCGCTCAGGTGGAACAGGCTGCCCTCGGGCACCAGCAGGTTCAGGGCCGGCGCGACGGCGCACACCGCGACCAGGGCGACGAGGAACGCGGCCCAGCCCCGCTGCGACAGCAGGGGCGCGCGGGCGGGCAGCAGCACCGAAGGAGAGAGGTCGGGCGAACGCATCAGGCCTCCGCGCTGCGGCCCTTGACCGCGAAGATGCCCTGGGGGCGTTTCTGGATGAACACGATGATGAACACGAGGACGGCGATCTTGGCCAGGACCGCACCGGCCCAGCCTTCGAGGAACTTGTTCAGGATGCCCAGGCCCAGCGCGGCGTACACCGTGCCGGCGAGCTGGCCCACGCCGCCCAGCACCACCACCATGAACGAGTCCACGATGTAGTTCTGGCCGAGGTCCGGGCCGACGTTGCCGACCTGGCTCAGGGCGCAGCCGGCGAGCCCGGCGATGCCCGATCCGAGGGCGAAGGCGTAGGTGTCGATGCGGGCGGTGTTCACGCCCATGCAGGAGGCGATGGGGCGGTTCTGCGTGACGCCGCGCACGAACAGGCCCAGCCGGGTGCGGGCGATCAGCCAGGCCATGCCGCCCAGCACCGCCAGCGCGAAGCCGATGATGACGATGCGGTTCCACGGCAGCTGCAGGCTGCCCATCACGGCCACGCCACCGGACATCCAGCTCGGGTTCTCCACGCCCACGTTCTGCGCGCCGAAGACGCTGCGAACGAGCTGCATCAGCACCAGGCTGATGCCCCAGGTGGCCAGCAGGGTCTCCAGCGGGCGGCCGTAGAGGAAGCGGATCACGCTGCGCTCGAGGATCGCACCCATCACCGCCGAGGCCAGGAAGGCCACGGGCACGGCGGCCACCAGGTACCAGTCGAACGCGCCGGGCAGGTACTTGCGGAAGGCGACCTGCACCAGCCAGGTGGCATAGGCGCCGATCATCATCAGCTCGCCGTGGGCCATGTTGATCACGCCCATGAGGCCGTAGGTGATGGCCAGGCCCAGGGCGACCAGCAGCAGGATGGAGCCCAGGCTCAGGCCGGAGAACACCTGGCCGGCGCGGTCGGCCCAGGCCAGCGAGGACTCCACCGAGCGCAGGGCGACCTGCATCGCGGACTTCGCGGCGGAATCGGTCTCGTCCTTGATCTTCTCGAGCAGCAGGGTCCGTGTGGCCGGGTCGCGGCTGTCGGCCAGGGCCTTCGCGGCCTCGGCGCGGCGGACCGGGTCCTCGCTCGAAAGCAGGAGGGCCGCGCGGGCCAGGGCCAGCTGCGACCGGATGGAAGCCACGGTCTCCGACTGCAGCGCCTTCTCGATCAGGGGCAGGCGCGAGGCGTCGGGCTCGGCGGCCAGGGCCTTCACCGCGGCGGCGCGCAGCTTCTCGTCGGGCGAGAACAGACGGATCGCGCCCAGGGCGGTGTCGATCTCGCCGCGCATGCGGTTGTTGGAGACCACGTCCTCGGCATCGGCGGGGACCTCGGCGGGCTGGCCGGTGACGGGGTCGGTGCCCTTGCCGTCCTTGACGATGAAGACCTTGTCGCCGGCGGTCTTCACCGCGTCGTCGGCCAGGGCCTGCAGGAAGGCGGCGGTCTTGTCGTCGGCCGTGGCGACGGCCTTGTTCAGGGCGGCGATGCGGGCGTCGGCCTCGCCGAGGGCGATGGACCGGGCTTCGTCCGCGGTGAGGGCGTGCGCACAGGCGGACGAAAGCGCCAACAACAGGGCAAGTATTCGGAGCATGGGGAATCAGGAATGAGGAACTGCGCGCGGGGGCGCGCCGCGCCGGGCCGCCCCAAGCGGCCGCGCCGCCCCCTGGGGGGAGGCGGCGAAGCCGCTTCGGGGGGTCTTAGACCTTCGACTTGCCGTCCGGCTCGTCCTTCTTCTTGTCGTTGCCTTCGATGAAGGGCGACCAGGGCTTGGCCTTCACCGGGCCGGGCGTCTTCCACACGACGTTGAACTGGCCGTCGGCCTTGACCTCGCCGATGAACACCGGCTTGTGCAGGTGGTGGTTCTTCTCGTCCATCTTGGCGGTGAAGCCGGAGGGAGCCTTGAAGGTCTGGCCGCCCATCGCGGCGATGACCTTGTCCACGTCGGTGGACTTGGCCTTCTCGACGGCCTGCTTCCACATGTAGACGCCGATGTAGGTGGCTTCCATCGGGTCGTTGGTCAGCGGCTTGTCCTTGTGGCCGGCGATGTTCTTGGCCTTGGCGTAGGCGGCCCACTTCTTGGTGAACTCGTCGTTGGCCGGGTTCTTCACGGACATGAAGTAGTTCCAGGCGGCCAGGTGGCCCACCAGCGGCTTGGTGTCGACGCCGCGCAGTTCCTCCTCGCCCACGGAGAAGGCCACCACCGGCACGTCCTTGGCCTTGAGGCCGGCGTTGCCCAGCTCCTTGTAGAACGGCACGTTGGAGTCGCCGTTGATGGTGGAGATCACAGCCGTCTTGCCGCCGGCGGAGAACTTCTTGATATCGGCGACGATGGTCTGGTAGTCGCTGTGGCCGAAGGGGGTGTACTTCTCGTCGATGTCCGAATCCTTCACGCCCTTGGACTTCAGGAAGGCGCGCAGGATCTTGTTGGTGGTGCGGGGGTACACGTAGTCGGTGCCCAGGAGCACGAAGCGCTTGGCGCCGCCGCCTTCCTTGGACATCAGGTATTCCACCGCGGGGATGGCCTGCTGGTTCGGCGCGGCGCCGGTGTAGAACACGTTCTTGGACAGCTCCTCGCCCTCGTACTGCACGGGGTAGAACAGCAGGCCGTTCAGCTCCTCGACGACGGGCAGCACCGACTTGCGGGACACCGAGGTCCAGCAGCCGAACATCACCGCGACCTTGTCCTGCGTGAGCAGCTGCTTGGTCTTCTCGGCGAACAGGGGCCAGTTGGAGGCCGGGTCGACGACGACGGGCTCGAGCTTCTTGCCCAGCACGCCGCCCTTGGCGTTGATCTCCTCGATCGCCATCAGGGCGGTGTCCTTCAGGACGGTCTCGGAGATCGCCATCGTGCCGGACAGGCTGTGGAGGATGCCGACCTTGATGGTGCCGCCCGACTGGGCGAAGGCGGGGGCGCTGGCCAGCGCGCCCAGCGCGGTGGCGGCGGCGAGGGCCTTGAGGGTGAAGCGACGTTGCATGCGGACTCCAGGGGGATGGTTGGAAGACATTCGGATCGGCGCTGCGGCTGCGGTTGCGGCCTTTCGCATCGATGGGACTCATCGTAGGAAGCCGGTCCGTCCCGGCCAATACGCCACGTGGCGTACACGGCCGGCAGGCCTGGCTGTAGGCGCACAGGCTGACCGGTGTCGGACGCGCCGGCCGATCGCCCCATGGCCGAGGGACCGCGGCTTAGAGTGGGCCGGTCCGGAGGACTTGCCATGGAACACCTCGTCGCCTTCTCGCACCTGCGCTGGAACTTCGTCTGGCAGCGGCCGCAGCACCTGCTGTCGCGGCTGGCGCGGCGATGGCCCGTGGTGTTCGTGGAGGAACCGGTGGCGTGCGCGGAGCGGGCCTGGCTGGAGCGGATCACGCCCTGCGCCGGCGTGCAGGTCTGGCGGCCGCACGTGACCGGAGCGGCGCCGGGCTTCCACGACGACCACCTCGCCACCCTGCAGCCGATGCTGGGCCAGGCCCTGCGGGAGGCACGCATCGAGGACTACCGCACCTGGTTCTACACGCCCATGGCCTACCCGCTGGCGGCCGACCTGTCACCCCGCGCGGTGGTCTACGACTGCATGGACGAACTCAGCGCGTTCCGCCACGCGCCCAGGCAGTTGCTGCAGCGGGAGAGCGCGTTGTTCAAGGCGGCGGACCTGGTCTTCACCGGCGGGCCCAGCCTGTTCCACGCAAAGAAGGACCGGCATCCGAGCGTGCACTGCTTTCCCAGCAGCGTGGATGCGGACCACTTCGCGCGGGCGGCGGGCGACCACCCCTTGCAGGCCGGCCTGCCCCGACCGCGACTGGGCTGGGCCGGCGTGATCGACGAGCGCGTGGACCTGGACCTCATCGCCTTCCTGGCCGACGCGCGCCCGGACTGGCAGCTGGTGATGGTGGGGCCGGTGGTCAAGATCGACCCGGCCACCCTGCCCCAGCGTACCAATATCGCCTGGCTGGGGCAGCAGGCCTACGACGACCTGCCGGCCTTCATCTCGGGCTGGGACCTGTGCCTCCTGCCCTTCGCGCTGAACGAGGCCACGCGCTTCATCAGCCCCACCAAGACCCTGGAGTACATGGCCTGCGGCAAGCCGGCGGTGAGCACGCCGATCCGCGATGTGGCGGAGCCGTACGGCCACCTGGTGTCGATCGCGAACGCGCCGGATGATTTCCTGCTGGCGTGCGAGGCGGTGCTGGGGCGCAGTGAGGCGGAACAGGCCTGCCATGCCGAGGCGATGGCGCAGGTGGTGGGCCGGACCTCGTGGGAGGGGACGGCGCAGGCGATGGCCGGGTTGGTCGCGCGAGCCGGGATGCGTGGGGAAGGAAGCGGGAGGAGGGAGCGGGGAGAGGGAGGGCCACCGCGGCGCGCGGTGGCAAGGTGAGGCGGCGTCAGCCGTTGTGCTTGTGGTCGCGGCCGGCGACGTCGAGGGGTTGCACGCGGGGGGCGTGCCAGATCACCGGCTCGGGATCCGTGCGAAGGCGGGTTCCCCGGGCCAGCATGCCCTTGTCAGCCAAGTAGGCCTCGCAGAGCCGATCGACTTCGCGCGGGGTCAGGGCGCGTGGCTGGTGGAGACGCAGAAGGGCGCCGTCCGCCGCCGTCCACTGTGCGTGCGCCAGCCTGGCCCGGAAGCCAGCGAGCAGTTCGCGGCGCACCTCGGGTCGCAGTTCGCGCCGCTCCTGGGGGCCGACCACATCGGCCGTCTCATTGCGATGCGCAACGACATGGGTTTCCAGGGCGAGATTCATCAGGCCATGGGTGTACAGGCGCAAGGTCGCAGGGTCATCGAACGGCTTGTCGTACTCGGCGACATTCCCGGCCAGTTCGAAGAATATGGCTGCGCCCTCGCGATAGCGGGCCACGGCTCGCAGGACCTGGAGCAATTCGTCCGTTGCCATTTCCGCGCCCGCGATCTGGCGGAAGTCGTCCACGGTCCGGCCGGTGAGGCGGACTGCCGCATCCATCGTGCCCTCACCCCGCATCACCTGGCGCAGCGCGTCGGCGCCGCCGTATTCGGCCATCAGGAATTGGCGCTGGCCGACCAGGAGCGCATTCACATGGCACAGGCGCTGGTCGTACTCATTGCAGGTGGCCTTGGCGCGCTGCCAAGAAGGCACCAGGCATCCGACCAGGGGCAGGCCGCTCAGGCAGGCCTGCAGGCGCATGGAGCGCGAAGGGGCCTGGAACAGGTAGAGCCCGTCTCGCAGGGCGGTGACCTTCCCACGGTCCCACTGATTGACTTGCGTCTCCAGGGAACGGATCGCGGGGTAGGTGGGTTGGGAAACGAGGGCTTCGACGAACGAGGACATGGGCAAACTCCGGAGGCTTGCGCCGGACCGCCCGGCGCGCGGTTCGTAGTACCCGGTCCTGCTGAGCGGTTCCTGCCCCGCCCTCACCCCTCGAACTGCGGATTCACCTGCCGGATCCGGTTCATCGCCATCCCCGCCGCCGCCGTGCGCGTCTCCACGCCCAGCTTGGCGAACACCCGCTCCAGGTGCTTCTTCACCGTGGCGGGGCTCGCGCCCACGATGTCGGCGATGTCGCGGTTGATCTTGCCCTTGGCCACCCAGTACAGCACCTCGGCCTCCCGCGCGGTCAGGCCGAAGGACAGGCTCATGGCCTCGATGACCGCGGCGTCCGACTCCTCGCGCATGACGATCAGCCACTCGCCACCCGCCTCGTCGTCCCCGGTCTGGCGGTGCAGCCGGAAGGTGAGGCGGCGCGCCCCGGCCTCGAAGGGCAGGCGCGGCGGCTCCACCTGGTGCGCCGCCTGCGGCGCATGGCGCCGCAGCCAGTCCGCCACGGCCTGCGGCACGTGGGACGGGCGCAAGGCCATCTCCTCGCCGAACCAGCCCGCGAGCAGGTCGCGCGCCAGCGGGGTCTGCCACATCAGGCGGCCATCGCTGGCGCGGACGGTGAGGCTGGCGTAGCCGAAGGCATCGAGCGCGTTGCGCGTCTGCCGTGCCAGCCGCGCGCCCTGCAGGTGCACGCCCATGCGGGCCAGCACCTCCTTGGGCTTGATCGGCTTGGTCACGTAGTCCACGCCGCCGGCCGCCAGCGCCGCGACCAGGTGCTCGGTCTCGGTCAGGCCGGTCATGAAGATGATGGGAATGTGCGCGGTCGCCGGCGAGGCCTTGAGGCGGCGCGCGACCTCGAAGCCGTCGATGCCGGGCATCACCGCGTCGAGCAGCACGATGTCGGGCACGGCCTGCGCAGCGCGCTGCAGCGCCGCCTCGCCGCTGGTGGCCACCAGCACGGTGTAGCCGCTCTCGTCCAGCGCGTCGTGCAGCACGGCGAGGTTGTCGGGGACGTCGTCGACGACCAGCACCACGTCGGCGTGGCTGCGGTCCAGGGGATCGCCCGCGGCGGGGCCGGCGAAGGGGTTCACGCGGGGTTCTCCTGGGCGGCGGCCTCGTCGAGGCGGCGCGCCATGGTCTCGAATTCGAAGCCGCGGGCCAGCGCGCGCATCTGCTCGCAGAACGCCTGGCTGGCGGGCTGCGCCGCCTCGATCTCGGCGAGCCGGTTCAGGATGCCGCGCAGGTAGCCCAGTTGCACGAGCTCGCGCAGGCTGGCGAGGGCGGCGGCGTCGGGCCGGGTGGCGGCCTGCGACACGGGTGCGGGAGCCGCCGCCACCGGCGGCGGCGCGGCCAGCCAGCGCAGGCCGAGCTCGCGCTGCAGCCAGTCCAGCAATTCGCCATGCCGCACCGGCTTGACGATGAAGTCCTCCGGCCGGATGCCCAGGCCGTTCTCCAGGCCCTTGTCGAAGGCATTGGCCGAGACCACCGCCACCCGGGTGGCCGCCAGGGGCCCCATGCGGCGCAGGCGGCGGATGGTTTCCCAGCCATCGATGCCGGGCATGGCCAGGTCCATGAAGATGGCGTCGGGCACGAGGCCGGCGGCCAGCAGGTCCAGCGCGTCGTGGCCGCTGGCGGCGGTGCGCAGCTCGAAGCCCAGGGGCTCGAGCAGCTGCACCAGCAGCTCGCGGTCGGCCTCCTCGTTGTCCACCACCAGCAGGCGGCGGCGGGGGCCCTCGTAGCCGTGGCGCGCCTGCGGCACCGGCCGGGGCGCGGGCGCATCCTGCACCGCGGGCAGGAACAGCCGGACCCGGAAGGTGGTGCCCTGCCCCGGCGTGCTGGCCACGGTGAGCTCGCCGCCCATGAGGTCGGTGAGCATCTTGGCGATGGTCAGGCCCAGGCCCGCGCCGGGCGCGGGGCCCGCCTCGACGGCCCCGGCGCCACGGGTGAAGGGCTCGAACACCCGCTCGATCTCCTGCGCGGTCATGCCGGGCCCGGTGTCCTCGATGTCGATCTGCGCCATCTCGCGCCCGTGCCGCACCCGGAAGGTGACGCTGCCCTGCGCGGTGAACTTGATGGCGTTGCCCAGGAGGTTGATCAGGATCTGCCGCAGCCGGCGCTCGTCGGCCCGCACCACCTCGGGCAGCGTGCCCTCGGCCTCGAAGCGGAAGGCCAGGCCCTTGCCCGAGGCCTGCAGCTCGAACAGGCCGGCCATCTCGTGCAGGCAGTCGGCGAAGCGCATCGGCCCCACCTCCAGCCGCAGCTTGCCCGCCTCGATGCGGGCGATGTCCAGCGTGCCTTCGATCAGCGAGAGCAGGTGCTCGCCCCCGCGCCGGATCACGTTGACGGCCTGGCGGCGGTGCGGCGGGATGCCCGGGTCCTCCCCCATCAGCTGGGCGTAGCCGAGGATGGAGTTCAGCGGCGTGCGCAACTCGTGGCTGATGGCGCTGATGTAGCGGCTCTTGGCCTGGTTGGCCTGCTCGGCGGCGTGGCGGGCCTGCTGCAGCGCCGCGTCGGTCTGGCGGTGCGACTCGATCTCGCGCACCAGCAGGTGCGTCTGGCGGTTGGATTCCTCCTGCGCCACCTGCCGGCTCTTGTGCGCCAGCACCAGCCACCAGGCGACGATGCCGGCCAGCACCAGCAGCGCCAGGTAGGCCTTGAGGAAGCCATTGCGCAGGGTGGCCTCGAACGGCGCGGCGAGGCCGCCGGCCTGGTCCTGCAGCGCCTGCAGCTCCTGGTGATAGAGCAGCCCGAAGATGGCCGCCAGCACCGGCGCGATCACCATCGCCAGCAGCAGGAAGTGGCCGAGGCCGGTCTCCAGGTAGGGCCAGGCGGCGCGCGGCAGCAGCCAGCGCAGCGCGGCCCGCCACTGCGAGGCCAGGTTCGCGTGCGGCTTGCACAGGTCGCCGCAGCGCGCGTCCAGGGTGCAGCACAGGGAGCAGATCGCGCCCTGGTAGGCCGGGCAGTGCGCCATGTCGGGCGCCTCGTAGTCACGCTCGCAGACCACGCAGCGGCGCAAGGCCGCGGACAGGGGCGTGCCCGCCTCCTCGCCGGCGCCGCCCCCGGGGGCCGGCGGCGACGCGGGGCGCGCCAGGTAGTAGCGGCCCCGCGTGGCCCAGGCGATCAGCGGCGCCGCGCAGAAGGCCACGCCCAGCGCGATCAGCGCCGAGAAGGCCTGCGCCATCGGCCCGAACAGGCCCAGGTGGGCGCTGATGGACAGCACCGAGGCCAGGGCCATCGCGCCCACGCCCACCGGGTTGATGTCCCACAGGTGCGCGCGCTTGAACTCGATGCCCCGGGGCGACAGGCCCAGCGGCTTGTTCACCACCAGGTCGGCCACCACCGCCATGAACCAGGCGATGGCGATGTTGGCGTACAGGCCCAGCACGTCGCCGAGGGCCTGGAACACGTTCATCTCCATCAGCATGAAGGCGATGAGGGTGTTGAACACCACCCACACCACCCGGCCCGGGTGGCTGTGCGTGACCCGCGAGAAGAAGTTGGACCAGGCCAGCGAGCCGGCGTAGGCGTTGGTCACGTTGATCTTCAGCTGCGAGACCACGACGAACAGCGCGGTCGCCGCCACCGCCCACCCGTAGTGCGGGAAGACGTATTCATAGGCGGCCAGGTACATCTGGTTCGGGTCCACCGCGCGCTCGGGCGGCACCATGTGCGAGATCGCCAGGTACGCCAGCAGGGCGCCGCCGAGCATCTTGACCACGCCCAGCACCACCCAGCCCGGGCCGCCGGCCAGCACGCCCGCCCACCAGGCGCGCCGGTTGGCCGCCGTGCGCGCCGGCATGAAGCGCAGGTAGTCGGCCTGCTCCCCCATTTGGGTGATGAGCGCGATGCCCACGGTCAGGGATGCACCGAACGAGTGCAGATCGAATCCCGGCACCGGAGACTTCTCACCACCGTAGTGCACGACGCCGGAAAACGCACCAGGATCGCGCACCACCACATACGCGAAGGGCACCACCAGCATCACCAGCCACAGGGGCTGCGTCCAGGCCTGCAGGCGGCTGATGGCGGACACGCCGTGGGTGACCAGGGGGATGACCACCAGCGCGCACACCAGGTAGCCCCAGGCCGGCGGGATGTCCAGGGCCAGCTCCAGCGCGTAGGCCATGACCGCGGCCTCCAGCGCGAAGAAGATGAAGGTGAAGGAGGCGTAGATCAGCGAGGTGATCGTCGAGCCGATGTAGCCGAAGCCGGCGCCGCGCGTCAGCAGGTCCATGTCGACGCCGTAGCGGGCGGCATGGACGCTGATCGGCAGCCCCGCCAGGAAGATGATCAGCCCGGTGGCCAGGATGGCCCAGAAGGCGTTGACGAACCCGTACTGCACCAGCAGCGTGGCGCCCACCGCCTCCAGCACCAGGAAGGAGGCGGCGCCGAAGGCGGTGTTGGCCACGCGGAAGGCGGACCAGCGCCGGAACCGCTGCGGGGCATAGCGCAGCGCGTAGTCCTCCATGGTCTCGCGGGCCACCCAGGCGTTGTAGTCGCGGCGCACCTTGACGACGCGCTGGGGCGCGTCGTCGGCGGGCACGGGGTGGATCGGGATGGATTCGCGCACGGGGCGCAGGTGCAAAAACCGCGCCCGCCATACGCCATAGGGCGGACGCGCAGGCACACCCCTTGCAATACCATCCGCCGGTTATCCCGGAACTGCCATGGACCTCACGCCCCGCGAAAAAGACAAGCTCCTGATCTTCACCGCCGCCCTGCTGGCCGAGCGGCGCAAGGCCCGGGGACTCAAGCTCAATGTGCCCGAGGCGATCGCGCTGATCACCGCCGCCGTCATGGAGGGCGCGCGCGACGGCAAGACCGTGGCGCAGCTCATGAGCGAAGGCCGCAGCGTCCTCACGCGCGACGACGTGATGGAGGGCGTGGCCGAGATGATCCCCGACATCCAGGTCGAGGCCACCTTCCCCGACGGGACCAAGCTGGTCACCGTCCACCAGCCGATCGTTTGAGAAGCCGAGCCCCCGAATGAACAAGCAACTGACCCTCGCCGCGGCCACGCTGGCCGCGACCACCGCCGCCTTCGCCCACGAGGGCCACGGCATCGCCGGCGCCAGCCACTGGCATGCCACCGACACGCTCGGCCTGCTGCTGGCCGTGGGCTTCGCCGGCCTGGCCTGGTGGTTCACCCGCGGCGGCAAGTGATGACCCCGGGCGAACTCCTCGTCGAGGACGGCGACCACGCCCTCAACCCCGGCCGGCGCACGTCGACGGTCGTGGTGCGCAACACCGCCGACCGGCCGATCCAGGTCGGCTCCCACTACCACTTCGCCGAAACCAACGCCGCGCTCGCCTTCGACCGCGACGCCGCCCGCGGCATGCGCCTGAACATCGCCTCCGGCACGGCCGTGCGCTTCGAGCCGGGCCAGCAGCGCACCGTCGAACTGGTGGAGTTCGCGGGCGACCGTGTGGTGGTCGGCTTCCGCGGCCTGGTGCAAGGAACCCTATGAGCAGAATCTCGCGCCGCGCCTACGCGGAAATGTTCGGGCCCACCAAGGGCGACCGCGTCCGCCTCGCGGATACCGACCTGGTCCTGGAGGTCGAGGAGGACTACACCCTGCGCGCCGGCGGCTACGGCGAGGAGGTGAAGTTCGGCGGCGGCAAGACCATCCGCGACGGCATGGCCCAGAGCCAGCGAAGCCGCGCCGAGGGCGCCATGGACACGGTGCTGACCAACGCGCTGGTCGTGGACCACTGGGGCATCGTCAAGGCCGACATCGGCCTCAAGGGCGGGCGCATCGTGGCCATCGGCAAGGCCGGAAACCCCGACACCCAGCCGGGCGTGGACATCATCATCGGCCCGGGCACGGAGATCATCTCGTGCGAGGGCAGCATCGTCACCGCCGGCGGCATCGACAGCCACATCCACTTCATCTGCCCGCAGCAGATCGAGGAGGCGCTGGCCTCGGGCGTGACCACCATGTTCGGCGGCGGCACCGGCCCGGCCACCGGCACCTTCGCCACCACCTGCACGCCCGGCCCCTGGCACATGGAGCGCATGCTGCAGGCGGCCGACGCGTTCCCGATGAACCTGGGCTTCATGGGCAAGGGCAACGCCAGCCAGCCCCAGGCGCTGCGCGAGCAGATCGCCGCCGGCGCCATCGGCCTGAAGCTGCACGAGGACTGGGGCAGCACGCCCAGCGCCATCAGCAACTGCCTGGACGTGGCCGACGAGATGGACATCCAGGTGGCCCTGCACTCCGACACGCTGAACGAGTCGGGCTTCGTGGAGGACACCATCGGCGCCACGAAAGGCCGCGGCATCTGCGCCTTCCACACCGAGGGCGCGGGCGGCGGACACGCGCCGGACATCCTGCGCGTGGTGGGCGAGGCGAACTTCCTGCCCTCCTCGACCAACCCGACGATGCCCTACACCGTCAACACGCTCGACGAGCATGTCGACATGCTGATGGTGTGCCACCACCTGGACCCGGCCATCCCCGAGGACCTGGCCTTCGCCGAGAGCCGCATCCGCAAGGAGACCATCGCGGCCGAGGACATCCTGCATGACCTGGGCGCCATCAGCATGTTCTCCTCCGACTCGCAGGCCATGGGCCGCGTGGGCGAGGTGATCCTGCGCTGCTGGCAGACCGCGCACAAGATGAAGGTCCAGCGCGGCAAGCTGCCCGGCGACACCGACCGCCACGACAACGCGCGCGCCAAGCGCTACGTGGCCAAGTACACGATCAACCCCGCCATCGCGCACGGCATCAGCCACGAGGTGGGCAGCATCGAACCCGGCAAGTGGGCCGACCTGGTGATCTGGAAGCCGGCCTTCTTCGGCATCAAGCCCTCGGTGATCCTCAAGGGCGGCAGCATCGCGATGGCCGCCATGGGCGACCCGAACGCCTCGATCCCGACGCCGCAGCCGGTGCATTTCCGGCCGATGTTCGGCAGCTACGGCGGCTCGCTGGCGAAGTCGTCCATCACCTTCGTCTCGCAGGCCGCGCTCGACGCCGGCCTGCCGCAGCAGTACGGCCTGTCCAAGGTGGTGAGCGCGGCGAAGGACATCCGCCGCGTGCGCAAGCAGCACATGGTGCACAACGCCTGGCTGCCGAAGATGGAGATCGACGCCCAGACCTACGCGGTGCGCGCCGACGGTGAGCTGCTCACGTGCGAGCCGGCCAAGGTGCTGCCGATGGCGCAGCGCTACTTCCTGTTCTGACGGGCGCCGGGCCCAGAATACGGGCTCGCCCCCAGCATCCGACGTGGTGGGGGCCCCGCCCCTTCCACCTTCGAATCCGATCCATGAGCCACATCCTCACCGTGGGCAAGGTCCTGGCCGGCGGCCACGGCCTGGCCTCCGTCCTCCTCAAGCGCGCCGCCACCGTAGAACTCGACTGGGACGTGCGCCAGAAAAGCCGCTTCGACTGCACCGACTCGCAGGGCCGCCAGCTCGGCGTGTTCCTGCCCCGCGGCACCGCGGTGCGCGGCGGCGACGTGCTGGTGGCCGAAGACGGCTCGCTGGTGCGCGTGGTCGCCGCACCGCAGCCGGTGCTGGTGATCACCCACTGCACCGCGCACGGCAGCCCCTTCGACCTGACCCGCGCGGCCTACCACCTGGGCAACCGCCATGTGCCGATCGAGCTGCGGCCGGACCACCTCAAGATCGAACCCGACCACGTGCTGGCCGACATGCTGCGGTCCATGCACCTGATCGTGCGCGAGGCCCGCGAGGCCTTCGAGCCCGAAGGCGGCGCCTACGGCAGCGGCCATGGCGGGCACTCGCACGGCCACGGTCATTCGCACGGCCACGGACATGCCAGTGACCATGACCATGACCATGACCACGGTCACAAGCACGCCCACGAGCCCTCGCACACCCATGGCGACCACGCCCCCTGTGACCATGAGCATGACGACGGCCATGACCACACCCACGGCCATGGACACCAGCACCCGCATTGAGCCGAAGCCCGAGCCCCTGCCCGGCGACGCCGCGCTGCTGCAGCTGATGTGGCTCGCCTCGCCCGCCTTGCCGGTGGGCGGCTTCTCCTACTCCGAGGGCCTGGAGGCCGCGGTCGATGCCGGCCGCGTGGCCAGCGAGGCCACCGCCGCCGACTGGCTGGCCGACCAGCTGCACCTGGCCCTGGCGCGCGCCGACTTCGCCGTCGTGGCCCAGGCCGTGGCGGCCTGGCGGGCCGACGACACGGACCGCGTGCGCGCGCTGGACGACTGGTGCCTGCGCACCCGCGAGACCTCCGAGCTGCGCCTGCAGGCCGAGCAGATGGGCCGCTCCCTGGTGGAGTGGCTCAAGTCCGTGCGCCCCGACCTCGCCGCGCGCGCGGCCGCCGCGGGCCGCCTGACCTACCCCGTGGCCTGGGCGCTGGCCGCCAGCGCCAGCGGCGCCGGCGTGCGCCCCATCGTGCTGGCCTACGCCTTCGGCTGGGCCGAGAACATGATGCAGGCGGCGATCAAGTCCGTCCCCCTGGGCCAGAGCGCGGGGCAACGCATCCTCGCGCGCCTCGCCCGTGAAATCCCGCCCGCCGTCGACCTCGCCCTCTGCCTGGGCGACGGGGACCGGCAGGCCTTCTCCCCCATGCTGGCCATCCTCTCGGCCCGGCATGAACACCAGTACTCCCGCCTTTTCCGATCATGAGCCTGCACCACATCGCCAACCGCACCAAGAAACTGCCGCCCCTGCGCGTGGGCATCGGCGGGCCCGTGGGCTCGGGCAAGACCACCCTGCTCGAGATGCTGTGCAAGGCCATGCGCGAGACCTGGGACCTGGTGGCCATCACCAACGACATCTACACCAAGGAGGACCAGCGCCTCCTCACCGTGAGCGGCGCGCTGCCGGCCGAGCGCATCATGGGCGTGGAGACCGGCGGCTGCCCGCACACCGCGATCCGCGAGGACGCCTCGATCAACCTCGAGGCCATCGACCGGATGCTGGAGCAGTTCCCGGATGCCGACATCGTCTTCGTCGAGTCCGGCGGCGACAACCTGGCGGCCACCTTCAGCCCCGAGCTGAGCGACCTCACGGTCTACGTGATCGACGTGGCGGCCGGCGAGAAGATCCCCCGCAAGGGCGGCCCCGGCATCACCAAGAGCGACCTGTTCGTGATCAACAAGACCGACCTCGCCCCGCACGTGGGCGCCGACCTGGCGGTGATGGAGGCCGACACCCAGCGCATGCGCCAGGGCAAGCCCTACGTCATGACGAACCTCAAGACGCAGGACGGGCTGGCGCAGGTGATCGCCTTCATCGAGCGCAAGGGCCTGCTCGTCGCGGCCTGAGGCCAGGTCAGGCCGTGGCCCGGACCGCCTCGACGCGCCAGCTGCCGTCGGCCTGCCGGTGCAGGCGCCGGCCCTCGCGCATCATGGCCGCGCACGCCTCGGGCGCCACCGGCCGCGAGAAGTAGAAGCCCTGGATCTCGTCGCAGCCGCGGCGCGCGAGGATGTCCAGCTGCTCGGTCGTCTCCACGCCCTCGGCCACCACCTTGAGCTGCAGGCTGTGCGCCAGGCCGATCACCGCGCGGGCGATGGCGGCATCGTCCGGGTTGGTGGCCAGGTCGCTGACGAAGGCCCGGTCCACCTTGAGCGCGTCGAGCGGGAAGCGGCTCAGGTAGGAGAGGCTGGAGTAGCCCGTGCCGAAGTCGTCCACCGACAGCCGCAGCCCGTAGCCGCGGAACCGCTGGAGCTGCTCGGTCGATTGCGCCGGGTCGCGCATCAGCATCGACTCGGTCAGCTCGAACTCCAGCAGCGAGGGGTCGATGCCGGTGTCCGCGAGCACCGCGCGCACCTGGCCATCGAGCTCGCCGGAGGAGAACTGGCGGGCCGACAGGTTCACCGCCACCCGCGGCACCTTCAGCCCCTGGGCCTGCCAGTCCAGGATCTGGCGGGCCACCGCGCGCATCACCCACTCGCCCACGCCGAGGATCATGCCGGTGTCCTCGAGCACGGGGATGAACTCCGCGGGGCTGACCAGCCCGCGCGCCGGGTGCCGCCACCGCAGCAGCGCCTCGAAGCCGCAGATGCCGCCGGTGGAGAGGTCCACCTTCGGCTGGTATTCCAGGAAGAACTCCTCGCGCTCCAGCGCGGCGCGCAACTGGGTCTGCACGGCCAGGCGGTCGGAGGCCTGGGCGCTCATCTCCTCGGTGAAGAACTCGAAGGCGTTGCGGCCCGCCGCCTTGGCGGCGTACATCGCGCGGTCGGCGCGGCGCACCAGCGTGGCGGCCTCGACGCCGTGGTCCGGCGAGAGGGCGGCGCCGACGCTGGCGGAGATGAAGGCCTCGCGCCCGTCGAGGTCGAAGGGCTGGCCCAGCTGCGAGATCAGCTTGCGCGCGACGCGCTCGGCGTCGCCCGGGCTTTGCAGGCCGGTGAGGAGGACGGCGAACTCGTCCCCCGACAGGCGCGCCACCGTGTCGCCGGCGCGCAGGCAGGAGACCATGCGGTGGGCGGCCTGCACCAGCAGCAGGTCGCCGGCCTCGTGGCCCAGGGTGTCGTTGACCAGCTTGAAGTGGTCCAGGTCCAGGTACATCAGGCACAGGCGCGTGTCCTGTGCGGGGGCGGCCTCCAGCGCCAGGTCGAGGCGCTCGAGCAGGAGGCGTCGATTGGGCAGGCCGGTGAGCGCGTCGAACTGCGCCAGGTAGGTGAGGTGCTCGCGGGTGTGGTGCCGCTCCCTGGCCGCCGAGAGCACGTGCACCAGGCTGCGCAGGAAGTCGCGGTCGGCGTTGCGGAAGGCGCGCGGTTGCGGCGTGGCCGCCACCAGGGCGAAGCGCAGGCCCGAGGAGGCGTCGGCCTCGCCCTGCTGCACCAGCAGGCCGCGCACGCCATGGGCCTCCAGCAGGCGCGGCGGCGGCGCCAGGCGCGGCGGGTCGCCCTCGAGGGCGGCCGGCACGCCGACCCAGCCTTCCTCCCAGCCCATGCCGGCCTCGACGCGGGGCGCGGGATCGTTCGGCCCCTGCACCAGCAGCGCCGCGTGGTCCACGTGCAGGCCGCTGCACACCAGCTCCAGCGCCAGCTGCTGCAGGCCCGAGACATCGTCGCCGCCCAGGGCCTTCTGGCCGAAGGTGGTGATCATGTTCTGCCGGCGCACCTGGTCGATCAGCTCGCGCTCGGAGGTCTTCTGCACGGTGACGTCGATGTCGATGCAGATGTACTTCTCCACCTGCAGGTGGTCGGCGCCGAAGATCGGCACGATGCTGCGGCGGTGCCAGCGGCGCCGGCTCATCGCGTCGACCACCGCCACCTCGCCGTGCCAGGTGCTGCCGGAGGGCTGCCAGTCGCGGCCCTCAGCGTCCTGCAGGCGCTGGCCCAGGAGCGCGGCGCGCGGCAGGCCGACGGCGGCGACGAAGCGGTCGTTGGCATAGACCAGCCGCCCCTCGGGGTCGAGCTCGCAGACGATGGTGGCCTCGTCCATCGCCTTCTTGTGCTGGATCAGCGCGTGCATCAGCGAGTCGATGCGCTGGCCGAACTGGGCGCGCAGGCTGCCGGCGGTGCGGTTGATCACGTCGACCGCGCGGCGGATCTCCAGCGGCGCGTCATCGGAGAGCGCGGCCTGCGCGTCGATCGCGCCGGCCAGCACCTGCTCCTCGTACACGTGGAGCCGGTCCAGGTTCTGCAGCCAGCGGCGCAGGGCCAGGCGCATCACCAGCAGGCCCGCGCCCAGGCCGAAGAAGATCAGGGCCGCCGTCTGCAGGGACAGTGCCCACAGGTCTCCGGCGATCTGGCGGGCGTTGAAGCGAAGCTCCAGCACGCCGTAGTTGCGTCCGCCCACGCTGACCTCGCGGCGCAGGTCCGGCATGCGCTCGGCCACCAGGCCGGTCAGCCAGGCCGGCGCGCGCGGCAGCGCGCGGTCTTCGGCCCGGATGCGGCCGCCGGCCTTGTCCGAGTAGACCGCCTCGCGCAGGGGCGAACTGGTCACGATGCGATCGAGCAGCCGCTGGATGGTGTCGAAGTCGCCGATCAGCGCGCTCTCGGTGATCGGCTGCATCGAGACCTCGGCCAGCTTCACGACCGATTGCTGGTTGTCCTCGATGTGCTGCGTGAACTGCTGGTAGGTGATCAGCCCCAGCGCGCCCAGGGCCGCGATGAGGATGCTCAGGCCGTAAAGCAGGAACACCCGTGACGCCAGCGACTGCGGCATCCAGGCCCGGAAGTTCCGGGGCGCTGGCGAGGCGCGGGCGGTCATCGGTCGGGTCAGCGCAGCGCCGCCGGGGCGGTGCGGTAGAAGTCGCGGTACGAGGCGTAGTCGGCGTCGGTGGCCGCGACGAAGGAGACCGGGTCCTTGGCCTGGATCACGCGGGCCGAGGCTTCCAGCACCTGGCGGCCCTCGGGGTCGCGGTGCATGCCCAGGAAGGCGCGGGCCACGGCCTGCACCTGCGCATCGGGCACGCGCGGGGACGCCATGAGCGCCAGGTCGCTGAAGGGGGCGGACGACCACAGCACGCGGAACTTGCGGTTCTCCCGCGCGGCGTACTCGGCCACCATCTGCGAGTTGGTCCCCATGGCCGCGGTGCGGCCGGAGACCAGCTGGGTGAACGCCGCGTCGAGGTTGCCGGCGAACACGGCGCGCGCCGGGATGCGGCGCTCCAGCAGCTGGGCGTAGGTGACCTTGTAGGCCACCAGGGCTTCGGGGCCGGGGAAGGCGATGTCCTTGTCGCCGAGGTCGGCCAGGGTCCGGATGGGGGACTCGTCGGGCACGATGATCTGGCCCGACACCGGCGGCGCGTTGCGGCGGCCGAACACCTTCCAGCCGAGCTTGGCGCGCTCGGGGCTGAACAGGTGGTTGGTGAAGGCGAAATCGGACTCGCCGGCCAGCACCAGGGCGGTGGTCTCGGCCGAGGTCCGCCCCAGCTTGAGCTGCAGCGTCACCCCGCTGCGCTGGGAGACGTACTCGAGGATGGGGTTCCAGTAGCTCGCCGACAACTGCAGGCTGTGCTGGTTGACCGGGGAGAAGTGGTAGGTGGCGGCCGGCGCCTGCGCCCGGGCGGGCAGCGAAGCCAGGGACAGGGCGGCCAGGCAGGCCAGGCCGGCAGCGAGTTTGCGAATGAAAGTCATGCGGCGCACGAGGATATTTTGGGCATTTTATGCCTCCTTATCTGCAGACGATCCAGGGAAATCGCCTGCCTTCGGGGCCCTTATCCAACGATCTAGAATCAGGGTCACCACGGAGGCGTGGCAGAGTGGTCGATTGCACCGGTCTTGAAAACCGGCAACGGGCAACCGTTCGTGAGTTCGAATCTCACCGCCTCCGCCAGGCGCCGCCTCGGTCGCCATCCCCCGGTGGCTTCAGGCGACAGCGGAGCCAGCCGGTGGTAGGGCACCATCCGGGCATGCACAACAAGCCCACGACGCTCCTGCTGAACATCGGTCACGCCCTGGACCACATGTTCCTGCTGATATTCGCCACGGCCGTCACCTCCATCGCCAGGGACTTCGGGGTGGCGCGCTGGGAAGACCTCATGCCCTACAGCGTGGCGGCGTTCTTCTTCTTCGGGCTGGGCTCGCTGCCGGCGGGCCGCCTGGGGGACCTGTGGGGCCGCCGCCAGATGATGATCGTCTTCTTCGTGGGCATCGGGCTGGCGTCGATCCTGGTGGCGTTGACGACGACCCCGCTGCAGCTGGCCGTGGCCCTGGCGGTCCTGGGGTGCGCGGCCTCCATCTACCACCCGGTGGGCATTCCCATGCTGGTGCAGGGCGCGGCCCGCCCCGGCTGGACGATCGGCGTGAACGGCCTGGCCGGCAACCTGGGCCTGGCCCTGGCAGCGGCGGTGACGGGGCTGTTCATCAAGTACTGGGGCTGGCGGATGGCCTTCGTGATCCCGGGCGTGGCCAGCATCCTGTGCGGCCTCGCCTTCGCCGCCTGCGCCCCCCGCGAGGCGATGGCCCCCGCCAGGAAGAAGGCCGCCGCAGGCGCGCACCCGGGCCTCTCGATCGCCCGGCTGCTGATGGTCATGACGATCGCCGCCACCAGCGGCAGCATGCTGTTCAACTTCTCCACGAGCAGCAACTACGAGCTGCTGGCGGACAAGTTCGCCCAGGTCTCGCAGGACCCGGCGCGCATCGGGCTGTTCCTCGCGGCGGTATACGTGCTGGCCTCACTGACCCAGCTGCTGGTGGGACACCTGCTGGACAAGGTGGCCCTGAAGACGCTGTACCGCAGCGTGATCGTCGTCCAGCTGGTGGCCCTGCTGCTGGCCAACGCCACGCACGGGTGGGCCTTCTACTTCGCGCAGCTGCTGTTCATGGCGGCCATCTTCGGGGCGGTCCCGTTCACCGACGCGATGGTCGTGCGGTACGTGGACGATGCGATGCGCTCGCGCGTCTCCGGCATGCGGCTCGCCGTGGCCCTGGGCGCCAGCTCACTGGCGGTGTGGCTGATCGGCCCCATCGTCAAGGCGGCCGGCTTCAGCACCCTGATCTGGGTCATGGCGGGCACTTCATGCATCACCCTCGCGGTGGTGAGCCTCCTGCCGGGCACGCCCGTGCCGCCCGGGACGGCCGCAGCGCCGGGCGAGGCCCGCTAGCGGACCGGAGGCGCCGGCCGGCACGCCGGCCCGGGCGCCCGCAGGCTCAGAGCGGCACCTTGACCTGCACCCCCAGCACCCACGAACGCGGCAGCCCCGGCTCATAGAAGCCGCCGCTGGCCTGGTTCACGATCACCGAGCCGATGGTGCGGCGGTCGGCCAGGTTGTCGATGCCGCCGAAGGCCTCGACGCTGGCCGCGTCCACCTGCCAGCGGTGGCGCATCCGCAGGTTCAGCAGGCCGTGGCCGGGTGCGCTCGCGGTGTTGGCGTCGTTGGCCCACAGGCGGGAGCGGCCGGTCCAGTCCAGCGCCGCCTCCAGGCCCGCCGGCGGCTTGCCGGACACCGGCAGGCCGCGCTGCGACCACTGCAATGAACCGAAGGCCTGCCGCGCCGGCACGCCCGGCAGCCGGTTGCCCGCCGGCACGCCGGAGAAGGCGGTGTCGTAGGTCGCGCGGATCAGGCTGGCCGAGGCCAGGGCGCGCCAGTGCGGCGACCAGGCCTGGCGCAGCGAGGCCTCCAGGCCCTGGCGCACGGTGCTGGTGGCATTGGCGAAGGCCGTGCGGCCGCCGGCGGACAGGGCGGAGACGATCTCGTCCTCGGTGTCGATGCGGAAGACGGCCAGGTCCAGGCGGGTCGCCGGCGCGGCGGCCCACTTCGCGCCGGCCTCCAGGTGCCGGCTGCGCGCCGCGGCCAGGCGCGTGTTGAAGCTGCCCACCACCGCGGTGCCGGCGACGGTGTAGGCCGCCTCGGCCAGCGTCGGCGTCTCGAAGCCCTTGCCGTGGTTCACATAGAGGTTCAGCGTGTCGGTGGCATGCCAGGTCAGGCCCAGCACCGGCTGCGTGGCGCGATGGCGCACCGAGCCCGAGCCGTCACGGCCGTCGGCCAGGTAGTCGTCGCGACTGCGCAGCGTGACGTCGCTGCGGCGCGCGCCGGTGGTGAGGGTCCAGTGCCCGCCGAGCCGCCAGTGGGCCTGGACGAAGACGTCGCGGTTGCCGGACTGGTTCCATTCGTTGCGGTCGATGGCACCGGTCTTCTCGCCGGCCGCGGCCGGGCCGCCCTGGCGCTGCTCGCCGGCGCGCTCGCGGTCGAAGCCGGCCACCCAGTCCACCGCGGTGTCGCCGCCCAGGCGCGCCTTGCCATCGAGCTGCAGGCCGACGCCGTCGAAGCGGCGGGCCAGGCCCACCCAGGTGTTGCCGGCCTGGAACTGCAGGTTCTCCCGCTCGCCGCCGTAGACCCGCCCCTGCAGCCGCAGCGAGGACGAGAGGCGGTGCTCGACCACCGCGCCGAGCTGCTCCTGCGAGACCACCTTGCGGGTGGCCCGGGCCACCGCGTTCGTGCCCGCGGCGGAGGGAGTGGCCAGCTGCGAGGCGGTCAGGCCCAGCGGGTCCTGCGCCAGCGGCATGTCGAAGAGATTGGCCACCAGCCGCACCCGCGTGCCGGGTTGCGCGTCGACGGTGACCACGCCGTTGAAGTGGCGGCGGCGTGCCGCGCTGTTGTCACGCCAGCCGTCGGTCTCGAACTCGCTGAAGTCGGCCACGATGCCGACCCTGCCCCCGGGGCCCGCGCGCCCGCTGGCCTGCCAATCCGAGCGGCGCAGGCCGAAGGACCCCTGGGTGGCCTGCGCCTGCCCCTCGGGCTGCGCGCCCGCCTCGCGGGTGAACGCCTGGATCACCCCGCCCGAGGCGTTGCCGTGGATCTGGGCCAGCGGCCCGGCGAGGACCTCGATGCGGCCCGCCGAGGACAGGGCCACGGTGGAGGCCTGCCCTTGGCCGTCGGGCGTGCTGGCGGGAATGCCGTCGACCACCAGGCGCAGCCCGCGCAGGCCGAAGGCGGCGCGCGCGCCGAAGCCGCGGATGGAGACCTGCAGGTCCTGCGCGTAGTTGTTGCGATTGAGCGAGACCACGCCCGGCACGCCCGCCAGCGCCTCGGAGAGGTTCACCTGCGGGCCGGCGGCGCGGATCGCCGCCTCGTCGACCACGTGGACCGAACCCGGGGTGTCGAAGGCGCGCAGCTCGAGGCGGCCGGCCTGCACCGCCACCTCGGGCAGGGTGGGCGCCGGCGCGGTCTGCGCCTGGGCGGCCAGCGCGGTCGCCGTCGCGGCGGCGCCGGCCAGGAGGTGGTGCTTCACGGCCAAGGGATGCCTCGCTCGGGTCGGGATTGCGGAAGGTTCAGGGCGCCAGCCGGGAGAGGAAGTGGGCCATGGCCCGCAGGTCGTCGTCGCTCACGCCATACAGGGACGCGGCCATGATGGTGTCACGCCCCACCGCCTGGTTGGCGCGGAACTGGCGCATGGTGTGCAGCAGGTAGTCCTCGCGCTGCGCGGTCATGCGCGGCACCTGGTCGCGGCCCGCGTAGCTGGGGAGGTGGCAGATGCCGCAGCGCATCTCGGACGCCAGCTGCCGGCCGCGCTCGAACAGGGCCGTGTCGCGGTCCGCCGGCGGCGGCTTGAGCGGCAGCGCCGCGTAGTGGCGGGCCAGCGCGGCGATCTCCGCGTCGGAGACGCCGTCGAGCGTGCCCTTCATCGCGGCGATGTCGCGCATGCCCTCGCGGATCATCACCAGCTGGTTCTCCAGGAACACGCGCGGCTGGCCGGCCAGCGAGGGCGTGTCCTTCATCTGCGAGTTGCCATCCGCGCCGTGGCAGGCCCCGCACAGGGCCAGCCTCGGCGCGATGTTCTGCGCGAGCGCGACGGGCGCCGCGACGAGGGCCGCCGCGCCCAGCACGGCGGCCTGCAGCCAAGCCATTGGATGCATCGGCGCTCAGCGTGCGTAGGTGATGCGGTAGATCGCGCCGAGCTGCTCGTCGGAGACGAGGACCGAGCCGTCGGCCATCTGCATCATGTAGGCCGGGCGGCCCCAGAACGACTGGGTCGCGGCATCCATGAAGCCGGTCATGAACGGCTCGACCTTCGCGTTCTTGCCGTCGGCGGAGGCCTTCACCATCACCACGTCGTAGCCGATCTTCTGGGTGCGGTTCCATGAGCCCTTGCGCGCGTTGAACAGCACGTTGCGGTACTCGGGCGGGAACATGCTGCCGGTGTAGAACATCACGCCCATGGAGGCGGCGTGCGGCCCCATCAGGGCCACCGGCGGCTCCACGCCGTCGCAGGCGTTGGCCTTCTTCACGTCCGGGTCGGGCAACTTGCCCTCGTGGCAATACGGGAAGCCGGCGTTCATGCCGGTGCGTGCCAGGCGGTGCATCGTGTCGTTGGGCGTGTCGTCACCCATCCAGTCGCGGCCATGGTTGGAGAACCAGAGCTCCTTGGTCTGGGGGTGCCAGTCGAAGCCGACGGTGTTGCGCACGCCGGTGGCCAGCACCTCCATGCCCGACCCGTCGGGGTTGTAGCGGCGGATCTGGGCGTACTCCTGGGTGGGCAGCTCGCAGATGTTGCAGGGGGCGCCGAAAGGCACGTACAGCTTGCCGTCCGGGCCGAAGGCGATGTACTTCCAGTTGTGGTGCTGCTCCTTCGGCAGCTTGAAAGCCTCGGTCATGTCCACCGGGGCGACGCCCGGGTTCTTCGTGATGCCGTCGTAGCGCAGGACCTTGTCGATGGCCATCACGTACAGCGAGCCGTTGCGGTAGGCGACGCCGGCGGGCTGGTTCAGCCTGTCGACCACGGTGCGCACGGTGCGCTCACGGCCGTTGTCGGTGACCTCGTAGACGCGGCCGATGGCGCGGGTGCCGACGTAGATCTTGCCGTCGTCGCCCTGAGCCATCGCGCGGCCGCCGGGCAGGCCGGTGGCCCAGACCTCGATCTTGAAGCCGGGGGGCAGCTTGACCTTGTCGATCGGGATCTCGGAGGCCGGAGTCACGGTGAGCTTGCCAGCCAGCGGGGCGAGCGTGGAGTTGGCCATGCTCGCCGGCATCCCCTGCTTCCAGGCCGGGGGCGGCGCGGCGGGGGCCTGGGCCGAGGCGGCCAGGGCGGACACGGCGAGCGACAGGCCGAGGCCGATCGCCCGCAGGCGCGAAACGGGGAACTGGTTCAAGGGACGTCTCCTGTTTAGGGCGAGAGACCGATGAACATAGACAAGGCGACCGGCGGGCAAATCAGTGGTGTTCCCTAGAACCTGTCGCCGCCGCGACCCGCCGCCTCAGGGCGCCGCGGCCAGCACCCGCAGGCGCGCCACCATCTGCTCCATCTCGAACGGCTTGGTGATGTAGTCGTCCATGCCGGCCTTCAGCGCCTCCTCGCGCTGGTTGCTCATGGCGCCCGCGGTGAGCGCGATGACGGGCAGGCCGGCCAGCGCCGGGTCCGCACGGATCGCGCGCACGGCCTCGAGGCCGTCCATGACCGGCATCTGGACATCCATCAGCACCGCGTCGAAGTCGGCCGGGCGCTCGCGCAGGCGCTCCAGCGCCTGCGCGCCGTCGCCCGCCATCTCGACCCGGGCTCCCTCGCCTTCGAGCAGCAGTCGCGCCACCTCGCGGTTGATGTCGGCATCGTCCACCACCAGCAGGCGCATCCCCGCCAGGCGCTGCGCCCCCGGCTCAGGCGCCTGCGCCGGCACCTCCGGCGGCGCCACCGCGGCGACCGGCAGGCCCAGCGTGAACCAGAACTCGCTGCCCTGCCCGGGCTCGCTGCGCACGTCGATCTCGCCCCCCATCAGCGTCACCAGCTGCCGGCAGATGGCCAGGCCCAGACCGGTGCCCCCGAGCTGGTTGCGCGTGACCTCCTCGGCCTGCGCGAAGGGCGCGAACAGGTGCGGGCGCAGCGCCGGAGGGATGCCGGGCCCGGTGTCGCTCACCGAGAGGCGCAGGTGCAGCCGGTCCTCCTCGCGGCGCAGCACCTCGAGCCGCACATCGACCCGGCCACGCTCGGTGAACTTGATCGCGTTGCCCGCCAGGTTGTAGAGGACCTGCCCGAGGCGCTGCGGGTCGCCCATCACGGCGGGCAGGTCGCCGCGTACCGGGTGGACCTCGAACTCCAGGCCCTTTTCCCGGGCCGAAGGCTGCAGCGCCTCGGCCAGCGAGGCCAGCACCTCCTGCAGGCGCACCGGCTGGTGGACGATCTCGAAGCGGCCGGCCTCGATCTTGGCCAGGTCCAGCAGGTCGTTGATCACGCTGACCAGGCTCCGACCGGCGCTGCGGATGCCCCTCACCAGCACCTGGAGCTGGTCACCCTGGGCGCCGCGCTCCAGCACCTGCGCCGCGCCCAGGATGGCGTTCAGCGGCGTGCGGATCTCGTGGCTCACGTTGGCCAGCAGCGTGTCCTTGGCGCGGTTGGCGCGCTCGGCCTCCTCCTTGGCGGCGAGAAGCTGCGCGGTGCGCTCGGCGACCGTGTGCTCCAGCCCGGTGTTGATGCGCCGGATCTCGGCCTGGGCCTGGCGGACCTGCGCCTCGGCCGCCTTGCGCGCGTCGATGTCGGCAATCAGGACCACCGCATGGTCCGGGACGCCCTCGGGCGTGGACACCATCGAGGCCGTCACCTCGACCCAGGCGACGCGGCCATCCCTGCGGACGACGCGGGACTCACGCTGGTAGGTGGCGATGGCGCCGGTCACGAAGCGCGCGCGCAGCGCCTGCCCGTCCTGCAGGTCCTCGGGATGGGTGTGGTCGCGGAAGTCCGAACCGACCAGCTCCTCGGGGGTGTAGCCCACGATGTCGCAGTAGCGGCGGTTGACGCGCAGGATGCGCCCGTCCAGGGCCAGGTGGGCGATGCCGACCGCGGCCTGCTCGAACGTCGCGCTGAATTCGCGCTCGCGCGCCTGCAGCTCGCGCTGCGTGCGCTGGCGCGCGGTGAGGTCGACCAGGGACACGAGGTAACGGTCGCCGTCGGCGCCCGTCAGGGGCGCCACGCCGACCTCGACGGGAACGTCCGTGCCGTCGGCGCGCCGCGCCGCCAGTTCGCGGCCCTCGCCGGCCGGGCCGGCGCCCGGCCCCCGGAGCGCCACGCCCGGCAGCAGCGCCTCGACCGGCCGGCCCACCAGCTTGCCGCGGGCCCGGGCGAACAGGCGTTCGGCCCGGGCGTTCACCAGCTCGATCGCGCCCTGGCGGTCGACGACCAGCATGCCCACCGGCGCGCCCTCCAGGGCCTCGCGCACGCGCCGGTCGATCGCGGCGGCATGGCGTGCCACCCGCAGCACCAGCACGATCATCACCAGCAGCATCAGCAGCGTGAACAGGGCATCGCCGATCGCGCGTTCATAGAGCCCGTAGGCGGCGCCCAGGCGCTGCAGCAGCGCCATCACCAGCGGCACCAGGACGACCAGGGCCGGCAGCGTCCGCCACAGCACGCCCTCCGCCCCCACCGCGCTGAGGCGCGCGGTCCAGCCCTCGCCGGGGCGCGCGAACAGGACAGCGAAGGCCAGCATGACCAGGCCGAATGCCGCGTGGAGCGCCACGCCGGTGAAGGGCCGCAGGCTGGCGACGCGCTCGGCCCCGTAGACATGGACGGTCAGCGCACCGACGCCGAGGAACAGCACCACCAGCGGCACGACCGGCCGCCAGCGCCGCGCCGCCGGCGTGGCCGGCCAGGCGATGCAGGCGCCGCACAAGGCCACGCCCAGCGCGGTCACCGGTGCGATCCGGGCATCCGGGACCCCGGCGACCCTGCCACCGGGCAGCAGCAGGCCATCGAGGCGCAGGTCGACGCCGGAGAGGACCTGGGCGAGGCTGGCCAGCCCCAGGGCGCACACGGCCCAGCCCAGGCCCGCGGCGGTGCGCCGCCAGCGCGGGTCACCCCGGCGGTGCAGGGCCAGCACGGCCAGGCCGCCCAGGGCCAGGGCGAGTGCGCCGTTCGGTGCGATGCTGCGGTGGCCGGGGAAAGGCTGGCGCAGCGGGGGCAGGTCGAACCACCAGCCCGCCAGCCCGGCGAGGCCGATCACGACGACAGCCCCGGCCAGCAGGCGCGAGGCCGCCGCAAGGCGGGCGCGCATGGCGGCATCGGTCAGCGGGAGGGGGCCGGCGGCCCCCGCGGATGGCACCGGCGGGTCCATGGATGAATCCGAGAGGAGACCGGGTCATTCTAGGGACCGGCCGGCCCAGTTGCGATGCTCCTGCAGCCCCCCGATCCGGCACCCTGGGGCCAGGCCATCGCCTCGCCGCGCTCGCGCGCCGGCGCCTCGATCACCCGCGTCACCGGCTCCTCGAGCACGCGCAGGCCCGCAGCCTGCGCGGCGCTGCCTCGCTGACCCGGCTGATGCGCACAAGCCTGTCCATCGGCATCGCGTTCACCCCGGGCACGCTCCCGGCAGCCCGCGCACCGCGGCAGCAGCGGACGTTGCGCGCCGCCGACATGTCACGCGCGCGTCACGCGCCCGTCCCGGTCCTGTCATCCGCCGAATCGAGACTTTGCCTGTCGCTTTTCAGGGATCAACAGGAGGTATGAACATGAAATTCAAAATGAACCACATTGCAATGGCCGCAGCGATCGGCCTCGGCTGTCACACTTTCGCCGTCGCCCAGACCAGCCAGGTCAAGACGGCCGGGAACTGGGAGTTCTATGGACGCGCCCACCTCTCCGTCGACCAGCTGGACAACGGCGCTGTTTACGACCGTACCAACGTCTCCAGCAACTCGTCCCGCCTCGGCTTCCGCGGCGACAAGCAGTTCGGCAGCCTGAGGGGGTTCTGGCAGATCGAATCGGAGGTGATGTTCAGCAAGACCTCCGATTCGTCCGCCACGCAGGACGACAAGAACCGCCTGGCCACTCGGGATACCTTTGCCGGCATCGAAGGCCGCTTCGGCAATGTGCGCTTCGGCAAGTTCGACACGCCGATGAAGGCCGCACGCGAAGCGGCCAACCTGTTCGGCGACCAGCTGGGCGACATGCGCAACATCACCCGCGCCGGCGCCCGGTTCGACGAGCGCCCGAACAACCTGATCCAGTACCAGTCCCCCGCCATGAACGGGTTCCGCCTGGCGCTGGCGTACGCGCCGCACGAGGGCACGACCGCGGTGACCGATGCCGCCACCGGTGTCGAGACCAAGAACGCGATGACCAGCGGCTCGCTGACCTACACCGGCACGGACCTGGTGGCTGCCCTCGCCTTCGAGGACTACGAGAAGAACGCCTCCGCCGGCGACCGCAAGGCCACGCGCCTGGCCGTGTCCTACCGCGTCATCCCCTCGCTGCGCCTGGTCGGCTTCTACCAGGACGCCAAGGCCGTGGTCTCCGGCGTGAACGAAGGCAGCAAGGTGACCGGCTTCGGCGCCGAGTACCAGCTGGTGCCCAACGAGTACGTGCTGCGCGCCCACATGTTCGACCGCAAGGCGGACAAGGCCAACGCCGACTCCACGCTGTACGCCGTCGGCGTCGAGAGCATCATCAGCCGTGAGCTGCGCCTGTACGCCAACTACGGCACCGTCGACAACGACGCGTCCGCCAGGGTCGTCCCCTGGGCCGAAGGCCGCACCGCCAACGCCGCGGGCGCCAACGGCAAGACCGCCAGGGGTTTCTCGGTGGGCATGATCTACAACTTCTGAGATCGCCCGGTTTCTCCAGGTTTCTCCTTCTTCGAAGGCCGCTCCTGCGGGAGCGGCCTTTTTTCATGGGGGCTCAAACGCCCTTGGGCCGGGCCATCGCCTCGCCGCGCTCGCGCACCGGCACCTCGATCACCCGCGTCACCGGTCCCTCGAGGACGCGCAGGCGGATCGCGCCGTCATCGGCGCGGTGCGACCACACCTTCTTGTAGAACGCCTCCAGCGTGCTCACCGTCTCGCCGTCGACGGCCAGCACCCAGTGCCCCGGCCGCAGGCCCGCCGCCTGCGCGGCGCTGCCCTCGGTGACCCGGGTGATGCGCACATGCCCGTCCATCTGCATCGCGTTCACCCCGAGCCAGGGACGGCGCGCCTGCGGGTTGGCGCCGGTGCGAAGCAGCTCGTCGATCACCGGGCCGAGCACGTCCACCGGAACGAACAGGTTGCCCGGCGCGACCTCGGGCACGTCCTCGGGCATCACGTCGCGCATGACGAGGTGGCCCACGCCGACCAGCTCGCCCTGGGCGTTGAACAACCCTGCGCCGGAGTGGTTGAACACCGGCGGCGCGGTGTAGAGCGCCGAGTCCAGGTGGTACTCCCAGTAGCCGGTGAAGGCGCGCGTGTCCATCAGCCGCACCGCGCCCGCCTGGCGCGGCGCCATGCCGGTGATGAACAGCAGCGGCGTGCCCTTGGCCAGTGAGGCCGCCGAGCCCAGGCGCGCCGGCTGCACGCCCGCCAGCGGGAACAGCGGCTTGACCAGGCCCAGGCCGGTGACCGCGTCATAAGCCACCACCTGGCCGGGCACCTTGGCCTGGCCGCGCGTGGTGATCTCGACCCGCTCGGCCTCCAGCACCAGATAGCCGATGGTCAGCACCAGGCCCTGCGGCTCGATGACGACACCCGTGCCTTCGCGCTGGCGGCCCAGCGTGGAGGCCGAGGCGGCGCCCTCGACGGCCCGCACCTCCAGGCCGACGGTGGCGGACTGCAGCGCCTCGAAGCGCTGGCGCAGGGCCTCGTCCGCGGGCGGGGGCGCCTGGGCCCCGGCGGGTGCCGGCGCGGCGAGGACGAGGAGCAGGCAAAGGGCGCTCAGGCCGGCGAACGCGCCGTGGGAGAAGAAGCGGGCCATGGCAGGTACCTCCGGAGCCCATGCTAGTGCGTCGCGCGGATTCCTGCTGTCACCCGGATGCGCCCACGCCGGGCCGATGGCCTTGGTGATTACCCTGCACCGGGCTATGGCTCTGCGAGTCCGATAGCATCCGATAGTTCTAGCCCGATCGACATGCCCGTCCGACTCGCCAACCTCCGCCGGATCCTCTGCGCCCTGGTGCTGTGGGCCCTGGCGTGGGCGTTTGCCGGCCTGCTGCCGGCCTCGGCCGCGGTCGAGGCGGCCGACCCGGGCGAGGTGATGGCCGCCGTCCTCCTCGAGGACCTGCAGGCGGGCGCCAGCGCCGCGCCGTCCAGTGGCCCCGAGGCCCAGTACGGGGCCTGTTGCCTGCACTCGCCCGACACCGGCGAAGCGGAATCCGCCGACCGGGAGTGCGTGTGGCCCTCGCACGGCATCCGCGTCGAGCGGCCCGCCGCACGCTTCCTGCCCCGGGGCCTCACGCAGCCCCAGCACGCGCCCGCTCCCCCCCTGCGCCCGCCCTGCGCGCGGGCCTGACCCCGACCACCGCCCCGCCCCTGGCGGGACCCGTCGCGTCCGCCGCGCGCCTGCGCGCGGCCCCATGTCCTGACTGACCATGTTCCCTGCACTCCCCCGAACGGGCGGCGTGCTGCGGGCTCTCGCGATCGCGGGAACCTGCACGCTCGCCCCTGCCCTGGCGCCGGCCCAGCCCGCGCCGGCCGCCCTCGTCTCCCCGGCCGCGTCGCCCGACGCGCCGGAGCCCCGGCTCACCGTGGCCGACCTCGTCGACGCCGCGCTGCGGCACAACCCGCAGCTGCAGGCCGCCCGCCGCGCCCGCGAGGCGGCCGCCGCCGGCGTCAGCGCCGCCCGGGCCCTGCCGAACCCCCGGCTGGAATACGGCAGCGGCCAGAACCGGGCCCGCTTCGCCGGCGGCCCGGCGGGCCAGGTCGAGACCTGGGGCATCTCCCAGCTCGTGGAGAACCCCGCGCTGCGCCGCGCCCGCCTCGACGGCGCCCAGTCGGCGCGGGCCGGCAGCGACCACCAGGTCGCCGCCGCCGCCAACGAACTCGAGGCCCAGGTGCGCACCCGGGCGTACGAGGTGCTCCTGCGGCGCGAGGAGGCCGACGCCGCCGCCGACGCCCTGGAACTGCTGGAGCAGATCCGCGAGCGGGTGCGACTGCGCGTGGCCTCCGGCGAGGCCGCCCGCTACGAGGTGATCAAGGCCGACGCCGAGGTGATCAACGCGCGCCAGAAGCTGGATTCGGCCCTGCTGCAGGTGGAGCAGTCCATGCTGGCGATCAACCGGCTGGCCGCGGGCGCGCTGCCCGCGCGCTGGCGGCTGGCAGGCAGCCTCGGCGACCCGCTGGAGCCGCAGCCGCTGGCGGTCCTCAAGGCCCGGGCCCTCTCCGGCAACCCGGAGCTGCAGGCGCTGCAGGCCGAGGTGGCGCGGCGCGAGGCGCGCGTGGCCGAGGCCCGTGCGGGCCGCTGGCCCGGACTCGAGCTGCGCGTGGGCCAGGCGCGCGATCCCGAGATCCGGCAGACGACGGTGACGGCCAGCATGCAGCTGCCGCTGCTCGATCGCCGCGACGGCGCGATCGGCGAGGCCGTCGCCGAGCTCGCCCGGGCACGCGCCCTGTACGACGGCCGCAGCGCCGAGCTGACGCAGCAGCTGGACATGGCCTGGAAGGCCCTGGCGCTGGCCCGGGTGCGGGTGAACGCGCTGGCCTCGGGTGCGCTGCCCGAGGCCGAGGCCGCCCTGCGCGTGGCCCAGGCGGCCTACCGCTTCGGCGAGCGCGGCATCCTGGACGTGCTCGACGCCCAGCGCCACCTGCGCACCGTGCGTGCAGACCTGATCGACGCGCGCTTCCAGCTGCAGTCCGCCGGCGTCGAACTCGAGTTCCTGGCCGGCGGCTACGCCCCCGGCGCCCGCACCGACCGCCCCCTTCCCTGAGAGCCCCAACCCCATGCGAGTTACTCCCCGTCCCGCCCTTCCCGCCGCGTTCGCCGTCGCGCTGGCCCTGGCCCTTGCTGCCTGCAGCCGCCCCGGGGCCGATCCCTCCGCCGCGCAGGCCGCCGCCTCGGCACCGGCCAAAGCGGCCGATCCGATGTCGGTGCGCATCACGCCCGCCATGGCCGCCCACTTCAAGGTGGCGCCCGCCGCGGTGGCCGAGATCGCCGCCGTCCAGGAAGTCACTGGCCGCATCGACGCGAACGAGCAGCGCGTCACCCGCATCGGCGCCGCCGTCACCGGCCGCATCACCGAGGTGCTGGCCGAAGTGGGCGACAGCGTGCGCGCCGGCCAGACCCTGGCGCGCATCGCCAGCCCCGAGCTGACCAGCGCGCAGCTGGCCTACCTGCGAGCCAGCTCCGCCACCGCCCTGGCCGAGCGCGCGGTCGAACGCGCCCGCCAGTTGATCCAGGCCGACGTGATCGGCTCGGCCGAACTCCAGCGGCGCGAGTCGGAGCTGGCGATCGCACGCGCCGAGTCGCGCGCGGCGGCCGACCAGCTGCGGCTCCTCGGCCTGCCGGAGGACGCCATCTCCCGCCTCGGCCAGCAGGGCCAGCTGGTGCCTGCGGCCAACGTGACGGCGACGCTCTCCGGCGTGGTCACAGAGCGCACCATCAGCCGGGGCCAGGTCTCGCAGCCGGGTGACCCGATGTTCACCGTCGCCGACCTGTCCACCGTCTGGGTGGTCGGCGCCCTGCCCGAGCAGGCCGCCCGCAGCGTGCAGCCGGGCCAGCCGGTGGAGGTCACGGTGCCGGCCCTGGGCGACCGCCGCCTGCGCGGGCGCCTGGTGTTCGTCAGCGACACGGTCTCACCCGAGACCCGCACGGTGGCGATCCGCACCGAGGTCGACAACCGCACCCGGGAGCTCAAGCCGCAGATGCTGGCGACGCTGCGCATCGAAGGCGCGCGCCGGCAGCAGCTGGCGGTGCCGGCGGGAGCGGTGGTGCGCGAGGGCGACCGGGACCATGTGTTCGTGCAGTCGGCGCCGGACCGCTTCCGCCTCACCCCGGTGGACCTCGGACCGGCCGTCGACGGCCTGCGCCCGGTGCTCAAGGGCCTGGATGCCGGCAACCCGGTGGTCGTCGAGGGCGCCTTTCACATGAACAACGAGCGCAAGCGCGCCGAACTCGAATAAGGACCGCCCATGCTGCAATCGCTGATACGCGCGGCGCTCACGCAGCGCCTGCTGGTGGTCGTCATCGCGCTGGTGGTGTGCGCCTTCGGCCTGCGGGAATCCCTGCGGCTGTCGGTGGACGCCTTCCCGGACGTGACCAACGTGCAGGTGCAGGTCGCCACCGAGTTCGCCGGCCGCTCGCCCGAGGAGATCGAGCGCTTCGTCACGGCGCCCCTGGAGATCGCCATGACCGGCCTGCCCGGGCTGGTGGAAATGCGCTCCCTGAACAAGAGCGGCCTGTCCATCATCACCCTGGTCTTCACCGACAAGACCGACGTCTACTTCGCGCGCCAGCTCGTCACCGAGCGGCTGATCGAGGTGGGCTCGCGCATGCCGCCCGGCGTCACGCCGGTGCTGGGGCCGGTGTCGACCGGCCTGGGCGAGGTGTACCAGTACACCCTGGAGCATCCGGACGACGGCCAGCGCGCCCTCACCCCCGCCGAGCTCGCCGAGCGCCGGATCGTGCAGGACTGGGTGGTGCGGCCGCTGCTGCGGTCCATCCCCGGCGTCGCCGAGATCAACTCGCAGGGCGGCTACGTGCGCCAGTACCAGGTGCTGGCCGACCCCCAGCGCCTCAAGCACCACGGCCTGACCGTGCAGCAGCTGGTGGACGCCATCGCCAGCAACAACGCCAACGCCGGCGGCGGCATCCTGCCCCAGGGCAGCGAGCAGTTCCTCGTCCGCGGCGTCGGCCTGATCCGCACGGTGGACGACATCGCCACCATCGTCGTCAAGGAGGCCGGCGGCGTGCCGGTGTTCGTGCGCGACGTGGCGCAGGTGCAGCTGGGCCACGAGGTACGCCAGGGCGCCATCATCAAGGGCGGCTACACCGAGGCCGTCTCCGGCATCGTGCTGATGGCGCGCGGCGGCAACGCCAAGGAGATCGTCACCCGGGTGAAGGATCGCGTGGACGAGATCAACGCCAAGGGCATGCTGCCCGGCGGGCTGAAGATCGTCCCCTACTACGACCGCACCGAGCTGGTGGACGCGGCGCTGTGGACGGTGGGCAAGGTCCTGATCGAGGGCATCTTCCTGGTGGTGGTGGTGCTGTTCGTCTTCCTGGGCGACGTGCGCTCCAGCCTGATCGTGGTGGCGACCCTGGTGATCACGCCGCTGACCACCTTCATCCTGATGAACCGCTACGGCATCTCGGCGAACCTGATGTCCCTGGGCGGGCTGGCCATCGCCATCGGCCTGATGGTGGACGCCACCGTGGTGGTGGTGGAGAACGTCTACCACCGGCTCGGGGAGGCGGCGCACGCCGGCGGCTCGCGCGTGCGCACCATCCTGCAGGCCACCACCGAGGTGGCCACGCCCACCATCTTCGGCATCGCCATCATCATCCTGGTGTTCCTGCCGCTGATGGCCCTGCAGGGCATCGAGGGCAAGCTGTTCGGGCCGCTGGCGCTGACCATCGCCATGGCCCTGGGCATCTCCCTGGTGGTCTCGCTCCTGCTGTCGCCGGTGCTGTGCTCCTACGTCCTCAAGGGCGGCGCCGACCATGACACCCGCGTCGTCGCCTTCCTGAAGACCCGCTACCTGCGCCTGCTCGACGCCGCCCTGGCCCGCGACCGGCGCACCGTGGCGGTCGCGGTGGGCCTGCTGCTCGCGTCCGTGGCGCTGTTCCCGTTCCTGGGCAAGTCATTCATGCCCACGATGAAGGAGGGCGCGCTGACGCCGCAGATCAATCGCGTGCCCAGCATCTCGCTGGACGAGTCGATCCGCATCGAGACCGCCGCGATGAAGGCCATCGCCGAGGTGCCGGGCGTGCGCATGGTGGTCTCCAAGCTGGGGCGCGGCGAGTCGCCGGCCGACCCTGCCGGGCCGAACGAGTCCGACCCCATCGTGCTGCTCGACCCCCGGAGCGACCGCACCCAGGACGAGATCGACGAGGACATCCGCCAGCGCCTGTCCACCATCCCCGGCGTGCAGATCGTGCTCTCGCAGCCGATCGCCGAGCGGGTGGACGAGATGGTCACCGGCGTGCGCTCGCAGCTCGCGGTCAAGGTGTTCGGCGACGACCTCGCCGAACTGCGGCGGATCTCGGAGGACGTGGCGCGCATCCTGCGCAGCGTGCCCGGCGCGCAGGACATCCGCCTGGAGCGGCTGTCGGGCCAGCAGTCGCTGACCATCGACATCGACCGCAAGGCCATCGCCCGCTTCGGCATCAACGTCTCCGACGTGCAGTCCATCATCGAGACGGCCATCGGCGGGCGCGAGGTGACGGTGCTGTACGAGGGCGAGCGCCGCTTCGGCATCGCGGTGCGCTTTCCCGAGGCGGCGCGCGGCACGGTGGAGGCCATCGCCAGCACCATGCTGCGCACCCCCGACGGGGCGCTGGTGCCCCTGGGCTCGGTGGCCTCGGTGTCGCTGGTCGACGGGCCGGCCCAGATCAGCCGCGAGACCGCCAAGCGCCGCGTGGTGGTGGGCGCCAACGTGACGGGCCGCGACCTGGCCGGCTTCGTCGACGAGGTGCAGCAGCGCCTCGCCACGCAGGTACGCCTGCCCGAGGGCTACTACTTCGTCTACGGCGGCCAGTTCGAGAACATGCAGCGGGCCATGGGCACGCTGCAGGTCATCGTGCCCATCACGATCGGCGCGATCTTCTTCCTGCTGTTCATGCTGTTCGGGTCGGTGAAGCTGGCGTCCCTGATCATCCTGGTCCTGCCCTTCGCCTCGATCGGCGGGGTCGTGGGGCTGGCGGTCACCGGGGAGTACCTGAGCGTGCCGGCGTCGGTGGGCTTCATCGCGCTGTGGGGCATCGCGGTACTCAATGGCGTGGTGCTGGTCTCCTGCATCCGGCGCCTGCGCGAGGACGGGCGCAGCGTCGCCGAGGCGGTGCGCGAGGGCTGCGTGATGCGCTTCCGCCCCGTGATGATGACGGCCACCGTCGCCCTGCTGGGCCTGGTGCCCTTCCTGTTCGCCAGCGGTCCCGGCTCGGAGGTGCAGAAGCCCCTGGCCGTGGTAGTGATCGGCGGGCTGATTTCGTCCACCCTGCTGACCCTGGTCGTCCTGCCCACCCTGTACCGGTGGTTCGACGACCCGGCCAGCGAAGCCTGAGAGGAGACCTGCCATGAAGGAGATCCGCGCCATCGTGCGCCCCCACCGCCTCGAGCGCCTGCGGGAGGCGCTGCGCGCCATCCCGAACTTCCCCGGCGTGACGGTGTTCCGCGCCGAGGGCTTCACCGCACCGGCGGCCGTCGCCAAGCGCACCGTGCGCGAGGAGCTGACGGACTTCACGCCCAAGCTGATGGTGTGCGTGCTCGCCGATGACGACATGGTCCCCACCATCCGGGACGCCATCATCGCGAGCTGCTCCACCGGCCAGATCGGTGACGGCATCGTCTGGACGGTGGACCTCGGCTCGGTGCACCGCATCCGCAACGGCACCCCGATGGACTCGCCGTCCGCCGGGCCGCAGCCGGACGCCGGGCTATAGTCCGGCGCCATGACGCCCCAGGACCCCGCCGCCCTCGCCTTGCCGCCCGGCACGCTGCTTCGCCACTACAAGGGGGGCCTGTACCGCGTGAGCGGCTTCTGCCGCATCGAGGCGACGCTGGAGACGGGTGTCCTCTACCAGCCGCTCCAGGGGGACGAGGCCGTCACCTGGATGCGGCCGCTGTCCCAGTTCGCCGACGAGGTCGACACGCCCGTCGGCCGGGTGCGCCGCTTCACCGTCGTCGCGGGCTGAGGCCCGGCGCGCCTGCATGCACCCGGGGCGTGCGCCTCAAGGTGATGCACGCGCGCGGGCGGGCGGCGAACCGCCGTGGTGCATCGCGGGCCCGGCATGACGGCGCCAATGGATGGCACACGGGTTGCATAGGGAATGTCTGCCAGGGCGCTCCTGGCCATGACAAATCCCGAACAACCCGCTGGAGTCCTGATGAACCGTTTCCGTCCCCACCGACTCGCCACCCGCGCGGCCGGCGTCGCCCTCGCGGCCGGCCTGCTGTCGGCCCTCGCCTCGCCCGCCGTGCTCGCCCAGGAAAAACTGCTGCGCGTCGCCATGACCGCCGCCGACATCCCCCGCACGCTCGGCCAGCCCGACCAGGGCTTCGAGGGCAACCGGTTCACCGGCATCCCGATGTACGACGCGCTGACGCACTGGGACCTGTCCAAGTCCGACGCGCCCAGCGTGCTGGTGCCGGGCCTGGCCCTGTCGTGGACGGTGGACGCCAAGGACAAGACCAAGTGGACCTTCAAGCTGCGTCCCGGCGTGAAGTTCCATGACGGCTCCGCCTTCAACGCCGACGCGGTGGTGTGGAACGTGCGCAAGGTCCTGGACAAGGACGCGCCCCATTTCGACGCCAGCCAGGTCGGCGTGACCGCCTCGCGCATGCCGACGCTGCGCAGCGCGCGCAAGGTCGACGACCTCACCGTCGAACTCACCACCAGCGAGCCCGACTCCTTCCTGCCGCTGAACCTGACCAACCTGTTCATGGCCTCGCCGGCGCACTGGGAGGCCAAGCTCAAGGCCGTGCCCGCCAGCGTGGCCGACGCCGGCGAGCGCGCCAAGCAGGCCTGGACCGCCTTCGCCGCCGACGCCTCGGGCACCGGCCCCTTCAAGATGGCGCGCTTCGTGCCGCGCGAGCGCCTGGAGGTGGTTGCCAACAAGGCCTACTGGGACCCCAAGCGCACCCCGAAGATCGACCGCGTGGTGATGCTGCCCATGCCCGAAGCCAATGCCCGCACCGCGGCCCTGCTGTCCGGCCAGGTGGACTGGATCGAGGCGCCCGCGCCGGACGCCATCCCGCAGATCACGCAGCGCGGCTTCAAGATGTACAGCAACGCCCAGCCCCACGTCTGGCCGTGGCAGCTGTCCTTCGCCGAGGGCTCGCCCTGGCTGGACAAGCGCGTTCGCCAGGCCGCCAACCTGTGCGTGGACCGCGAGGGCCTGAAGACCCTGCTGGGCGGGATGATGGCCGTGCCCAAGGGCACCGTGCCCCCGGGCCACCCCTGGTGGGGCAATCCCAAGTTCGACATCAAGTACGACGTGAAGGCCGCCCAGGCGCTGATGCAGCAGGCCGGCTACTCCGCGGCCAAGCCGGTCAAGGTGAAGGTGCAGATCTCCGCCTCCGGCTCGGGCCAGATGCAGCCGCTGCCGATGAACGAGTTCGTGCAGCAGTCGCTGAAGCAGTGCTTCTTCGACGTGCAGTTCGACGTGATCGAGTGGAACACCCTGTTCACCAACTGGCGCCGCGGCGCCAAGGACCCGACGGCCAACGGCGCGCACGCCATCAACGTGAGCTACGCCGCGATGGACCCGTTCTTCGCCATGGTGCGCTTCACCAGCACCAAGACCTTCCCGCCGGTCTCCAACAACTGGGGCTACTTCGGCAACGCCGAGATCGACCAGCTGATCGCCGACGCGCGCAACGCGTTCGACGGCAAGGCCCGCGACGCCGCCCTCGCCAAGCTGCATGCCCGCATCGTCGAGGAGGCGCCCTTCGTCTGGATCGCCCATGACGTCGGCCCGCGCGCGATGAGCGCCAAGGTGAAGAACGTGGTGCAGCCGCGCAGCTGGTTCATCGACATCGCCACGATGACGATGGACTGACCTGGCCCCGGCCCCCCGTGCGGGGGGCCCGGTCTCCCGAGTCCCCAGCGGGCGCCCGCCACCGGCGTGGCGGCGGGCGCCCGCGCCTTTTCCGGACCCTTGCTCCCATGATCGGATTCCTCCTGAGGCGCCTCGCCTACACCCTGCCCATCATGCTGGGCGTGGCGCTTGTCTGCTTCGCCCTGGTGCACCTCGCGCCGGGCGACCCGCTCGTGTCCATCCTGCCGCCCGACGCCTCGGCCGACCTGCAGGCGAAGATGACCGAGCTGTACGGCTTCAACCGCTCCTACCCCGAGCAGTTCGCCTCCTGGCTCTGGCGCGCCCTGCAGGGCGACCTGGGCACCTCCATCGCCACCAGCCGGCCGGTGACCACCGAGGTGATGCGCGCGGTGGGCAACACCCTGCGCCTGGCGGTGCTGGCCACGGTCATCGGCTTCGTCCTGGGCAGCCTGTTCGGGTTCGTCGCGGGCTACTTCCGCAACTCGTGGCTGGACAAGGCGGCCTCGCTCGCCGCCGTGCTCGGCGTGAGCGTGCCGCACTACTGGCTCGGCATGGTGATGGTGATCGTCTTCGCCTCCGCCCTCGGCTGGCTGCCCCCGGGCGGCGCGGGCCCCGGCGGCTCGGACGCGTGGGCCTGGGACTGGGCGCACCTGCAGCACATGGTGCTGCCGGCGCTGACCATGAGCGTGATTCCCATGGGCATCATCTCGCGCACCGTGCGCGCGCTGGTGGCCGAGATCCTCGCGCAGGAGTTCATCGTGGGCCTGCGCGCCAAGGGCCTGAGGGACACCGGCGTCTTCCTGCACGTGGTGAAGAATGCCGCGCCCACCGCACTGGCGGTGATGGGCCTGCAACTGGGCTACCTGCTGGGGGGCTCGATCCTGATCGAGACCGTGTTCTCCTGGCCCGGCACCGGCTTCCTGCTCAATTCCGCCATCTTCCAGCGAGACCTGCCCCTGCTGCAGGGAACCATCCTGGTGCTGGCCGTGTTCTTCGTCGTGCTGAACCTCGTGGTCGACGTGATCCAGTCGCTGCTGGACCCGCGCATCGCCCGCGCCTGAAGGAGGCCCCATGACCACCCTCACCCTCCCCGCCGCGCCGGAGCGCTCGCCCGGCTACTGGCAGACCGTGGGCCGCCGCCTGGCGCGCGACAAGGTCGCCATCGGCGCCGCCCTGGTGCTGCTGCTCCTGCTGGTACTCGCCGCCTTCGGCCCGCAGCTCGCGCCGGCCGACCCCTACGCCTCGTCCATGCTCAAGCGCCTCAAGCCGATCGGCTTCGAGGGGCACCCCCTGGGCACCGACGAACTCGGGCGCGACATGCTCACTCGCCTGATCGTGGGCGCGCGCCTGTCCCTGTTCATGGGCATCACGCCCGTGGTCCTCGCCTTCGTCCTGGGCAGCCTCATCGGCATCACCGCTGGCTACGCCGGCGGCGTGGTGAACAACGTGCTGATGCGGACCATCGACGTCTTCTACGCCTTCCCCTCGGTGCTTCTGGCGATCGCGCTGTCCGGCGCGCTGGGTGCAGGCATCGGCAACTCGCTGCTCTCGTTGACCATCGTCTTCATCCCGCCCATCGCCCGCGTGGCCGAGAGCGTGACCACGCAGCTTCGCGGCCGCGAGTTCGTGGACGCGGCCCGCGCCTCCGGCGCCGGCGCGCTGACCATCGTGCGGGTGCATGTGCTGGGCAACGTGCTCGGGCCGGTGTTCGTCTACGCCACCAGCCTGGTCGCGGTGTCGATGATCCTGGCCTCGGGCCTGTCCTTCCTGGGCCTGGGCGTGAAGCCGCCGGAGCCCGAGTGGGGCCTCATGCTCAACACGCTGCGCACCGCGCTGTACGTGCAGCCCTGGGTCGCCGCGCTGCCGGGCGTGATGATCTTCATCACCTCCATCACCTTCAACCTCCTGGCCGACGGCTTGCGCTCGGCCATGGACATCAAGCAGTGAGGCCGACATGCCCCTGAAGACCCCTGACCTCGGAGGCCCGGCCCAGCCGCTGCTGGCGGTACGCGGCCTGGTCAAGCACTTCCCCCTGAAGAAGGACCTGCTCGGGCGCGGCGGCGGCGTGGTCCGCGCCGTCGACGGCATCGACTTCGACGTCCGCAAGGGCGAGACCCTGGGCGTGGTCGGCGAGTCCGGCTGCGGCAAGAGCACCACCGCGCGCCTGCTGATGCAGCTGGTCACGCAGGACCGCGGCGAGCTGGTGTTCGACGGCGAGGCCGTGGGCGGCGCGGCCCTGCCGCTGAAGAAGTTCCGGCGCCAGGCGCAGATGGTGTTCCAGGACAGCTACGCCTCCCTCAACCCCCGCCTGACGATGGAGGACTCCATCGCCTTCGCTCCGACGGTGCACGGCCTGCCCCGGCAGCAGGCCGTGGAGCGGGCGCGCGACCTGCTGGCCCGCGTCGGGCTCGAGCCGCGCCGCTTCGCCGGCCGCTACCCGCACGAGCTCTCCGGCGGCCAGCGCCAGCGGGTGAACATCGCCCGCGCACTGGCACTGCAGTCGCGGCTGATCATCCTGGACGAGGCGGTATCGGCGTTGGACAAGTCGGTCGAGGCGCAGGTGCTGAACCTGCTGCTGGACCTGAAGGACGAGTTCAACCTGACCTACGTCTTCATCAGCCACGACCTGAACGTGGTTCGCTACATGAGCGACCGCGTGATGGTGATGTACCTGGGCCAGGTGGTGGAAATCGGCGACAGCGAGACGCTGTTCGAGTCGCCGGCCCACCCTTACACCCGGGCGCTGCTGTCGTCCGTGCCGTCGATGGACCCGGACGCGCGCACCGAGGAGCCGCCGCTGGCCGGCGATCCGCCCAACCCGATCAACCCGCCCCCGGGCTGCCGCTTCCACACCCGCTGCCCGCACGCGCAGGCGGTGTGCAGCGAGCGCATGCCCGTGCTGGCCGCCGGCCCCCGCGGCCAGCAGGTCGCGTGCTGGATGCACGTGGCCGGCAGCGGCCACGCGCTGGCGCCCGAAGCCCTGCCCCTCCAGGAGGCCGCATGACCGAACCCTTCGTCGACATCCGCCAGCTGCACGTGACCTTCACCGGCGGCCCCCGGCCGGTGGAGGCCGTCAGCGGCGTGGACCTGCAGGTGCGCCGCGGCGAGGTGGTCGCCCTGATCGGCGAGTCCGGCTCCGGCAAGAGCGTGACCCTGCGCAGCCTGCTGCGCCTGCACCCCGAGGACCGCACGCGCCTGGAGGGCCGGGTGCGGGTGGGCGGGCAGGACGTGCTGGCGATGGCGCGCGGCGAGCTGGCCGCCTACCGCGGCAAGGTGGCCGCCATGGTGTTCCAGGAGCCGCTGCTGGCGATGGACCCGGTGTACCCGGTGGGCCGGCAGATCACGGAGGCGATCCGCCGGCACGAGGCGGTCTCGCCCGCCGAGGCGCAGGAGCGGGCGCTGGCGCTGTTCGAGCGCGTGCGCATCCCCAGCCCGCAGCGGCGCCTGGCGGCCTACCCGCACGAGATGTCCGGCGGCATGCGCCAGCGCGCCATGATCGCCCTCGCCCTGGCCTGCCGGCCGCAGCTGCTGCTCGCGGACGAGCCCACCACCGCGCTCGATGCGACGGTGCAGATCCAGATCCTGCTGCTGCTGCGGGAGCTGCAGCGGGAGCTGGGGCTGTCGGTGGTCTTCGTCACGCACGACATCGGCGCCGCGGTGGAAGTGGCGGACCGCATCGCGGTGATGTATGCGGGGCGGATCGTCGAGGAAGGCCCGGCGCGCACCCTGCTGCGCGCGCCGCGCCACCCCTACACCCAGGCCCTGCTGCGAAGCCGCGCGCATGGCGCCCTGGCCAAGGGCCAGCGCCTGCAGACCATCGCCGGCTCGCCGCCCGACCTCACCGCCCTGCCCGCGGGCTGCGCCTTCGCCGAGCGCTGCGCGATGGCGCAGGCCGACTGCCTGGCCACCCGCCCCGGGCCGACCCTGCTCGACGCGGGCCACAGCGTGCGCTGCCTGCGGGTGGCCGACACCGCGCCCGCGCCCGCTCCCGCCCCGGCTCCCTCCCCCCAGGCGGCCTGACGGCCGCCCGCCCCCTGGACCCACTCCCGATGAACCTGCACACCGACATCCTGCACGACCCCGCCCGCGCCTTCATGCCCTACCCGGCCGCGCCGGTGCCCCATGCCGCCACCGGCCCGCTGGCCGGCCTGTCCTTCGGGGTGAAGGACCTGTTCCATGTCGCCGGCTACCCCACCAGCGGCGGCCAGCCCCTGATGCTGGCGCTGCTGGGGGTGCAGGCGCGCACCGCGCCCACGGTGCAGGCGCTGCTGGACGCCGGCGCGCGCTTTGCCGGCAAGACGATCACCGACGAACTGGCCTTCTCCATGAACGGCCAGAACGCGCACTTCGGCAGCCCGGTCAATGGCGCCGCGCCGGACCGCATCGCAGGCGGCTCCTCCTCGGGCTCCGCCGCCGCGGTCTCCCATGGCCTGTGCGACTTCGCCCTGGGCACCGACACCGGCGGCTCGGTGCGCGCCCCCGCCAGCCACTGCGGCCTGGTGGGCCTGCGCCCCACCCACGGCCGGGTGAGCCTGGCCGGCGCGCTGGACCTCGCGCCCAGCCTCGACACCTGCGGCTGGTTCGCCCGCGACGTCCCAACCTTCGCCCGCGTCGCCGACGTCCTGCTCGGCGCCGACGCGAAGCCGCTGCCCGCGCGGGTGCGCCTGCTGGCCCCCACCGACCTGTGGGCCCAGCCCACCGCTGCGGCCCTGGACGCGTTCGCGCCGGCCCGCGCCCGCGTCGAGGCCGCGCTCGGCCCCGCCGCGCCGGCGCAGGTCGTGCTCGAGGGCTTCGACGCCATGTACTGGAATTTCCGCTACCTCCAGGGCCACGAGGCCTGGAAGGTGGATGGCGGCTTCCTCGCCCGCTTCCAGCCGCCGCTGGGCCCGGGCGTGGCGCAGCGCTTCGAGTGGTCGGCGCAGGTGACCGACGCGCAGGCCGCCACCGCCCGCGCCTTCCGCGACCGCTTCCGCGCCCACCTCGCCGACCTGCTCGGCGAGGACGGCGTGCTGGTGCTGCCCACCATGCCCGACATCGCGCCGCTGGCGAGCGAGCCCGAGGCGGCGCTGGAGGACTACCGCAACCGCGCGATCCGCCTGCTGTGCGTGGCCGGCCTGGCCGGCTTCCCGCAGCTGTCCCTGCCCCTGGCCTCGCGCGCGGGCGCGCCGCTGGGCCTGTCGCTGCTGGGCCCCGCCGGCAGCGACCGCAGCCTGGTGGCGCTGGCCGAGCGCATCGCCGCTGCCTGAGCGCCCGCGCGATCAGCCTGCGCCATGGACCCGCACCTCCAGCCTCACGACCTCGCAGTCCTGCGCGGCGGCGCCGCGCTCCAGCACCAGGAAGCGGCCGGCGCGCAGCGCGATCAGCGGGTGGTGCCAGGTGCCGGCGCGCAGCGTCACGCCCTGGCGCGGGCCGGCCGCGAAGGCCGCCAGCGTGCCGGGGCGGGGCGTGTCACCGGCCGCGGCCACCAGCAGCACCCAGGGCGTGCCGTCCAGCGGCACGAAGGTCTGGCTGCCCAGGCGGTGCCGCTCCAGCAGGTGCCAGGGCCCGCGCGCGGCCTGGGCGCGGGCGTGGAAGACGGCCAGCACCGGCCGGCCGCCCTCGCGCGCCAGGTCCAGGCCGGCGGGCAGGTCGGCGCGGCCGCTGGTGCCGCCATTGATGGTGCGCGCCGCGGGCGCCTCCAGGTCCAGCACCTCGCCGTAAGGGGCGAAGGCCGCGGGGGTGAGGGGTTGCAGGTTCAGCTCGTTCATCGCCCCGCTTGCAGCAAGTTCGACGCCAGCCCGGCGTCCCCGTCCGAAACCTCGACTCCATGACCATGACCTCCGACCCCTCCCGCCTGCGCGTCAACGGCGAGCGACTCTGGCAGTCCCTGATGGCGCTGGCGCGCATCGGCGCCACGCCCAAGGGCGGCGTCTGCCGCCTGGCCCTCACCGACCTCGACCGGCAGGGCCGCGACCTCGTCACCCGCTGGGCCCGCGAGGCCGGCCTGACGGTGACGGTGGACCGCATCGGCAACATCTTCATGCGCCGCCCTGGCCGCAACCCCGCGCTGCCGCCGGTGATGACGGGCAGCCACATCGACACCCAGCCCACCGGCGGCAAGTTCGACGGCAACTACGGCGTGCTCGCCGGCCTGGAGGTGGTGCGCACGCTCAACGACCACGGCATCGAGACCGAGGCGCCGATCGAGGTGGCGGTGTGGACCAACGAGGAGGGCTCGCGCTTCGTGCCGGTGATGATGGGGTCGGGCGTGTTCGCCGGCGCCTTCAGCCTGGCGCACGCCTACGCCGCCACCGACGCCGAGGGCCGTACGGTGCGCGAGGAGCTCGCGCGCATCGGCTACATCGGCGAGGAGGAACCGGGCCGGCACCCGGTCGGGGCCTACTTCGAGGCCCACATCGAGCAGGGCCCGGTGCTGGAGGATGCGGGCGTGACCATCGGCGTGGTCGAGGGCGTGCTGGGCATCCGCTGGTTCGACTGCACCGTCACGGGCATGGAGGCCCACGCCGGCCCCACGCCCATGCACCTGCGGCGCGACGCGCTGCAGGTCGCCGCGCAGTTGATGCAGGAGGTGGTGGCCTCGGCCCATCGCCACGGCCCGCACGGCCGCGGCACGGTGGGCATGGTGCAGGTGCACCCGAACAGCCGCAACGTGATCCCGGGCCGGGTGAAGTTCTCCATCGACCTGCGCAACGCCTCGGACGAGGCGGTGGAGCGGCAGGCCGAGGAGGTGAAGGCCTTCGCCCGGCGGCTGTCGGTGCAGGCCGGCCTGGAGATCGTGATCGAGCAGGTCTCCAGCTACCCCGCCCTGCGCTTCGACGCGGGCTGCGTGCAGGCGGTGGCCGATGCCGCGGCGCGCCTGGGGTACTCGCACATGCCCGCGATCTCCGGCGCGGGCCATGACGCGATCTACGCCGCCACGCTGGCGCCGGCGGGGATGGTCTTCATCCCCTGCAAGGGCGGCATCAGCCACAACGAGATCGAGGACGCCGCTCCCGCCGACGTCGAGGCCGGCTGCAACGTGCTGCTCCAGGCCATGCTCGGTCGGGCGGGCTGAGGAACCAGGCGGGCCCCGGGTTTCCCGGTATCCCATTCAGGAGGTATCGCAGGGCCCGGGTTAGCGGCTAGACTCCGCGGATGCCGCCGCCCGCCCCGCGGGCCTCGAATCCCGCCACCACGCACGACCCGCATGAGCCTTCGCTGGACCGACGATGACGCGCAGCTGCTGCGCCGGCTGCGCGAGGCATCCGGCCTCGAGCGCGTCAACTTCGCCCGCCGCAACTCGCTCTCGCCCGCCCAGCTCGAGGAGCTGGAAGGCGCCGGCCAGGGCCGCTTCTACAACGACCGCATCAAGGCCCACACCGGCCACACCCTCCTGCGCAAGCTGGGCCATGCGCCCGCAGCGGCGGCTGCGGCGCGGGCCGGCCTGAGGGCGGACGGGATCGAGGCGGTGGATGCGCCGCCGCCCACCTCACCGGCCGCGGCCCCGGTGGCCGTGCCGCGCCAGGCCCCCATCACCCAGCCCGTGCACCTGCCCCAGCCGGCGGCCGGCTCGCGGCGCGTGTCGCCGATGGCGCTGGCCCTGCTGGGGCTGGCCGCTGCCGCCGCGGGCGTGTTCGTCGCCACGGGCGCCGGCTGGCCGCCCCTGGCGCCGGCCGCGCCCCAGCCGGTGGCCGCGGCCTGCCGC